>CANGTC010000135.1 GCA_947456505.1 Beijerinckiaceae bacterium
GGTGTCGGCGAGCCGCACCTTGTCGCCCTTGGTGGGGCCGAACATATCCGCATAGGCGGCGCGGGAAAGCTTGTTGCTCATGTGTCGTCTCCCGCTCAGAGCTTGCCCATCACATCTTGCCGGAAGCCATAGACCTCGCGGCGGCCCGCAAGGGCCACAAGGGTCACATCGCGCGTCTGGCCGGGCTCGAAGCGCACGGCTGTGCCCGCCGCAATGTCGAGCCGCATGCCGCGCGCCTTGGCGCGGTCAAAGCGCAGGGCCGGATTGGTTTCGAAGAAATGGTAGTGCGAGCCGACCTGAATGGGCCGGTCACCCGTGTTCGCCACGGTCAGCGTCAGGGTCTGCCGACCCTCGTTCATGATGATGTCGCCAGCAGGCGTCACCACTTCGCCGGGCGCGTGTTCCGTGGAGCCGCCGCGAATGGGGTGATGCACGGTGACGAGCTTCGTGCCATCGGGAAAAGTCGCCTCGATCTGAATGTCGTGGATCATCTCGGCGATGCCGTCCATGACTTGATCGACAGTGATCACATGGGCGCCGGCCTCCATGAGTTCGGCGACGCTGCGCCCGTCGCGCGCGCCTTCCACCACGAAATCCGTGATGAGGGCGATGGCCTCGGG
The DNA here is from genome assembly GCA_947456505.1 of Beijerinckiaceae bacterium. Taxonomy (GTDB): domain Bacteria; phylum Pseudomonadota; class Alphaproteobacteria; order Rhizobiales; family Beijerinckiaceae; genus Terripilifer. Next base: position 621 of record CANGTC010000135.1, read on the forward strand.
GTGATTGAGCTTCACGCCGCGCTCCAGCCTGCGGCGCGCCACATTGGCGGCCATGGCGATCAGCAGCTTGTCCTTTTCGCGCGGAGTCAGATTCATGGAAACACCCGGGATTATTGCCAGACGCGCGGGGCGTCGCGCCCGCGGAAAGATTGCAGCAGTGAGACAATAGCAGCCCGCATCTTTTCAGGCGAGGGCGACAGAAGGCGAACGAGCGCCATGCCGTTCCATGCGCTCGCGCCCCATTCGCAGGGGGCCTCGGCGAGGCTCGCGCGGATCTCTTCAAGGCGTGCTTCGGCGTCCGGCGCCACATGCAGGAAGGTGGCGTTGGCCCGGGCGCCATCGCCCACGGCGGGACGATCCAGTGCTGCGGTCATGTCGCCATCAAGGCGCATGTCTTCGGCGAAGAGCAGGCGACGGCCGCGCCTGATGCGCCAACGATCGCGGAAGGCGCCGGTCACTTCCGTCTCGCCCATGGCCATGCGGCCATAGATCACGCTTTCCAGCATGGTGAGGCTGCTGGTCTCCTCGAGATCCATGTCGAGGCGGCGATTGAGGCGCGCGCCGCTGAACAGAATCGTCTCCTGTGGCAGCCATTCGACCATGGCATGGGCGCCGATGCGCAGGGCGACGTCGATTTCAGCGGCGTTTGATTGCGCGCGATATATTTTTTCAGCTGATTGGGTGGTGAAGGTGACCTGCGCCCTGGGGCCAACATCGAAATCATAAGAGCACTTGTCGCCACCCGCGACGCCGCCGCCTGTGTTGATCAGCACGCCCTCGCAGCCCTGCGCCACCCTGGGGCAGCGCAGACGCAGGCCGCCGGTCTCGAACACGTTCATCGCCTGCGTGCCGGAGCCCACTGACTGGAAGTCCGCGCGCAATTCACCGACTGCGCGGACATAGGGCGGAACCTGGGCGGTAACAGGGTTCACGATCACACCGACATGTAGCTGCGCACTTCGGATTCCACCATCGAGGCCTTGTCGCCGTTCATGACGACGGCGCCGCGATCCATCACGATGAAATCGTCCGCCAGTTCGCGGGCGAAATCGAAATATTGCTCCACCAGCACGATGGCCATGTCGCCCTTTTCGCGCAGATATTCGATGGCGCGACCGATATCCTTGATGATCGAGGGCTGAATGCCTTCGGTGGGCTCGTCGAGCACGAGAAGCCTTGGCCGCGTCACCAGCGCGCGGCCGATGGCGAGCTGCTGCTGTTGCCCGCCCGACAGATCGCCGCCGCGCCGCCAGAGCATGTCCTTCAGCACGGGGAAGAGATCGAAAATTTCATCAGGCACGAACTGCTGCGCGCGCGGCAGGGGCGCAAACCCCGTTTCGAGATTCTCGCGCACGGAGAGCAGGGGGAAGATTTCGCGCCCCTGCGGCACATAGGCGATGCCGCGACGCGCGCGTTGATGGGGCGCAAGTTTCGCCACATCGACGCCGTCCCACATGATGCGGCCGGAGGAGATCGCCTGATGGCCGATGATGGCGCGCATAAGCGAGGTCTTGCCCACGCCATTGCGACCAAGCACGCAGGTCACGCGACCGGGCTTCGCCTCGAAACTGACGGAGCGCAGCGCCTGCGCGGCGCCGTAGAAAAGATCAATGGAGTCAACCGCCAGCATGTCAGCGTCCCAGATAGACTTCGATGACGCGCGGATCGGCGCTCACCACATCAAGTGGCCCTTCGGCCAGAACGGATCCTTCGTGCAGCACCGTGACCTTCACGCCGAGGTCGCGCACGAAGGTCATGTCGTGCTCCACCACGACCACAGAATGGTCCTTCGCGATTTCGCGCAGGAGTTCAGCGGTCTGGGCTGTCTCCGCGTCGGTCATGCCCGCCACGGGCTCATCGACGAGAAGCAGCTTGGGATCCTGCGCCAGCAGCATGCCGATCTCCAGCCATTGCTTCTGCCCATGGGACAAATCGGCCGCCAGCCTTGCGCGGTGGTCTTTCAGGCGGGTGGTCTCCAGAATCTGGTCGATGCGCATGCGTTGATCGGCAGGCGCCTTGCCGAAAAGAGTGGCGAAAGCGCCGCGCGGAGCCTTTAACGCCAGCAGAATGTTGTCTTCGACCGTATGGCTTTCGAAGACCGTGGGCTTCTGGAATTTGCGGCCAATGCCAAGCTCGGCGATGGAGGGTTCGTCAAGTTTGGTGAGATCATGAACGCCATTGAAATAGATGTCGCCTTCATCGGGGCGCGTCTTGCCGGTGATGATGTCCATCATCGTTGTCTTGCCCGCGCCATTGGGGCCGATGATGGCGCGCATCTCGCCGTGCTCCAGCGTGAGCGACAGGCCGCGAAGGGCCTTGTAGCCGTCAAAGCTCACGCAGACGCCGTCGAGATAGAGCACCGAGGAGGTGAGGGCGGGATTGTCCTTGGCCAGACCGGTCATGGCGTTACTCCGCAGGCTTGGGTTGGGGCGTCGTCGTCGCTGGCGGCTTGCCGCGCAGGCGCGCGATATATTCGCCCGCCGTGCCCAGGATACCCTTGGGCAGGAAGATGGTGACGAGGATGAAGAGCAGGCCCAGCGCGAAGAGCCAGAGTTCGGGCAGGGCGCCGGTGAACCAGGTCTTGGCGAAGTTCACAAGCACTGCGCCAAGCGCTGCGCCCACCAGGGTGCCGCGTCCGCCCACAGCCACCCAGATCACCGCCTCGATGGAATTGGCGGGGGAGAATTCGCTGGGGTTGATGATGCCGACCTGCGGCACATAGAGCGCGCCCGCAACGCCCGCCATCATGGCCGAAAGGGTGAAGACCACGACCTTGTAGGTCTCCACGCGATAGCCGATGAAGCGCGTGCGCGATTCCGCGTCGCGAATGGCGATCAGCACCTTCCCGAATTTGGAGATGACCACGGCGCGGGCGATGAGATAGCCAACGCCTAACGCAATGGCCGAGATCGAAAAGAGCGCGGCGCGCGTGCCGTCGGCCTGCACGTTGAAGCCAAGGATATCCTTGAAATCGGTCAGTCCGTTGTTGCCGCCAAAGCCCATGTCGTTTCGGAAGAAGGCCAGCAGCAGCGCGTAGGTCATGGCCTGCGTTATGATGGAGAGATAGACGCCGGTGACGCGCGAGCGGAAGGCGAACCAGCCGAAGCAGAAGGCGAGCACGCCCGGCGCCAGCAGCACCATCATCATGGCGTAGGAGAAGGAGTTGAAGCCCCACCAGGTTATTGGCAACTCCTTCCAGTTCAGGAAGACCATGAAATCGGGCAGAATGGGGTTGGCGTAGACGCCGCGTGTGCCGATCTGGCGCATGAGATACATGCCCATGGCGTAGCCGCCGAGCGCGAAAAAAGCGCCATGGCCAAGCGACAGGATCCCGCAATAGCCCCACACGAGGTCAAGCGCGAGCGCCAGAAGCGCAAAGCACAGATATTTGCCGATGAGCGCTACAAGATAGGCGGGCATGTGCAGGCTGGAGCCAGCGGGCGTCGCCAGAAACAGGATCGGCACTAGCACGGCGGCCGCCGCCAGCACGACCAGGAACACGAGGCCCTTGGTGTCGAGGAGAGGGGTCTTGTCCTGCATGTCAGGCCTCCACCGCACGGCCCTTGAGGGCGAAGAGGCCACGGGGGCGTTTCTGGATGAAGAGAATGATGAAGACCAGCAACAGGATCTTGCCGAGCACCGCGCCTGCGATGGGCTCCATGAACTTGTTGGCGATGCCCAGCGAAAGCGCCGCCACCAGGGTGCCCCAGAGATTGCCGACGCCGCCAAAGACCACGACCATGAAGCTGTCGATGATGTAGCTCTGGCCAAGGTTCGGCGACACATTGTCGATCTGGGAGAGGGCCACGCCCGCGATCCCCGCAATGCCCGAGCCCAGGCCAAAGGCCAGCGCATCAATGCGGTTGGTGTCGATGCCCATGGCCGAGGCCATGCGGCGGTTTTGCGTGACGGCGCGCATGCGCAGACCAAAGGGCGTCACCCGAAGCAGCATCAGCAGTCCGACGAAGACGGCGATGGCGAAAACGATGATCCACATGCGGCCGGAGGTGATGGCGATGGCGCCGAAATCGAAGGAGCCCGACATGAAGGCGGGCGCGCCCACCTCGCGATTGTTCGCCCCGAAGATGCTGCGCACCGCCTGCTGCAGCATGAGGGAGAGGCCGAAGGTCGCCAGCAGGGTCTCAAGCGGCCGCCCGTAGAGGTAGCGAATGATGGTTCGTTCGATGATGATCCCGATGACGCCTGTCACCACGAAGGCGAGCGGGATCGATATGAAGAGAGAATAATCGAACAGGGCCGGGTTATGGCCGCGGATCCATTCCTGCACCGTAAAGGTGGTGTAGGCGCCGAGCATGACCATCTCGCCATGGGCCATGTTGATGACGCCCATCACGCCGAAGGTGATGGCCAGACCAATGGCCGCCAGCAACAGCACGGAGCCGAGCGACAGCCCGTACCAGATGTTCTGCACATGGGCCCAAAGCGCGAGGCGTGACTGGATGGCGCGCGCGCCATCTTCCGCCGAGGCCTTCACGCGCCCATCATTGGCGGCGGCGATGGAGGAGAGCAGGGAGGCGGCGTCCTGATCTCCGCGATCCCTGATCACATCAATCGCCTCGAGACGCTTGATCTCGTCCTGGCTCTTGTCGCTGGCGATGATGGCGGCGCGGGCATGTTCGAAAGCGACGCGAATTTTCACATCCTTCTCCGCCGCAAGCGCCGTCTGCACGAGCGGCAGCGAAACGGGATCGCGTGACTTGAAAACGGTCTCCGCTGCGCTCCGCCGTTTGGCGGGATCCGGCGACATGAGGGTCAGTGCGCCCTGGGCCGTTTGCATGGCGGCGCGCACGGAGTTGTTCAGGCGCACCTTCTTGAGCCGCGCTTCAGTTACGCCTTCGGCTGCGGCGCCTGTCCTGGCGGCGATCAGAGCCCCGGCTGCGTCCTTGAGATAGACGCCCTTGGTTGCAGGGTCGAAATAGAGCTGGTTGGAGGCCAGGGCGTCCAGCATGGCGGGGCCAGTGGGCACGTCGGAGGCGGCGAGTTCCTGAATGCCTTTTTCCGTATCCGCAAACTTGTCGGTGGCGAATTTCGCCAGCACATCGTCCATCGCGTCAGCGCGCAGGCTGGTGGGAGAGAGGCTCGCGCCCAACAATCCGGCCACAATCGCTGCGGCGCTGAGGCCGATGGCTTTGCGGGTAAACCCTGCCGTTACGCGGCGCAGGGCCGCGCCTATCAAGCGCGTTGTCCTCATCCTGAAAATCCTTAGGCCGGGTCAGACCGGCGTTTTGTTCGCGTTCAGTTGGCGACCAAAGGCGCAACATCGAGCGCGTAGAGTTTAATGACCATGTTGAGGCCATACCATGTGGCCAACACAAGGGCAAAACCGGAGAGCGAAGCCAGGACTTCCAGCAGCCCCTGGCGGCGTTCAAGCCGACGCCCATCATCGACAGCAACGCCGGAGCGGGAAGAAGCGGGCATGGAGGCGAAACCACTGGACATCGAACTTCTCCTGGCCTGGTTTGGGGGAACGGGAGGCGCTGTGGGCGCCTCCCGAAGGGTTGGAGGTAGCGAACAGATCAGATCAGGACTTGCCGCCGCACTTGCCGGTCTTCACGTTGAAATTGCCGCAAGAGAGTGGCTTGCGCCAATCGGCGATCAGATCCTTGGAGCCTTCCAGATAGGGGGACCATTCCTGCGCCACCACGGTGCCGGAGGTCTGCCAAACCGTGTTGATCTGACCATCCGCCTGGATTTCACCGATCAGCACCGGCTTGGTGATGTGGTGGTTCGGCATCATGGCTGAGTAGCCGCCGGTCAGGTTCGGCACGGAGACGCCAACCAGAGCGTCGATCACCGCGTCCGTATCGGTGGTGCCGGCCTTCTCGATGGCCTTGATCCACATGTTGAATCCGATCACATGGGCTTCCATGGGGTCATTGGTCACGCGCTTCGGGTTCTTGGTGAAGGCCTTCCACTTGGCGATGAACTCCTTGTTGGTGGCGTCGTCGATGGACTGGAAATAGTTCCAGGCTGCGAGATGGCCAACGAGGGGCTTGGTGTCGAGACCAGCGAGCTCTTCTTCACCCACCGAGAAGGCGACGACGGGAATGTCGGTGGCCTTCAGGCCAGCGTTGCCGAGTTCCTTGTAGAAGGGGACGTTCGCATCGCCGTTGATGGTGGAGACCACGGCGGTCTTCTTGCCAGCCGAGCCGAACTTCTTGATGTCGGACACGATGGTCTGCCAATCGGAATGACCGAAGGGCGTGTAGTTGATCATGATGTCTTCGGCCTTGACGCCCTTTGCCTTCAGATAGGCCTCGAGGATCTTGTTGGTGGTGCGGGGATAGACATAATCGGTGCCCGCGAGAACCCAGCGCTTCACCGAGCCGCCTTCGGCGCTCATGAGATAGTCAACGGCGGGAATGGCCTGCTGGTTGGGGGCCGCGCCGGTGTAGAACACGTTGCGCTGGGACTCTTCACCCTCGTATTGCACGGGATAGAAGAGGATGGAGTTCAGCTCTTCGAAGACCGGCAGAACCGACTTGCGGGAAGACGAGGTCCAGCAACCGAAGACTGCGGCGACCTTTTCCTTGGCCACGAGATCGCGGGCCTTTTCGGCGAACAGCGGCCAGTTGGACGCGGGGTCGACCACGACCGCCTCGAGCTTCTTGCCGAGAACGCCGCCCTTCTTGTTCTGCTCTTCGATGAGCATCAGCATCACGTCCTTCAACGTGGTCTCGCTGATGGCCATGGTGCCGGAGAGGGAGTGGAGAATGCCAACCTTGATGGTGTCGGCCGCCTGAGCGCCGAAAGAGGCCAGCGCGATAGCGCCGCCGACAATTGCGCTCGTGGCGCGAAGCATGGACCGCCGAGAGAAAATCATACGCATCCCCATTTGTTTCGCCTCGCCCCCTGGGCATGGCCGTTCGATAGACGTCCTCAGTTGGACGCAACGGTATATGCAGCAGGTGTGCCAAGTGGCTGTTGGCCGAAACATGAGGGATTTAAGGGCCGAGTTAGGTTATGGGGCGCTGCTTAAAAAGAACGCCTGCCTGCAAATGAGGCAAATAATCCGAGGGTTAATGGCTGATTAAAAACGTCATTGCATATTTTATAGGCAGCTTTCCAAAGGGCTGGACAGCTTCGCCATTCGGTCTACCATGGCGAAAGACAGCAGACGGGAGGTTAAAATGCAGCTTTCACGCCGGTTTTTGATCACAGCCACAGCTTTTGCGCTATTCGCCTCCGCGCCAGCCAAGGCCCAGCCCCTGGGTGAGGTCGAGACGAAGGCCAATGTCGAATATGGCCGCCATGATGGCGAAGCTCTGCTCGGTGACGCTTATTTGCCCAAGGCGCCCGGCAAATATCCGATCGTGATCGCGGTTCACGGGGGCGGCTGGCAGGGTGGGTCGAAGTCCGCCTACCGGTTTTGGGGGCCTTGGCTAGCCCAACGCGGCTATGCCGTCTTCTCCATCGACTACCGACTGGTGAAGCAGGGCAAGAAGATGTTCCCCGAATCCGTGCATGATGTGCGGGCGGCGATTCAATTTGTGCGCAGCCGCGCCGCCGAGTTGAAGGCGGATCCGGACCGTATCGCCATGATCGGCGATTCTGCAGGTGGCCATCTGGCTTCGCTCGTGGGGCTCATGGGGGATAGCCAGGCCCTTCCCAAGGCCTATGGAGACGACCCCTATGCCTCCGTGAGCACGGCGGTCAAGGCGGTGATATCGGCATATGGCGTGTACGACATGGCCCAGCAATGGAACCATGACTTGGTGAACCGGCCCAATGACAACATCGCCGAGAAATATCTGGGCGCGCCGCCTGCGGAGAACCGCAAGCTCTATTTTGATGGTTCGCCCATGAGCTATGCGGTGAAATCCGCCTCAAGCGTCTCCTTCCTCCTCGCCAATGGCACGGAAGATGATGTGGTGGACCGGGCCCAGACCGACGCCTTCTTCCTGTCGCTCAAGCAGTCCGGAAATTACGTGCGCCGATTCGTGATGCAGGGGGCCGGGCATTACTGGCTGAGCGATCCCATCGAGGAGCCAGGCAGCGTCTCGGGCTTCTTCGCGCCGCGTTTGCTGCGGTTTCTTGGCGAACGGCTCTGAACCGCTGGAAAGGCGCGCCGCTCTCGGCTAGGCTTCGCCCGGTCGGGGCGCGCGCTTGCGCCCTCGCTTGAAGGACGCCACAGCCGCGTCCACGGGAGGGAACACATGTTCGGCCGCTTGAGCCTGTCTTTGGTCATGATCTGGGGAATGGCTTGTGGCGCGGCGCGCGCCCAGGGAGCCGCCGATTTCTACAGGGGCAAGACAGTCAGCGTCATCGTGGGATTCGGCGCGGGCGGTGGCTATGATCTTTACGCGCGCCTGCTCGGCCGCTTCATCGGCGACCATATTCCCGGCAAGCCGAATGTCATCGTCCAGAATATGGAGGGTGCTGGAAGCGTGCGCGCCGCCAACTTCGTCTATGCTTCCGCCCCCAAGGACGGCACGGTGATCGCCGCCGTCAATCAGAATATGCCCATGTATCAATTGCTGGGCGGCAAGGCGGCGCAATTCCTCGCCGCCAAAATGGTCTGGCTCGGCTCCATGGGCGGCTCCAACGGGCTCCTTTACACCTGGCATACAAGCTCGGTGAAGAGCATCGAGGACGCCAGGCGCACCGAGGTCAAGCTTGGCGGCACGGGCACCAATTCGGACTCCCATATCTTTCCCACTCTCATCAACAATCTGCTGGGAACCAAATTCAAGGTCATCAACGGCTACGCCGGCGGAAGCAAGGAAGTGCATCTGGCGCTGGAGCGCGGCGAGGTTGAGGGCCGTGGCGGCAACGCCTGGGCGAGCCTGATCAGCAGCAATCGCGACTGGATCGACCAGAAGAAGCTCAACTTCCTGGTGCAGATTGGCTTCCAGCCCGAGCCGGAAATCGCCGATGTGCCCATGCTGCAGGATTTCGTGACCAACGACCGCGACCGGCAGATCGTCGATCTGGTGTCGCTGCCCACGGTGCTGGGCTATGCCCATTGGGTCGCGCCCGAGGTTGCCGCCGACCGCGTGGCGGCCCTGCGCGGCGCCTATGCGGCGACCATGAAAGATCCCGCCTTTCTCGCGGAGGCTCGCAGGCTCAGCATGATGCTGCGTCCGGCGAGCGGCGCCGAGGTGGAGGCCCAGGTGGCCAAAGTGGCTGCAACCTCCAAGCCCGTGCTTGAGGAAGCCGCGCGCGTGCTGGAATGGAAAGACTGAAACCCGACAGGAGAGGAGAGCATGGATATATTCGTAGCGAAGAAATCAGAGTTCAAGAACGGAGATCGCCGCATCGTGCAATCAGCACGCGGCGAGATCGGCGTGTTCCATCACGAGGGCGCATTCTTCGCTTACGCGAATACCTGCCTGCATTCGGGCGGCCCCGCCTGCGAGGGCCTCTTGATGCCAAAAGTCGTGGACATCATCGCGCAGGACCGCACGTATCAGGGGCAGGACTTTGACGAAAGCGAGATGCATTTCGTCTGCCCATGGCATGGCTGGGAATATGACATCAAGACCGGCCAGTGCGTCGGCGACCGTCGCCAATACCTGCGCAAATATGAGGTCGTCGAGCGCGGCGACGATGTTTTCGTCATCGCCTGAGCGGAGAAGATCATGAACGCCAACACCCCCGTCAACAACGTTCGCGAAGTGCGCTTCGACGAATTCTCCTCCTCCGGCTCGCTGATAAAGGCGGCCGAACAGGCCCATAAGCGAAACTACAAGGACTTTCTCATCGTCGACGTGGACTCCCATCATTATGAGAGCGAGTCCTACGGCGAGATCTTCAAATATATCGAAAACCCCGTGATCCGCAGGCAGGCGCTGGAATCGGCCAGCCGCGGCGGGCGCTCCAGCATGCTCGGCGGCTCAGTGGGCTATCAGGATATCGGCGGACGCATCACCCGCCATTGGTTGCGCAAGCACGAGAAGACCGAAGGACCGCAGCATCGCGACGTCACCACGACCCTGCGCTGGATGGACGCCATGGGTGTCGACTATGCCTGTCTGTTCCCCACGCCCATGCTGTTCCTTGGCACCCATCCGCAGGTGGAGATCGAGGTTGCGATGGCGCGGGCCTATAACCGCTGGCTCTGCGACACCATTCTGGAGCATGAACCGCGCATCATCTCCATGCTCTATCTGCCCTTCAATGATCCAGAAGCCACCTATCAGATGGTCAAGGATTTTGGTCACCGCAAGGGCGTGAAGGGCTTCATGGTCACAGCGCCGCGCTACAAGCCCGTGCATGACAACGCCTATATGAAGACCTATCGCCTGCTGGAGGAGATGGGCCTGCCGATCTCCTTCCACGCGGCCTATAA
>CANGTC010000136.1 GCA_947456505.1 Beijerinckiaceae bacterium
CTATACGACCGATCCGCGCATCGTGCCCAAGGCGCGTCGGCTCGACCGGGTCGCCTTCGAGGAAATGCTTGAAATGGCGTCGCTTGGCGCCAAGGTGCTGCAGGTTCGCTCCGTCGAGGTGGCGATGGTGCACAAGGTGAAGACCTTCGTGCGCTCCTCCTTCGACGATCCGGCGGACCCGAAACCCGGCACGCTCATTTGTGACGAGGAGGATATCGTGGAACAGCAGGTCGTCACCGGAATCGCCTTCTCCCGGGACGAGGCGCAACTGACCCTGCGCCGTGTCTCTGACAAGCCCGGCGTCGCGGCGGCCATCTTCGTGCCCTTGGCCGAGGCCAATATCAATGTCGACATGATCATTCAGGTCGTCTCCGACGACGCGAAGACGACCGACATCACCTTCACCGTGCCCCAGGCGGATTTCGAACGCGCCCGCACCATGCTGGAAGGCATGCGCGCCGACATCGGCTTCGCAACCCTTCAGGGGGCCAATGACGTGGTGAAGATCTCCGCCATCGGCATCGGCATGCGCAGCCATGCGGGCGTCGCCGCTCGCGCCTTCAAGGCTCTGGCCGACAAGGGCATCAATATCCGCGCCATAACCACCAGCGAGATCAAGTTCTCGGTGCTGATCGACGCGGAATATACGGAGCTGGCCGTGCGCACGCTCCACACGCTCTACGGCCTCGACAAGGCCTGAGCCAGCGAGGGCGGTCAGAAGTCGACCGCCCGGCCGTCAATCTCCCAATCGCCAAATCGCGAGGGGTCCAGCCCGCCGCGTCCATTGATCTCGGTGGGCGTCGCAGCTTTGGCCGCGTCGGCGAGCCTGCGCCGTTCGGCGGCTTCAGCCAGAGCGCGCTCGGCGGCGGGCGACAACGGCTTTTTCGGCTGATCCTCCGCCAGGGCCGGATCGGGAACATCCTGCTTCGGCGCATCCGATTGCATCGCTTAACCCCTTTGATCTGAAGCCGGTCCCCGAGGGGACGACCTCCATATAATTGATCGGGTCAAAAAGATCAGCCTTTCGTGCAGGCGATGCTCAGGCCAAGTCATCCGCCCGACCTTCCCTTGCCTAGCCCCCCCGACAACCCTATGATTCCTCAATATGGCGTCACGGTTGCGGATCCTGATTCGGCGCGTGTGAGCGCCCTTCCCAAACCCGAATCAGAAAAGCAGCCTCGTGACGAACCCGCCTCGGTCTTTTCAGAATCGCCAGAATCAAGCCCCGCCGCCGCCCCCGCCGCCTGGATTGCAGGCCCGGCTGGTGGCCGCCGCCGTGCTGGCCGACGTCGCTGGCCAGGGCTCGACCCTCGATGAACGCCTCGGCGCGGACGCTTCCGCCCGCATGACCGATCTCGATCCCCGCGACCGCGCTCTCGTGCGCTCCATCACGACGGTCGCCCTGCGTCGTCTGGGCACGATCCGCGCGGCCCTCGCCCGGTTTCTGGAAAAGGGCCTCCCGAAAAAAGCCGCCGCCGTCGAATGGACGCTGATCACCGCCACGGCGCAGATCCTGTTTCTGGATGTGCCCGACCACGCGGCGGTGGATCTGGCCGTGCACGCCATCCGCCGGGATCCGCGCACCGCCGCTTTCGCCTCGCTGGTGAACGCCGTTCTGCGCAATGTGATCCGGGCCCGGGACGAACTCGTCTCGCCCGCCGATCCCTTCATCGACACACCCGCCTGGCTCGCCGCCCGCTGGCGCAAGACCTATGGGGACGAGACCGCTACCGCCATCGTGCGCGCGCACCAGCTTGAACCAACCCTTGATCTGACCGTGAAACAGGATGCTGAGGGCTGGGCGGAGAAGCTTGGCGGCTTCGTGCTGCCCACCGGATCTGTCCGGCTGCTGAACCATGCGCCCATCGCCGATTTGCCTGGCTATGAAGAGGGCTCCTGGTGGGTGCAGGACGCCGCGGCGAGCCTGCCCGCGAAATTGCTGCGGGTCGAGCCGGGAATGCGGGTCATTGATTTGTGCGCGGCGCCCGGCGGCAAGACCGCGCAACTCGCCCATGCGGGCGCGCAGGTGGTGGCGCTGGACCGTTCCGCCGAACGAATGAAACGGGTCAGCGCCAATCTCGAGAGGCTGCGGCTCTCCGCCGATCTTTCGATTGGCGACGCCCTGAGTTTCGAAGCGCCAGCCTTCGACGCGATTCTGCTGGACGCCCCCTGCACCTCCACGGGAACAATCCGCCGCCACCCGGATGTTGCCTGGACGAAGCGCGCCGGCGACATCGGCGCCCTGGCCAAGGTCCAGGCCCGCATGATCGATCACGCCATCGAATTGCTGAAACCCGGCGGAACGCTCGTCTATTCCACCTGCTCTCTGGAGCCCGAAGAAGGCGAACTCCAGATCAACGCGCTCCTTCGCCGCAACCCCGACATGACCCGCGCGCCCATCAGCGAAGGCGAGCACGGCGTGCCGAAAGTGTGCATATCCCCCTCTGGGGACTTGCGAACTCTTCCTTGCCATCTCTACGATGCGGATGCTCGGCGCGCTGGGCTTGACGGGTTTTTCGCGGCCCGCGTCGTGCGTCGTAGCTAGTAGCGTTGGTTCGTAAGGGGCAGCCGGGGGTGGCGGAGACAGTCGCAGAACGAGTCCAGCTCGCCGTCATGGCGGCTGGACAAGGTTTCGAATGGATGCGCCGCCGTGCAGGTTGGCCAATGAGCCTTGTTGACCTTGTCGACATCGGGGGCCCTGACCGTCTGCTCATCGCCCCGCAGGATATCCGCACCGCCGATCCCACCATGGCTGCGGACATTTACGCCGGTTATTTCGCCTTCGCCGGCAAGATGGTGAACACCCACGGCGCGTCGCCCTTCGAGGTGCCGCCGCCCTCGCCCGCCTGGGCGGCCAACCTCTCGGGCTTTGGCTGGTTACGCCATCTGCGCGCCGCCGACACAGCCCTGGCCCGCGCCAACGGCCGCGTTCTGGTGGAAGACTGGATCACCCATTGCGGCCGCCCCTCCAACACCTGCGACTGGGAGCCCCGGGTCATCGCCCGTCGGCTTTTGTCCTGGCTGAGTCAGTCGCCCCTCATTCTCGAGGGTGCGGATAGACAGTTCTACAGTCGGTTCATGAAGAACGTGAGCCGTCAGGCCTCGGTCCTGCAGCGGCGACTGAATGAAGATCCGGCTGGCGAGACGCGGCTCCTGATTCTGATCGCCCTGTCGGAATTCAGCCTCTGCGCCGATGGCATGAGCGGCCAGCAACAACGCATGAGCCGCCTTCTTGGTGAAGAACTTGAGCGTCAAATTCTGGCGGATGGCGGCCATATCGCCCGCAACCCGCAGATCATCATCGACCTGCTGCTCGACATGCTGCCCCTGCGACAGGCCTATGCGGCGCGCGGCCTCGGCGCGCCGCAGCAGTTGCTGAACGCCATCGACCGCATGATGCCGATGCTGCGCCTGTTCAGACACGGGGACGGGGCCATCGCGCTGTTCAATGGCATGGGCTCCACCGCCCCCCATGACCTCGCGACCATCCTCGCCTATGACGACGCCCGCTCCGCGTCCCTCATCAACGCGCCTTACAGCGGCTATCAGCGCCTTGAAACCGGACCTGCTGTGCTGATCCTCGATGCAGGCGTCGCGCCGCCCGCCGAATATTCGAGCCGGGCCCACGCAGGATGCCTGTCTTTCGAATTTTCCTTCGATACGCAGCGTCTTATCGTCAATTGCGGCAGCCCTAACGAGAGCCGCGCGACCATGCGCGACCTGGCGCGTTCAACGGCGGCGCATTCGACGCTCACCATGGCGGACACCTCGTCCTGCCAATTCGCCAAGGGCTCCGGGCTCAATCGCCTGCTGGAAGGCCAGATCACCAGCGGTCCACGCAAGGTCACGGTCAACCGTCAATCAGCCGAGGATTGCATCGCGATTGAAGTCAGCCATGACGGGTATGAGCGCCAGTTCGGCGTCATTCACACCCGAAGCCTCTTCCTTTCGACAGACGGCGAACGGCTTGAAGGCGAAGACTCGATCACGGAATCCGGGCGCAAGATCACCAACGCGCTGCTGGCGAGATACGCCATCCGCTTCCATCTGCACCCCAGCGTGCGCGCGCAGCTGAGCGAGGATCGGCAATCCGTGGAGCTCTCCACGCCCTCGGGCCAGGTCTGGACCTTCGAGTCCGAGGGATATGACATTGATCTTGAGGAAAGCGTCTTTTTCGCTGGTCCTCATGGGGTGGGCAAAACCGAGCAGATTGTCATTCACGCCAGTCGGCGCGACGAGGGGCCCATCAACTGGAGCCTCGTCAAGAGCTGAGGTCGCGCTAGAATCACCCATGAAAAAGCGCCCGGTTCTTCGCGAACCGGGCGCTTTTGCTATTTCGTGCTGACGCGAAGAATGATCGGCTCCGCGCAACCGTCCTAGCGGCCGCCCAGACGGATGAGCGTGCGCGGAGCGCCCGCCACGCCCAGGCCACGGAAAGGCTTGCGCTCAACCGTCACGCCCTCGCTACGCTCGAAACGGGGGGTGAAGCCCGCGCTCTTGCGCTCGACGGTCACGGAGGGCTTGCGCTCGACCACGACCGCGCGCTGCGCGCCGGCCCTGTTGCTCGAGAAAGTGACCTCCGGGGCGGGCGCCCGCTTGGCGGCCGCCGCACGCACCGCCATCTTGGCCACGAGTTCGCGCGCCTCTTCGATGGGAGCGCCCATGAGCTCCGCCGCGAATTCCGCCTGATGCTCGGGGTCGTCCATGAAGCCCTGAGCCGCCAGAACCGCCTCCTCAAGGGTCGGGGGATCGTAGCGAACGCGAACAGGGGGACGGTTCTTCGCCTTGGAGGGGGTGGGGCGCATCGGCTTTTTCCGGTTTATCGGTTGGCTGAGGCTTTTGCGCCGCAGCAGGTCAGTTGTGCAGTGCACAATACAACACTTAATCACAGTACGCAAGCAAAGCAGAACTGGATTAAGGAACAGTGGACAAGTGCCACGGCCGACTTTGATTTTCCAGTCCCTGAGCCGAATTTCCCCCTGTTTCTCGCAATCTTTGGGCCAAGGCTGCGCCGGACTGCTTTTGTATCGGCCCACATCATGGTAAGCGCCCGCAAGCTCCAGACAGCAAGCTCCCAACAGAATGCAGGTTCCCATGGCCTCCGACCTTCGCCGCGTGTCCCGCGCCCTCCTGTCCGTCTCCGACAAGACAGGCCTCGTCGATTTCGCCCGCGCCCTGAGCGCCCGGGGCGTCGAACTGGTCTCGACCGGCGGCACCCGCAAGGCGCTGGCCGACGCAGGCCTGCCGGTGAAGGACGTCTCCGACCTCACGGGCTTTCCCGAAATGATGGACGGCCGTGTGAAGACCCTGCACCCCATCGTCCACGGCGGTTTGCTAGCGATCCGCGAGAACCCCGAGCACGAGGCGGCGATGCTCGCCCATGGTATCGGCCCCATCGATCTGCTGGTCGTCAACCTCTACCCCTTCGAGGCCACGGTCTCGAAAGGCGCGGGCTATGACGACTGCATCGAGAACATCGACATTGGCGGTCCAGCCATGATTCGGGGCGCAGCGAAGAACCATGGCGATGTGGCCGTGGTGGTGGAGGTCAGCGATTATCAGGCTGTGCTCGACACGCTGGAGGCCAACGCGGGCTCGACCACCCTCGCCCTGCGCAAGCATCTGGCCCAGAAGGCCTATGCGCGCACCGCGGCCTATGATGCGGCCATCTCCAACTGGTTCGCGGCCCAGATCGGCGAAGCGACGCCGGATTACCGCGCCCTGGGGGGACAGCTCGCCGAGAAGATGCGCTATGGCGAAAACCCGCACCAGTCCGCAGGCTTCTACAAGACCCCCGAGCAGCGCTTTGGTGTCTCGACGGCGCGCCAGGTGCAGGGCAAGACCCTCTCTTACAACAACGTCAACGACACCGACGCGGCCTTTGAATGCGTGGCCGAATTCGACCCCGCCCGCACCGCCGCCGTCGCCATCATCAAGCACGCCAATCCCTGCGGCGTGGCGGAGGGCGCCAGCCTGCGCGACGCCTATGAGAAGGCCCTGCGCTGCGACCCGGTCTCGGCCTTTGGCGGCATCGTCGCCCTGAACCGCAAGCTCGACGCGGAAGCGGCGCTGGAGATCGTCAAGATCTTCACGGAGGTCATCATCGCGCCCGACGCGGACGAGGAAGCCATCCGCATCGTGGGGAGCAAGAAGAACCTGCGCCTGCTGCTGACCGGCGGATTGCCTGATCCGCGCGCGCAGGGCCTTGTGCTGCGCACGGTGGCGGGCGGCATGTTGGTGCAGGGCCGCGACAATGCGGTGGTGGACGACATGGATCTGCGCGTCGTCACCAAACGCGCCCCCACGGCGCAGGAGCTGGCGGATTTGAAATTCGCCTTCCGCGTGGCCAAACACGTCAAGTCCAACGCCATCGTCTACGCCCGGGAGGGCGCCACGGTGGGCGTGGGCGCGGGCCAGATGAGCCGCGTCGATTCTTCGCGCATCGCCGCCTGGAAGGCCTCTGAAGCAGCCAAGGCTGCGGGGCTTGCGGAGACCCTCGCCAAGGGCTCTGTCGTGGCGTCAGACGCCTTCTTCCCCTTCGCGGACGGGCTGCTGGCGGCCGCGGAGGCGGGCGCAACGGCTGTGATCCAGCCAGGCGGCTCCATGCGCGACGACGAGGTGATCAAGGCCGCCGATGAGGCGGGGCTCGCCATGGTGCTGACGGGACATCGTCACTTCAGACACTGACCCCAAAACAACCTTTCTGTTCATAAGACATTCACCAACAAGGCGTATTCCGGGGTAACCGCCTTCGGAAGGGCCAAGCTTGTCCTTAATTGCGGCCAAGCTTGGCCATGATGGCCAGCCAAAAGTGAATGGGCGGAAAAACCGCCTGACTGAACAGGATTTGAAAACAATGCAGATCAGCACAACCAACGAGGTCGAAGGCGGACGGGTGCTCTACCCCATCGGCCGCGTGCAGGCCGCCTCCTCCTGGCATGGAACCGCCCAGACCGAAGGGGCCGAAGACTTCCACAAAGCCGCCCTTCAGGCCCTGATCGAGACCGCCCGGGAATTCGACGCCGACGCCATCATCGGCGTGGACTACGCCTATGATGAGGTGAAGCATGGGGAGCTGCTGGCGGTCGAGCTGCGCCGCGTCTGCGCCACCGGCATCGCGGTGAAGCTGGCGAAAGCCGCTTAAACCTTTTCCAGCGGGCAGTGAGGCTCCGGCGGCAGATCGACGCTGATGGCGTCGCCTGGCGCGATATCGCCGCCCGCGATCACAATGCCCATGACGCCGGATTTCATCTGGACCCGGGCCCCGCTCTTGTCGATGAGCCGCCCCATCAGCCCCTGCTGAAACCTGTCGATCTGCGAACAGGGATTGCGCAAGCCCGTGATCTCCACCACCGCCGTCCCGATGCGCAGCCGCGCGCCCGTGGGCAGATCGAGCAGAGCGAGGCCCCGGGTGGTGACGTTCTCGCCGAGCTCGCCAGGATTCACGACAAAGCCCGCCTGGGCCAGTTCATCAAACAATTCCGCATGAATGAGATGCACCTGCCGCAGATTGGGCGCGAGCGGATTTTTCCGCATGTGGTAGGTGTGCTGCACCGTGACGCCCATATGGGCGTCACCCTCCACGCCAAGCCCTTCGAGCAGGCGGATCGACATTTCATTGGGCTTGCTGAAGCGATGGCCCCGCGCACGGCTCACGGCGACGACGCTGGGGATGTTCTGGTCTTGCGTCATCGCATCGTCTCCCGCGCTCAAACCTCGCTCGCCGCCAATTGCGCCGCCTGATGTTCTGTGATCAGCGGGTCGATCACATCATCGAGCGCCTCACCGGTGATGATCTTGTCGAGCTTGTAGAGCGTGAGGTTGATGCGGTGATCGGTCAAGCGCCCCTGGGGGAAATTGTAGGTGCGGATGCGCTCTGAACGGTCGCCCGAGCCCACCTGCGACTTGCGGTCGGCGGCGCGTTCTGAATCGAGCTTCTGGCGCTGCATGTCATAGAGCCGCGCCTTCAGGAGGCCCATGGCCCTTGCGCGGTTCTTGTGCTGGGAGCGTTCGTCCTGCACGAAGACGATGGTGTTGGTGGGCAGATGGGTGATGCGGATCGCCGACTCCGTCTTGTTCACATGCTGGCCGCCGGCGCCTTGCGCGCGCATGGTGTCGATCTTGAGATCGGCTTCATTGATCTCGATGTCCACGTCCTGCGCCTCCGGCAGAACGGCGACCGTCGCCGCCGACGTATGGATGCGCCCCTGCGTCTCGGTGTCGGGCACCCGCTGCACCCGATGCACCCCTGACTCGAATTTCAGCTTTGCGAAAACGCCGCGACCCGACACGCTGGCGATGACTTCCTTGAAGCCGCCTGCGGTCCCCTCGCTGGCCGATAGAAGCTCAACCTTCCAGCCCTTGCTCTGCGCATAGCGCTCATACATGCGATAAAGATCGCCTGCGAAAATGGCTGCCTCGTCGCCGCCCGTGCCCGCGCGCAATTCGAGAATGGCGCCGCCTTCATCAGCCGCATCCCTGGGCAGCAGCGCAATGCGGATCTGCTGTTCGAGATCGGCGAGCCGCGCCTGCGCCTCGCCCTTCTCCATTTCAGCCAGTTCGCGCATCTCCGCGTCCAGCGCCGGATCGGCGAGCATGGCCTCGACGCCCGCATAATCCTCCTGCGCCTGACGCAAGGCGCGGATGGCGTCGACGATGGCGTTGAGGTCGGAGAGCTCGCGCGACAGGGTGGCGAAATCAGGCCCGCTCACCCCCTCGGCGAGGCGCGCCGAGAGTTCCTCGTGACGACGCAGGATGAGGTTGAGTTTCTCTTCTGGCAGCATGGCGGGCTCGATGGGGCGGGCGAGGAAGGCGAAGGATGAATTGAGGCTGGGCCGCCGCTAAAGCGGCACGCCCTTGGCCTCCGCGTAGGCCCGCAGCTCCTGACGGATCGATGCCGCCCCGTCCCTGCGCGCGAGCAATTCCTCCATGAGCGCACGCAGCTCTCCCTCATGGATCGCCATGACCATGGCCTTCACCGGACCTATGGAGGAAGGCGTCATGGACAGGCCGCGGTAGCCGATGCCGATCAGCGCCATTGCCTCCAGAGGACGTCCGCCGATCTCGCCGCAGAGCGTAACGGGCGTGTGGCTGAGCGCAGCCTTGTCGGTGATGGATTTCAAGGCGCGCAGCACCGGCGCGCAAAGGGGATCGAAGCGGTTCGACACTCGCTTGTTGTCGCGGTCGGCGGCGAAGAAATATTGCACGAGATCATTGGAGCCGACCGAGAGGAAATCGACCCGCTCCAGAATCTCGTCGAGTTGCCAGAGGATCGAAGGCACCTCCACCATCACGCCAAGTTTGATGGCGACTGGCAGCTCGTAGCCATGGCGCAGGAGATGGGCGATCTCGCGCTCGACCAGCACCTTGGCGGCGTCGAACTCCTGCACATTCGCGACCATGGGAAACATGATGCGCAACTCGCGGCCCGCGCCCGCGCGCAACATGGCGCGCAACTGAGAGCGCAGGAGGCCCGGACGATCAAGCCCGATGCGGATCGCGCGCCAGCCGAGCGCGGGGTTCTCTTCCTCGAAGGTCTGCATATACGGCAGGATTTTGTCGCCGCCGATATCCAGGGTGCGGAACGTCACCGTCCGCTGGCCCACCGCCTCCATCACCGCCCGATAGAGGGCGATCTGGGCGCTCATGCGCGGGAAGGTGGAGGCCACCATGAATTGCAACTCGGTCCGGAACAGACCGATGGAGGCTGCGCCCGTCTCCTCCACATGGGGCAGGTCCACAAGCAGGCCCGCGTTCATGTGCAGATCGATGGTCACGCCATCAAGGGTCCGCGAGGGGGCGTCGCGCAGCTTGCGATATTGCTCCTGCCGGCGGGCGCGCAGGCGGGCTTTCTCGCCATAGGCCGTCTCCACATCCGGGGGCGGGCGCAGCTGCACCTCGCCGCTGGATCCATCGACGATGATGGCGTCGCCCTGCTCCACGAGGTCCGTGATATTGGCGATCTCGCCCACGGCGGGAATGCCCAGCGCGCGCGCCACGATGGCCACATGGCTCGAGGGCCCGCCCTCCTCCAGCACAAGGCCGCGCAGCTTCTTGCGATCGTAATCAAGCAAGGCCGCCGGGCCCATGGTGCGCGCCACCAGAATGGCGTTGTCGGGCAGATCGTCATTGGCGGTGACGAAGGGCTGGCCGGTGAGCTGATGCAGCAGGCGATTGGCGAGATCGTCGAGATCGTGCAGGCGCTCGCGCATGTAGGGGTCGGTGCGCCGTTGCAGTTTGGCGCGCGCGTCGTTCTGCACGCGCTCGACGGCGGCCTCCGCCGTCAGACCCGTCATGACGGCCTCGCGCAGGCGCCGCAGCCAGCCCTGATCATGGGCGAACATGCGGAAGGTTTCGAGCACCTCGCGATGCTCGCCAGGGCCCGCCTGATCGCCCCGATCAATCAGCTTGTCGATGGAGGCGCGCACCTCGTCGATAGCGGCCGCGAGGCGCCGCTCCTCCTTCTGGAGGTCTTCGGCGACGATATGCTTCACCACCACGCGGGGCTCATGCAGGATCACGTGGCCCAGGCCCACGCCCTCGGCGATGGCGGCGCCCATGAGGGCGAGGGGACGGCGCAGCGCAATGTCCGCGCCCGGGCGCACGATCGACTGCAACTCGCCCGAGGCGATCATCTCCGCGATGAGCATCGCGGTGGTCTGGAGAACCTCGATCTCTTCCTCGGAATAGGTGCGGCGGGCGCGGTTCTGCACCACCAGCACGCCCAGCGTATTGCCGCCCCGCAGGATCGGCACGCCGAGGAAGGAATGGTAGATCTCTTCGCCCGTCTCCGGCTTGTAGGAGAAGGCGGGATGGGACTGGGCGTCGGCCAGGGCCAGCGGCTC
>CANGTC010000137.1 GCA_947456505.1 Beijerinckiaceae bacterium
AACATGCAGCGGTTGCGGGCTGCGTAGCTGGTGCGCTGCAAGTGTTGCAGCATCCGTTGCTTTTCCCTGTCGTTCAAAACTGGTGCCTGTTTCATTTCAGCTGCTCTTGGCTCATCGTTTAACTGTAAGTAGTATGCGCCCTGAGCCAGGGGGTGGACGACCTGAAATTTTTGATTTTTTCCGTAATGATTTCAAGAGACTAGTGATCTGGCTCATCTTTGTCGCATTTCGTGAGGTTGAGCTACGGAGCTTATGCAACTTTTTATGTAAATGACTGGGCCGCAGGGTAAGAAGTTCGTAGGGTGCAGAAAATTCAAAAAACCTCATTATTTCAGGTACTTAGAAAAACCTTGGCTACACAGGTTGGCTACACAGAGTTTTATAAAACATTGATTTTATTGATTTTTTGTCTAAAACGACCGCACTCAAAATCGGATTCCGCAAGGAGTGCTGGTTCGATTCCGGCTAGGGGCACCAAAAACCTCAAAAATTTGTCGATGATAAGAGATATTCGAACGAGACGCTGCGATTCAAATTATCGATCACGCCATTTGATGGCTGGAAAGATCGCAAGCATTGGCACCATCGGCCCTGATCAGAATGCAAACTTCCTCTGGCCCAGACGAGCTACGGACATTCCCGGTTTGCAGCCCTCGGCCGCTCAAACGCAGAGGCGCCGCTATTTCGGTTTGAAGCTGGGGTCGCACATGATCGCCCACAGGGCGCCATATTGCCGCGAGCGGGGATCGAGATCGCCCAGCAGTTTGTTCAGGACCTCTGTAGGATCGAAATCGCCGCCATTGAGCCAGACCATCTTTCTGAACAAATTCCACACCAGATCCGTTTTCGCATGTTCGGTCGCCTGAATGGAGGACGACAGGCCGCCGTCTGAAACGGTCGTTATGAAGGGCACGGTCACATAGGCGTTGATCATGCCCTTGTAGATCATCGAGCGCAGAAAAAGGTCATAGGGCAAATCGAGAGGGTCATCCCCCATCAGCTTCAGGATCTTGGGGATCGATTTATGATTGATCACATAGGCCGTCGATCCAAAAAACGAACCCAGTTGCGCCAGATTCACCAGTTCAATGGACCCTTTTTTGAAAAGATTCTGGGTCATGTTCAACACGTCGACCATGACGCTGATGGCGGGGATGCCGATGTCCGTGAACAGCAGATCCCATTCGGCGGCTCCCTCTATTTTCTGCAAGAGATCTTCGATGATGCGATGGGTATTGGGACTGAAAACAGCGTCGTCCTCGGTGATGAAAAAGCTTTCCGTTTGATGCGCGTTCTGCATCATGATGTGTTTATGGCTGAGGAAACAGCCCTTTTCAGCAGGGGTGATGCGACCGGGAATCGCATGCTCGGTCACATATTTGATGTCGACCGCCGGAAACCGCTCCAGCGTCCAGTTCCGTGGATTGGCGGCTGCGAATGATTGCTCGATATCAGCGCGTCGGGCTATGTCCCGGTCAAGATTGATAAAGACGCTTTTCATTCGATATGTCCCCAGCGCAAATCGAGCGCTTCCTCGTCGGCATGCAGGATAAGACCTTCGAGAATCACTGATTTTACTTGAACACGAGCCTATGCGCTTGGCCGAATATTTCCAAGGGAGCGTCGTGGACAGCGCTCCCTATTTTCTTGTCCGCCCTTTATAGCGGGAATGCACGGAGCCCGCCTTGAGGCGGCGATCAGGGGTTCAGATGAACCCCAACGCCCTCGCGCGCTTCAATTCATCCAGAAAATCCTCGAACCCGGCGCGCAGGGAGAATTTTGGCTCCCAACCCAGATCCTGCTTCGCGCGGGAAATATCGAGAGGGAAGCTCTTGGAGTGGGGCGGCGCGCCCGGCTCGATCTCATAATCGAGAGCGGGGGCGATAGCCTTCACCGTCTCCACCACATCAGCGAAAGGCGACACAAAGCCATTGCCTATGTTAAAGATCGTTCGCACGGGCATGGGGACGCTGGCGGCGCAGTCCACTGCGCGGCCCATATCGTCCGCATAGATATATTCATTGGCCATGGTCTCGGCGGCGGGAATGCGCGCCTTGCCGCCTTCAAGGCCCGCCCGCAACAGGGCCTGCATCTTCATGCCGCCGGAAGAGCCCGCGAAGAAATGACCGAATCCATAGACATTGGCCGGGCGCAGCATGAGCAGCTCGAATTTGTATTGCTGCTGATAGGCCTCGAGGATCAGCTCCTTGGCGCCCTTGTAATTGCCATAGCCCCGCCCCGCGCCGCGGGGAAAGTCCTCGTTCACTGGGCCGGTGATCTCCCGGCGCATGTCATAGACGCCGAAAGTGGAGATATGGATGAGGCGTTTGACGCCCGTCAGCCGCACCGCCTCCGCCACATTCTTCGTACCGCCGAGGTTGATGTCGAAGGCCGCCGAAAGCGATTGCTGCACGCGCCCGCCGATGAGGCCAGCCGTATGCACCACCGTGGTGGCCTTGTGCTGGTGGATCGTCTCGATCAGGGCGGGCAGGTCGCGCACATCCTTGCGGGCGAGTTCATAATTTCCCTCGCCCAGCTTGAAGCGCAGAAAGGCTTCGCGGGGCTCGGGATCGAAGAACACGATCTTCTCGCCGCGCTTGAGCGCGTGGCGGGCGAAGGCGGCCCCAATAAGGCCTGCGCCGGTGACGAGCGTGGTCATGCCTGATCTCCCCTGCTGATCCATGTTGCGCCTTGTGGCGACAGTCTTCAGGGGATTGTTTCTGAAATTCAGGCTTAAGGCAAAAGCTCCACCGCCATGGCCGTGGCCTCGCCGCCGCCGATGCAAAGCGTCGCCACACCCCGGCGCAGGCCGCGTTGGCGCAGGGCCGCCAGCAGGGTGACGAGGATCCGCGCGCCTGAGGCGCCGATGGGGTGCCCCAGCGCACAGGCGCCACCATTCACATTCACCTTGTCGTGGGACAGGCCCAGCTCGCGCATGGCGACGAGCGCCACCACCGCAAAGGCTTCGTTGATCTCGAAGAGGTCGACCTGATTGAGGCTCCAGCCGGTCTTTTGCATCAGCGCCTCCACCGCGCCCACGGGCGCCGTGGTGAACCAGGCGGGGGCGCGGGCATGGCTGGCGTGGCCGACGATGGTCGCCAGCGGCGTCACGCCCCTTTGCCGCGCCTCCGACAGGCGCATCAGCACAAGCGCCGCCGCTCCATCGGAGATGGAGGAGGAATTGGCGGCGGTCACAGTTCCCTGGGGATGGAACGCGGGCTTCAGCTGAGGGATCTTGTCGGGACGGGCCTTGCCCGGCTGCTCGTCCACGGACACCTGCGCGCCGCCAACCGTCACGGGCGCGATCTCATCCACGAAGGCGCCGCTGGCGATGGCGGCCTTTGCGCGGTCGAGGGAGGCTAGCGCATAGTCGTCCTGCATCTGGCGGCTGAACTGGAAATGCCGCGCCGTATCCTCGGCGAAGGTCCCCATGAGGCGGCCCTTGTCATAGGCGTCCTCAAGGCCATCGAGAAACATGTGGTCGAGCGCGCGGCCATGGCCGAGGCGATAGCCGGAGCGGGCGCGGTCCAGCAGATAGGGGGCGTTGCTCATGCTCTCCATGCCGCCGGCGACCACGATGCTGGCGCTGCCCGCCGCGATCAGATCATGGCCCAGCATCACCGCCTTCATGCCGGAGCCGCAGACCTTGCTGATGGTTGTGCAGGGAACGGACTGAGGCAGGCCCGCACCCAGCGCCGCCTGCCGGGCGGGCGCCTGGCCAAGGCCAGCAGGCAAAACATTGCCCATGAGCGCCTCATCGACAGCCTCCCCCGCAACGCCAGCACGGGCGAGGGCGCCGGCGATGGCGACGGCGCCAAGCTGGGGCGCGGTGACGCCGGAAAAGGCGCCCTGAAAGCCGCCCATGGGCGTGCGGACGGCGGCGGCGATTACGATGGGGTCACGAAGCATGGCGGGGCCTCCCGGCTAGAGGAAGGCCAGTGTAAGCGAGCCGACGGAAGAATGCGATTCGCGCAGGTGGCGACGGGGCTCAGCCCGCCTGCCCCGCAAAGGGGGCGAAATCCGCCACCACCTTCTCATAGACCGGGCGCTTGAAGGGGATAATCAGGTCAGGCAGGTGAGCCATAGGCTCCCAGCGCCAGGCCTCAAACTCCGGCTTGTGGGCGCCCTGGGCCGGAGTGTGAATGTCGATCTCGCTGTCGTCACCCTCGAAACGCAGCGCAAACCACTTTTGCCGCTGGCCCTGATAGCGGCCCCGCCAAGCCTTGTTGGCGACGTCGTTGGGCAGATCATAGGCGTACCAATCGGGCGATTCGGCCAGCAGTGAGACCGAACGAACATTGGTTTCTTCATAGAGTTCGCGCAGGCAGGCGACCCAGGGGTCTTCGCCCGGGTCTATGCCGCCCTGCGGCATTTGCCATTCGTGGTTCGGCGCCACATGCTCCACGAGTTTCTTGTTGCGGCGGCGACCGATGAAGACGAGGCCCGCACGGTTGATGAGCATCACGCCAACACAGAGCCTATAGACAGGTTGCTTCATGCTGATCTCCACTCCGGCGGGGGATCAGTCTAGCGCCTTTTCAGGCGAAGTGGATGGTTGTTTGCGTCAAGAAAGAGCACCAGAGTAAAAAAGCTGACGCTGGATCAAATCATCTTGCGGCGCAGGCGACAAGGTGAAGTCAACGCGCCAGGCCCGCCGAGGGCGCGCTGCGCCCGGCCAGCGCGCTGAGCGGCAAGAGCGCCACCCCGCGTTTCTCCAGTCCCAGCGCAAACCGCGCGATGGGCTCGATGGACCCTGGCAACCCGGCTGCATAGCCTATGGCGAAACCCTTGGCGCGAGCCACGGCCTCCAGTCGCCCCAGAGCCAGCTCCACAGCTTCCCGGCCCGGATTTGCGTCGAGCGCCACGTCCGCCCGCGCGGTCTGCATGCTCGCAGCCGCCGCCAGGCTGGGCGCGACGCTCTGCATGGCGGTGCCGTCGTCCAGGAACAACAATCCCCGCGACGCGATCTCGCGCAGAACCGGCGCAAGATCCGCCTCACGCGCCAGAAAGCGTGAGCCAAGGAAATTCGCCACGCCCACATAGCCCGTCATACGCGACATCAGCCAACGCAAGGACTCGATGTTCTGGCTCGCATCGACGCCGGACAGCAGGGTGTTGGGGCCGGGAATATCCGCCTTTTCCAGGGGCTCCATAGGCGCCTGCAACACGACTTCGTGCCCGGCCTCACGAGCCCGCGCCACTTGCCGGTCCAGATCCGCGCCATAGGGCGCAAAGCCCAGGGTGACCTCGCCGGGCAGCATATCGACGGCGCTCGAGGTGGAGGCAGCGTTGAGCCCCATGCCGCCCACCACGATGGCGATGCGCGGCGCGCCTGCTTTAAGGGTCGATGCGGTGACTGAGGGGCGAGCATAGATCTCCGAGGGACGAGCTCCATCGGCGCCGATGCGCGGCAAGGGGCCATGGCGGCCCTTCTCGACCAGACGCAAATCAGGCGCGGAGGCCAACTGCAAGCCGAGCCGATCTTGCGGGACCTTAAGAATCAGCGGACCGCCCGGCGATCTGTCCCCGCTCTGACGGGCCACCCGAACCCCCGTCGTCGCGTCGATGATGGCGGCGACCGGCTGGTTATTTGCAGCATTGCTCGCGGTTTGTTCGGGCGGCGGGGGCGCGGGGACCGCAGCCGCAGTCTCCTCTATGCGGCCGGGCGCGATGGAGGCTTCGGCGAAGGGCCGCCCGCCCATGCCATTGTCCGTGGCGAGGCTGAAGGCGACCAGTCCGAGGACGGCGCCGCCCAGGCCTCCCAGGGCGATCAATCCCCAATTGCGCGCATGCCCCGCCCGGCCCGAACGAGAGCCATCCATTCCCAGAGGGTCATGCAGATCATTGGCGGGCATGGGCCTGATTCAATCTTCGCCTGCGTCCGTACGGCGCCGACTGTCCGCGAATCAAAACAGCCTGGCGGCGAATCTTGCTTCAACTTGGCCTTCGCGTCGAGACCTTTGGGAAGGCGCCTTGAACCCGGCGCAAAAACGCCGACCTGGGGTCAGGCCGGCGTTGGGATATTCGGAAGCGGACCAAACGCGTCAGTTCGGCGCGGTCTCGGACTTCTTCTCGGCGGGCTTCTCGGCAGGCGCCTCAGCCTTCTTGACGCCGCGCAGAATATCCAAGGCGGCGTTCAGCTGCTTGTCCTTCGACTGGTCCGGCGGCACATAGGCCTGCGAGCCGCCCTTTTCATCCTCGCCGTTCTTGAGATGGCCCTTGAGCGAAGCCTCGCCCTTGGTCTCGTCCTTACCCTTTAGCTCATCCGGCACGTCCTGCAGGATCTGGATGTCCGGATCGATGCCCTTGGCCTGGATGGAGCGGCCCGAAGGCGTGTAGTAGCGGGCCGTGGTGAGGCGCAGCGCCCCGTTGTTCTGGCCGAGCGGGATGATGGTCTGCACCGACCCCTTCCCGAAGGAGCGCGTGCCCAGAATGGTGGCGCGCTTGTGATCCTGCAGGGCGCCGGCGACGATTTCCGAAGCCGAAGCCGAGCCGCCGTTGATCAGCACGATCACCGGCTTGCCCTTGGAGAGGTCGCCGGGGCGGGCGTTGTAACGCTGGGTCTCGTCGGCGTTGCGGCCGCGGGTCGAGACGATCTCCCCCTTCTCGAGGAAGGCGTTGGAGACGGACACGGACTGATCGAGCAGGCCGCCGGGATTGTTGCGCAGATCCAGCACATAGCCCTTCAGCTTGTCGCCGGGCATGTCCTGCTGGAACTTCTGCAGGGCCTGCTTCACCCCGTCGAAGGTCTGCTCGCTGAACTGGGTGATGCGGATATAGCCGATGTCCTCGCCTTCCTGGCGGGAACGCACGGATTTGATCTGGATGACGGCGCGGGTCAGCTTGACCTCGCGCGACTCCTTCTGGGCGCCACGAAGCACGGTCAGCTTGACGCTGGTGTTCACGGGGCCGCGCATCTTGTCCACGGCCTGATTGAGGGTCAGGCCCAGAACCGCCTCGCCATCGATGGCGCTGATGAGATCGCCCGCCATGATCCCGGCGCGGGAGGCCGGCGTGTCGTCGATGGGGGTGACGACCTTCACGAGGCCCTCCTCCTGGGTGACCTCGATGCCGAGCCCGCCGAACTCGCCGCGCGTCTGCACCTGCATATCGCGGTAGCTCTTGGGATCCATATAGCTGGAATGGGGATCCAGCGAGGTGAGCATGCCATTGATGGCCGCCTCGACCAGCTTCTGCTCATCCGGCCGCTCCACATAGTCGGAGCGGATCTTCTCGAAGACATCGCCGAAGAGGTTCAGGTTCCGATAGGTGTCGGTCGCGGCGGCCTTGGCCCCGGCGGCGAGCAGATCCGTACGACTGCCGATGGTGACCGCTGACGCGCCGATCATGGCGCCCAGCAGAACGAGAGAGACCTTGCGCATTATCCGCGACCCTTTTCCAGCTCCGGCCTAGCCCACCATGGGCCCGGATCGATTGCAGTCCCGTCTTTTCGAAACTCAACATAGAGAATGGGCTGCGATGCGCCAATTGCAATCGCAGCCGCCGTTTTTGCGGAACCATCGCCCATCAGGGCCACAGGCTCCCCGGCAAGCACGAACTGACCTACCTCGACATTGATCCGTTCCATACCGGCCAGAACCACATAGTAGCCCCCGCCCGCATTGATGATCAAGAGTTGTCCGTAGGTCCTGTAGGGTCCCGAGAAGGCGACCCAGCCGTCGCAGGGCGAACCGACCACCGCGCGCGGGCTGGCGGCGAGCGACAAGCCCTTCTCGGCGCCGCCAAATCCGTCCGGCGCCCCAAAGGCTTTGAGCACGGCGCCGCTGACCGGCAGGGGCAGCAGGCCCCGCGTCTGGGCGAAGGGGATGGCGGGCGCAAGACGCGCGGGATCCTTGAAAGGAATCGCGACCGGACGCGGGCGGGCCGCCTCAAGCTTCTGTTCTTCATCAGCGCGGCGCGCCGCCTCGGCGCCCCGGGCGGCCGCCGCCACCTCATTTTCCATCCGGGCGATCAGGTCTTTCAAGTCAAGCGCCTGACGCGCCAGATCGTTGGCCCGGGCGCGCTCGGCGGCGTTCACCTTCTCGGCCTCCTGGATCGCCTTTTGCCGGGCGGCCACCAGGGCGGCGATGCGCTCGCGCTCGATATCGAGGCTGATCTGCTCCTTGCGCTGGGCTTGGCCTTCGCTGGCGATGCTCTTGAGGGCCGCCTGCAGGTCCGAAAGATCGGAGGCCAGCGCCTCTGTCTCGCCGCGCAATTCCGGCACCACCGCGCCCAGCAGCATGGAGGTGCGAATCGCCTCCAGCATGTCCTCAGGCCGCACCAGCACAGCGGGGGGCGGCTTGCGTCCCATGCGTTGGAGGGCCGCCAGCACATCGGCGATCACCCCGCGTCGGCTCTCGAGCGAACGGCGAATCGCCGCCTCGCTGGCTCTGGAGCTGATCAGGCGCGCTTCTATGTCGGCGATGCGAATCTCGCCGGCGCGGGCCCGGGCGGCGGTTTCGATCAGCGCCGCATTGAGCCGCGCCCGATCATTGCGCATCAACTCGATCTCGGCGTCGGTCTTGCGGCTACGCTCTTCGGCGGCCTTGCGCTCGTCCTCGATGGCGCGCAGATCGCTTTGGCCCTTGTCGATCAGCTGTCGCGGATCCTCCGGGGCGGCCTGGGCCATAGCCGGACCCACGAACAGCTGCGCCGCAGCGGCGAGAGCGCCGGCGAGCATCGCGGAAGAAAGCCTGGGCGAGTGGGAGAGCAGACGCGGCCTCTTTGAGAAACAGGATCGAATCACGCCGACACCAAGGATGTAAGAGTGTGGCGCCAACGCGGCAAGGGCCAGGCCAAGATGCGAGCAAGGCGCGATCATGCGAAGGAGCCTCAGACCCTGTGATAGGGATGGCCCGCCAGGATGGTGATGGCCCGGTAAATCTGCTCGGCGGCCATGATCCGCGCCAGCTGATGGGGCCAGGTCATGGCGCCGAAAGCCAGAACCTGGGAGGCTTGCGCCCGCAGCGCGGGGTCGAAACCATCCGGCCCGCCAAGGGCCAACACAAGCGCTGGGGTTCCGGCGTCGCGCTCACGGCCCATGTCGGCGGCGAAGGTCTCGCTGGAAACAGATTTGCCCCGCTCGTCCAGCAGGACCAGCCGCGCGCCCGGCGGCACAAGTGCGGTGAGGGCCCGCGCCTCCTCGGCCTTGCGGTCTTCGGGGCGACGCGCGCGACCCTCTTCAATCTCGCGAAGTTCAACGCCGGTGAGGCCAACGCCCCGCGCCGAAGCCGCCGCGCGCTCCATGTAGCGCGCGCAGAGTTCTCGTTCGGGCCCGGCCTTCAGCCGCCCGACGGCGATCAGCGCCACACGCATGGCGAGCGCTCCGCTCAGACCGCCGCGCGTGCGCCCTGCGGGCTCCGCTCGCCCGGCCTGTCCCCGCCCCACATCTTTTCCAGATTGTAGAAAGCCCGAACCTCGGGCCGGAAAATGTGGACGATCACATCGCCGACATCGACCAGAACCCAATCACAATGTGGAACGCCCTCGACCTTGGGGGTCTGGGCGCCGGCCTCCTTGCACGCCTTGATGACGCGATCAGCAATCGCGCCAACATGCACGCCAGAACGACCCGTCGCCACGATCATGAGATCGGCGATGGAGGTCTTGCCATGCAGGTCGATCGAGACGAGGTCTTCAGCCTTGGCGTCTTCGAGGCTGTGCAGGACGGTCCGCACGAGTTTACCGGTGTCCAGTACGGAACCATTCACCGGGTGAAGCGGCGCAGCGCTCGCTTCTGAGGTCATCGTGGGTGTCAGTGCCTTCATGCTCCTGTCACCGGCAAGCGCCGGCACACCTCAATGTGGGCCGAAACGGGGGAAAATTCAACCTCGATTGCACGCGGCGGCCCTAATTTCCGGGGGGGAGGGTCTTTCCCTGCCGCCGCAACTCGGTCGAGGAGAGGTCCGAGCGCTTCGCATGGATGAACAGGAAGGCGGGCGCGCGGGCCTGGGCCAGCAGAGATCCGTCCGTTTCATCCATCCGATGGGGGGCGAGCCAGGCCCCTGCCGGACTGTTGATCGCCTTCAGAGTGGAGCCGGGCCGATCAATCACCGCGACAGGCATGAGCGCCGCTATGTCGCGCCAATGCTGCCAGCGATGAAACCCCGCCAGATTGTCCGCCCCCATGATCCAGACGAATCGAACGCCCGGGCAGCGCCGCGTCAGCCAGGCCAGGGTGTCATAGGTGTAACGGGTGCCGATCTGCGCCTCGAGGCCGGTGACCACGATGCGGGGATGATCCGCCATTTCGTGGGCGGCGGTCATGCGGGCGGCCAACGAGGGCAGGCCATCGTTCTGCTTCAAGGGATTGCCGGGAGTGACCAGCCACCAGATCTGATCGAGACCCAGCCGCGACAGGGCGATGGTGCTGACGAGCCGGTGACCCTCATGGGGCGGATTGAAGGTCCCGCCGAAGAGCCCGATGCGCATGCCCGGAGCGAAGGATGGAAGGCGCACGGGTCCTCCCCCGCCATTGGCGGGCGGCGGAACGGGAATGGACCTTCTAGTTATGCTCATTTCCGTTAAAATGACGGGAGCCGAGCTTCAGCGCAAGGGGGCAGCTGTAAAACAGACAAAACAGGGCCGGAATCGGCCGCGCCGCCCAACTCCATGGACCGAAAGCTTCGGCTGCATGGAGAGCGGCGGCGCGAACGCACGTCGGCCCGTCAAGGGCGAGGGCTTCGCAAGAGAACCCGCGAAGCCGCCTTGAGAAGCTTAGATCTTCTTCAGGCTGTCGGCGCTGGACTTGCCACTGCGC
>CANGTC010000138.1 GCA_947456505.1 Beijerinckiaceae bacterium
ACGCGCTCTGGGCCGTGCGCGGCCTCAACCGCGCGGGCGACAAGGATGATCTGCCCCTCTTCGCCGCCGCCGCAGGCGCCGAGCGCGAGCCTGACGCGGCCCTGCCGCCCATGCCGCCGGGCGAACAGGTAGTGGAGGATTATCGCCATCTCTCCTTGTCCCTGAAGGCGCATCCCGTGGCCTTCCTGCGCAAATATCTGGCGGCCAAACGCATCCTGCGCTGCGAGGACTTGGCCGCGCCCCGGCCCATGCCAAAGGTGAGCGTGGCGGGCCTCGTGCTGGTGCGCCAGCGGCCGGGCTCGGCCAATGGAGTGATCTTCATGACCCTTGAGGACGAAACCGGCGTCGCCAACGCCATCGTCTGGCCCAAGATTTTCGAACAGAACCGCGCGGTGGTGCTGGGCGGCCGCTTCATCGCCATCACCGGGCGGGTGCAGAACGAGGCGGGCGTGATCCATTTGGTGGCCGACAGCTTCGAGGATCTGACGCCGATGCTGGGCCTGCTCTCTCAAGAGGGCGCGCAACTCTCCAACCTCGCCCACGCGGACGAACTGCGCCACCCGCAGGACCGCCCCAAACAACACGACCGCGCCCAGCGTCTTGCGCTCGCGGCGGAGGCGGCGGTGATGCCCGCAGGCCGCAACTTCCACTGAGCGCCGGTCCGTCCTATGTTGGCCTCAGGTGAGGAACGCCATGATCGAGAAGCCAGACGACATCCCCTATGACAAACAGCCCTACAGGGCTGGCGAAGTGGTCGAGGTTTCCCCGCTGGTGCGACGGCTCATCGCGCCCAATGGCGGGCCCTTCACCTTCACAGGCACCTGCTCCTACCTCGTGGGGCGCGGGCGCCTCGCGGTGATCGATCCGGGGCCGGAGGATGAGGCGCATCTCGCCGCCCTCCTGCAGGCGGCGCAGGGCGAGACCGTGGCCCATATTCTCGTCACCCACACCCACCGCGATCACTCTCCCGGCGCGAGACGCCTGCGCGAGCTGACGGGGGCGCCGATTCTGGGCTGCAAACCCCATGTGACCATCGAACACGCGCCCTCCGGCCGCCTCGACGCCAGCCATGACATGGACCACGCGCCCGACCAGGTGATGGAAGATGGCGAGGTCCTGAAAGGCGACGGTTACACCCTCACCGCCGTCCATACCCCCGGCCACGCCTCGAACCATCTGTGCTTCGCCCTGGCCGAAGAGAACGCGCTCTTTTCAGGCGATCATGTGATGGCCTGGTCCACCACCATCGTGGGGCCGCCCGACGGGCACATGAGCGACTATATGGCCTCCCTCGACAAGCTGCGGGCGCGGGCGGACGCCATCTACTGGCCCGGCCATGGTGGGCCGGTGCGCGATCCCCAACGCTTCGTGCGGGCGCTGGCGGGCCATCGGCGCTATCGCGAGGGCGCCATCGTGACCGCGATTCGCGCGGGTCTCGACACGATCCCCGCCATCGTCGCGAAGATCTATGAGGGGCTCGACCCGCGCCTCACGGGCGCAGCGGGACTCTCGGTGCTGGCGCACCTCGAGGATCTCGTGGCGCGCGGCGTGGTGGATGCGGGCGGGCCAGCCACCCTCACCGCCCATTACGCCATCAGATAATCAGCGGCAGACGAGCACGGGAACCTTCGCGCCGACGATCACCTCCGACGACTGGCTGCCGATGACGATGCGCGCGAGACCCGTGCGCGCATGGGTCGAGACCACGATGAGATCGCAGCCCCGCGCCTCCGCGATCCGCAAGATGGCCTCGCTTGGCCCGCTGTCGGCTTCGTGCAAAGCCTCGCAGGCGACGCCCATCTCCTGGGCCTTGGCCTGCGCGATATCCAGAATGCGCCGGGCGCGCGCCTTCTCGTCTCGCTCGTAATCCTCGACGGGATGCTTGTCGCCCCGCTCCGCACGGCTCGCCATGTCCCCTGCGGCCCATTGCTCGGTCACCGTCAACGCCGTCACCCGCGCGCCAACGGATTTCGCCAGCGCCAGCCCATGAACAAGCGCGCGATGCGCCAGCTCCGATCCATCGGTTGCGATCAAGATATG
Source organism: Beijerinckiaceae bacterium (assembly GCA_947456505.1). Taxonomy (GTDB): domain Bacteria; phylum Pseudomonadota; class Alphaproteobacteria; order Rhizobiales; family Beijerinckiaceae; genus Terripilifer. The sequence goes on from CANGTC010000138.1 coordinate 2,041, forward strand.
ACGATACATGGCGACGCCTCCTATTTTCCGCAGGATGGCGGCTTTGCAGGAGGGACGCATTGATCAAGCGCAATCAGCGCGCGTCGAGCTGGGCCTGCAACTCCTGCGCAAATCGCTGGATGCGCCGGGCGTTGTCGCCAAAGTCATGACGCCCGAAGCGAGAGGCGGATCTGATGTCGATGCGCGTCTGCCCGGCCAGCGGCCGCACGCGGATCGTCACATCCTCAGGGAAGCCCATCACAAGGGTTTTGTCGATGGCGTCGATATGGCCAACGCCAATGCGCCCGCCCGGCTTCACCTGATCCACCACCAGCCATTTGCGCGCGGCGACCGCCTTCAGCACGATCTCCCAGGCCTCCTCCACATCAAGATCGAGGACGATGGGCGAGACATTGGGAAAGGCGCGCCTTTGCGCCTCGCGCGCTTCCGTCGGGATCAGGTCATGCGCGACCCCCGCGCGCGCCGCCAGCGCCCGCGAGGAACGGGCGAAATCCGGAGGATCGATGAGATCGGTGGAGACATCCGTGAGCGGCGGCAAACGAATGGCCTGCACCGCAAGCCAGGCTGGATAGCCCAGCAACAAAAGACTGAGAAAAACGCAGCCCACAATGGACCCAACGCCGCGCCGTCCCGTCCGCCAGATCACCACGGCGCCCGCGCCCGCGAGCAGCAGACCAATGCAGGCGACGGTCACAGCCGCGCCGAAGACCGCCAGCCCCGCCGTCACGTCGACCAGCCCGCTGCGCGCCAACACGACAGAAATGCAGCCGACCGCGAGCCCGAACAACGCAAGGCGCCGGCTCCATAGAGCGGCCCCGGACCATGGTTCTTCAAGAATCAAGCGACGCATCGACGATCCGATCGTATGGCCAAGGTTAGATGGCGCAAATTGATCACGGTGTTTCTTTCTACGTACTAAATCTTAAATCATAAGAAAATTCAGGAACGGCTATCAGAAAAACGTATAGTTTACGTGTATACTAATAATTTTAACATCTTTAGGTTGCACTTAACCTTTACAGAACATAAATTGCCGAAAATCTTCGAGGCCCATAATGGACTCTTCCGCGCCCCTGGACGCGCATCGCGTCTGGTTTCACATGATCCATCTGCATGGGAGGCTATCGGCAGCCTTCAGCAAGCGCCTGCGCGAAATCAATCTGTCCATTCCGCAATGCGACGTGCTCATCGTTCTGAACGAACGTGAAGGTCTCAGCCAGCAAGACATAGCCATGCGCCTTGAGGTGACCAAGGGGAACATTTCGGGCCTGATCGATCGCCTTGAAGCCTCGGGCCTTGTGGAACGCAGATCCCTTAAAGGCGACCGGCGCACCCATGCGCTCTACATGACGTCCACAGGGCGTCGGCTCGCCAATGAGGGGATCGCTGCTCAGCGCGCCTTCGTCGCGGAGACGCTGGGAAGGCTCAGCCCCACCGAACTCGCCCAATTGCGTACGCTCTTCGAGCAGATCAACAACATCCTTCGCAAGGCGGAAGCCAGCCGGGACGGGGAGGAGTCGCAGGCAGGATGAGGGCGCGGACCGGGTTTGCGCGCGATTAACCACATTTCGACATAGGGAGCGCAAGAGCACGCGCATTAAGACTGGCTTAATCTGCGCAGTTGAACAGTCGCGTCAGACGGGGCGTGGCGTTCCGTCAGAGTATGAGTAAACCCATGATGACCGACACGTCTATGGAGCGAGCCATCGCTCCGCCGAGCGAGGATGCCCGAGACCTTCTCGCCCGCCTATGCCGCGAACTGGGAATAGCGGCCGTTGCGGCTGAATTGCAGATTTCTGACGCGTCGGCCTATGAACTGGACGCAGCGCCCGAAGCAGTCGCGCTTGCGGACGCCGCCCTCGCGGCCTGACGCGAGATCGCCAGCGATCCCTATTTCACGACGACCTTGGCGCCGACCGGAACCCGGTTGAACAGATCGATCACATCCATATTGACCATCCGGATGCAACCGGAGGAGACGTCATGGCCGATGGTCTCCGGCTCATTCGTCCCGTGGATGCGATAGAGGGTGTCGCGTCCGTTCTGATAAAGATAGAGGGCGCGGGCGCCGAGCGGATTGTCCGGGCCGCCGGAAAGCCCGCCCGCCGCCGCCGTCGGCTTCAGATGGGGCCAGCGCACCAGCATGTCGGCCGGGGGCATCCAGTGCGGCCATTCGGCCTTGCGCCCCACCTTGGCCTCGCCGGTCCAGCCTGCGGCCTCGGAGCCCGTGGCGACGCCATAGCGAATGGCCTTGCGATTGGGCAGCACGAAATAGAGGAAGTGGCGCTTGGTGTCGACGACGACGGTGCCGGGAGCTTCGCCGGTGGGATCATCGACCTGATAGCGGCGATAATCGATCTCAACCTCGTAATTCGGCACCATGGCCAGATATTTCGAGTCCTGAACTGAAACCTTGGGGTCAGGGACGGTGGCGTAGCAGCCGCCCAGAGCCAGACCAACGGCGCCAACGAGAGCCAACTTTTTCAACAACATCAAAAAACATCCCGGACCGTTCGAATCACGCTCATGGCTCGTTTACCATAAACTTCACCGCGTGGATCAGTTTCCCGGCACAAGAAAGGAACCTGTTGCAATTGCGCCACTCCGCAGGTCCAAGTTTCGAAGATCCTGGCCCCTCAAGCGAACGTGAACTGAGGCGTCATTGCGGGTCCGGCCAAGATCACCGGAAGGCCAAACGCCACGCACCCCATGGACATGGGGCCGTTGGAGCGCCAAACTGACATCAGGTTCCGCAGGACGCCGCCTTGAAAACACTCTTCGTCACCCATCCGATCGCGCTCCGCCATGAAATGGGCGAGGGTCATCCCGAACGCCCCGACCGCCTGCGCGCCATCGAGCGCATGCTGGAGGGCGAGGAGTTCCAGACCCTGGCGCGGGAAATCGCGCCGCTGGGCGACCGCGAGGCGATCCTGCGGGTGCATCCCGAGGTCTTCATCGCGGATCTTGAGTCCAGCGCGCCTGACCATGGCTATGCGCGGGTCGATGGCGACACCAGCATGAACCCCTTCACCCTGGAGGCGGCGCTGCGGGGCGTGGGGGCCTCGTGTCTGGCGGTGGACGAGGTGATGACAGGACGCAGCGACAACGCCTTCGTTGGCATGCGCCCCCCCGGCCACCACGCCGAGCGCACCACGGCCATGGGCTTCTGCTTCTTCAACAACGCCGCCATCGCGGCGCGCCACGCCCAGAGCGCCCATGGCGCCGAGCGCGTAGCCATCATGGATTTCGATGTGCACCACGGCAACGGCACCCAGGATATCTTTTGGGGCGACGAGACCGTGCTTTACAGCTCCACCCACCAGATGCCGCTTTATCCCGGCACCGGCGCGGTGAGCGAGACGGGCGTGCATGGCAATATCGTCAATGCGCCGCTGCGAGCGGGCGACGGGGGCGAGGCCTTTCGCGAGGCCATGGAGAGCCGGATCCTCCCCGCCCTCGAGGCCTTCGGGCCGGATCTGGTGATCATTTCGGCGGGCTTTGACGCCCATGTGCGCGACCCCCTGGGCAATATCAACCTGATCGAGGAGGACTTCGCCTGGGCCACCGCCCGCCTCATGGACGTGGCGGACAAATATGCCAAAGGGCGCTTGGTTTCGGTGCTCGAAGGGGGCTATGACCTGCAAGGGCTGGCGCGATCCGCCAGCGCGCATATAAAGCGGCTCATGGGCGCCGCCTGAAGCGGACCCGTTGGAGAAGACGCGGCATGACAAGTGGGGTGGTGACAGACGCCGAAGTGGGCGGCTCGCGTGCGGCGCGCACGCTCGCAGTCATTTCCGCCGTGCATCTGGTCAGCCATTATTACTGGCTCGCCTTCGCCCCCATGATGCCCGCCCTGCGGGACCTGCTGAATGTCTCCTATACCGAACTCGGCCTCGCCATCACCACCATGAACGCGGTCTCGGCCGTGACCCAGGCGCCCACAGGCTTCATCGTGGATCGCTATGGCCCGCGCCTGCTGCTTTTCATCGGTGTGCTCATCGGCTCCGCAGGCTTCATCCTCATCGGCCTCGTGCCCACCTATCCCATGCTGATCGCAGGGGCAGTGCTGATCGGGCTGGGCAACGCGGTCTATCACCCCGCTGATTATTCGATCCTGTCGGCGGAAATGCCGCCCGCGCGCATGGGCCGGGCCTTTTCGATCCACAGCTTCACCGGCTACATCGGCTTCGCCATAGCCCCGCCCCTCGTGCAGGGCATGCTCTGGCTTGACGGCGTGCGCCTTGCGCTGATCGCGACCGGACTCATCGGCATCGTGCTCGCCCTGCCCCTTCTGCCGGAGATTCCGGGCGAACAACGCGGGCTGCGGGTGCGGCGCCTGTCGCCACAGGAGCGGACATCCTCGAAATCACTCGTGACCCCTGCGGTGATCGCCCTGACTCTCATGTTCACCACCCTGAACATGGCCACAGGCATGCTCCAGACCTTCATGATGGTGGCGCTGGAGCAACTCATCGACCTGCCGCTCTTGCTGGGCAACCGGGCGCTGACGGTCTTTCTGACCATGCTCGTGGCGGGCATCATCATCGGCGGCCTCATCGCGGACCGCCTGAAACATCAGTCCACCATGGCGGCCATGGGGCTGGTCTCGGCGGCCCTGCTGACCTGCCTCCTTGGCGTCGTGAATCTGGGCGTGAACGGAACCATGATCGTGGTCGGCGCCGCCGGATTGCTGGCGGGGATCATCGTGCCCTCACGCGACATGCTGGTGCGCAACGCCTCCCCGCCAGACGCGGTGGGCCGCGTGTTCGGCATCGTCACCACCGGCTTCAATTTCGGCGGCATGATCGCCCCCATCGTGGGCGGCCTGCTGGTCGACCATCACGCTCCGACCTGGATCTTCTTCACCTCGGCGGGCTTCATGCTGCTAACGGTGGTGATTGCGGTGAGCGTTGATCGCAGCGAGAAACTCGCGCTGAAAATCTGAGCGGCCATCGCCCCAGTCAGTGACCCAAGCGGTCATGGCGAGACCGGGGCCTGACGGCCTTATCCAGGACGGAACTCATCCAGAAGCGCCTGCCTGATCGCGGCGAACACACCCTGCCAGTCGTCCTCGGATTTTTGACGAAACAGGCGCATGGTAGGGTACCAGGGACTGTCATCCCGCTCCACCATCCATCGCCAATCAGGCGTGCGCTTGAGCGCAACCCAGGTCTTCACTCCAAGGGCGCCCGCCAGATGGGCGATGGCGGTGTCCGACGTAATCACAAGATCGCAGCAAGCCATCACGGCGGCGCTGTCGAGGAATGCGTCTGGTCCGGCGTCAAAGTCTTCGCCAGGCGTCTCCACCATCATGCCGGCGGGCAATTGGGCCAGTTGCGCTTCGCCCTCGCCCTTGTGAAGGCTGATCAACCGCACGCCTGGAATCTGCGACAAGACCTCGAATCGCCTCAATGGAAAGGAGCGGCCAGCGTCAATCTTCGCGCTGCTGCCTTGCCAGCATATGCCGATCCTGAGGCCCGCATCGCCGATCCTCGCTTTCCATTTCGTGACACGTTCAGGTTCTGCGAAAAGATAGGGAACGGTTTTCGGGATGGTGTGCAAATCGCTCTTTAAAGCGAAGGGCAGGCTCAGGAGCGAGCAGTGATGATCAAACTTCAGGGACGCATCCGCGACATCCACGATCTCGCATCCCGCCGCCAGTGTCGAGGCGAGCCTGCGCAGGGGCGCCTGGGGAGCGAAGAGGACCCTGGCCCCCATCTGGCTTAAAATCGGCGCATAACGACAAAACTGGATCGTGTCGCCAAGCCCCTGCTCCCAATGAACGAGAATGGTCTTACCAGAAATGGGGGCGTTCCCGACCCATGCAGGCGTATCAAAGGAACGGGGCGAAGATGATCCCCCTCTCTTGCGCCGCCACTCATAAAAGGCCCAGCCTTCCATGAACCTGCCCATAAGAAGCAGCAGCGTCGCCATGTTCCAATAGGCGTCGGCATGAGCGGGATTGATGGCGATGGCTTTTTCATGACTCGCCCGCGCTTCCTCAAACCTGTGAAGGTCTCGAAGCGTGACGCCGCGATTGTTGAAGGCGTCGATATGGTCGGCGTTCAAAGACAACGCCACATCATAGCTCGCCAGCGCTTCCTCAAAGCGTTTGAGATCTTGCAACGTATTGGCGCGGTTATAAAAGGCTTCAGCGTAATCCGGCCTGACGGCGACCGCCTGGTCAAAGCTCGCCAGCGCTTCGTCAAACCGCTCCAGATCCCGCAGCGCGGCGCCGCGGTTGTTCAGGGCGTCGACCAGATCAGACGTGATGGAAAGCGCCTTGTCATAACTCGCCAGCGCCTCATCCACGCGCTTCAATTCATGCAGGATCACCCCGCGATTGTTGAAAGCTTCAGCGTAATCGGCCCTGAGGGAGATCGCGGTATCATAGCTTTCAAGCGCTTCTTCAAAACGCTTCAAAGCCTTTAGCGTAACGCCGCGATTGTTGTGGGCTTCGGCCCGATCAGGCTTCAGGGCGATCGCCTTGTCATAGCTCTCCAGGGCCTCGTCGAAACGTTTCGCATCCTTCATCGCATTGCCGCGTTTGAACAAGGTGGCGGCAAAATCCAAATTCATGACGACGGCCTTGCTCGCCATGGCCCCAGTTTGATCGATCCGCTTCAGAACCTCCCGGACATGGCTCTGATTGCCAAGGGCTTCCGCATAAGCTGGGTGCAGGCGTATCGCATTGCCATAGCTCGCCAGCGCTTCACCGTATCGTTTCACAGACTGCAACGCGACGCCGCGATTGTTATAGGCTTCCGCATCATCAGGTCTGAGGGCGATGGCTTTGGCGTAACTCTCCAGCGCCTCTTCAAAACGTTGCAGTTCTTTAAGCGCATTACCACGATTATTGTGCAGGTCTGCGTCTTGCGGCTTTATAGAGAGGGCGCTGTCATAGCTCGCCAGCGCCAGATCGAACCGCTTCACTTGCGCAAGGGCGTTGCCCCGGTTGCTGAAGGCTTCCGCATGATCAGGCCTCATGGCGAGGGTTTTATCGTAACTCGCAATGGCATCCTCAAACCGACCCGCTTTCAGAAGCGCGAGCCCGAGATTGTAATGGGCGTCGACATAATTGGCGTCGATGGAAATCGCCTTGCGATAAGAGGCGATCGCATCATCCAGTCGCCCCAGAGCGTAGAGCGTGTTTCCACGATTCACCTGCAGGGGCGCAAAGTCCGAATTGATGGTGAGAGCCCTGGCGAAAAGCCGCTCGGACTCTTCCAGTTTCCCCGTCTGGTAAGCAATCAGTCCGGACAAATGAAGGGCGTCAAAATGCTTGCGGCTTGCTTTCAAGATCTGCTCATAGAGCCGCGCCGCCTCCGCCAGATCGCCTCGCTGATGGAAAGCGATGGCTGTCTGAAGCGTTTTTTCATGCACATCGACGGACGGCGATGTACGCAACGAGCGAGCGGCTTTTTTTAGCTTCATAGCGCTTCACACCAACCGCACCTCAGGCCGCCCCACCGAGCCTCGCCGCTCCATGCGCCTTCGGTTCGCTTCGGGAACTGAGTGATCAAGCTTCGTTACACAGGCTTCCGAGAACCGCCGGAGAGCGCTCGCCCACCTGGATGCCTGAGCCTCGATCATAGCTTGAGGCCCGCCCGACGCAAAGCGCGGGGGACTTATCGACCGGGCCTTCAAAACAGTGAAGCTATAGTCCGAAACAGGTCTCTTTATGAGGGGCGGAAGCCGACGACGGCAGGCCTATCAGCCTTCCGCGCCGCCCGTCGTTTCCTGTGGATGACGAAGCCCCGCCACGCGCTCCACCCCCTGCCCCTCAACCGCCTTACACAACACCTCCACCCGCACTCCCCGCACCAGCGTATCGGGCGCAATCTCCGCCAGCGGCGTCAGCACGAAGGCGCGGTCTTGCAAGCGCGGATGGGGGATCGCGAGGCCGGCTTCATCCACCACCAGATCCCCATAGGTCAGCACATCCATGTCGAGGGTGCGCGGGCCCCAGTGCTCCAGTCGCGCGCGGCCTTGGTCGCGCTCGATGGACAGGCACAGATCCAGCAATGCGCGGGGCGAAATCGTCACGCGCAGCAGGGTCGCCATGTTGAGAAAATCGGGCTGGTCGAGCTTGCCCCAGGGCGCGGTGCGATAGACCGAAGAGGTCGCCACCACGGCCACGCCCGGCGCCTGCGCCAGCTTCTCCAGCGCGAAGCGGAAGGCGGCGCGCACGTCGCCCATGTTGCCGCCCAGCGAGAGGGCGGCGAAGACGGGCTCTTCAGGCGCCACGCGCGAATTCTTCCCGCGTCAGGCGCAGCTCCACACCCACCGCCGCGATGCGCTCGGGGATCGGGGGCTTCAGTTTCAGCACGCGCAGCCGCACCTCGTCCGCCGCTGGAAAGCGGGTCATCAGGCCCCGCGCCAGCTCCACGACCGCGCTCTCCACCAGCTTGTGGCGACGCTCGGTGAAGATGCGCTTGATGGTCTCGACAATGACGCCGTAATCCATGGTGTCCGAGAGATGATCGCTGCCAGCCGCGCGGTCCACATCGGTGAGCAACTCCACATCGATCGTATAGGGCTGGCCGAACTCCCCCTCATGGGGATGCCAGCCATGATAGGCGTGCAGCTCCAGCCGTTCGATCAGGACTTTGGCTTTCATGCTTTCATCTCCACGCCCGCCGGATCCATCACGGCGGCGAATACTTTCATGGCGTCCACAT
>CANGTC010000139.1 GCA_947456505.1 Beijerinckiaceae bacterium
CGTCGTCGAGAATTACCGCGTCGAGATTCTCTGAGGCCCGCATGAAAGCCGCCGTCCTCCTTTTCCCCGGCCTCAATCGCGAAGGCGACGCCATGCGCGCGCTGGAGCAGGCGTCCGGCCACAAACCCAGCCTCGTCTGGCACGCCGAGCATGAGCTGCCTGCGGGCACGGATCTCGTGCTGGTGCCCGGCGGCTTCAGCTATGGCGATTATCTGCGTTGCGGCGCCATCGCGGGCCGCGCCAATATCATGGACGCAGTGCGAGCCCACGCGGCGCGCGGCGGTCTGGTGGTGGGCATCTGCAACGGTTTCCAGATTCTGTGCGAGAGCGGGTTGCTGCCGGGCGTGCTCATGCGCAACCGCGACCTGCGCTTCATCTGCAAGATGCAGCATCTGAAGGTCGAGCGCGCCGACACGCCCTTCACCACAGCCTATGCGAAGGGTCAGACCATCAAGGTCGCCATCGCCCATGGGGAAGGCAATTACGAGGCCGACGAGGAAACCATCCGCCGCCTCGAAGGCGAGGGCCGCGTGGCCTTCCGCTATTGCGATGCGCAGGGCCAGGTGGGCGGCGCCGCCAATCCCAATGGTTCGACCAACGACATCGCTGGTATCTATTCGGAAAAGCTCAATGTGTTGGGACTGATGCCCCACCCCGAAAATCTGATCGATCCCCTGGTCGGCGGCACGGACGGGCGCGGGCTCTTCGCGAGCATCGCGCGCTTCAGCGCTGCGGCTTGAAACAGACGCGACTAAAAACAGTTGATAACTTCGGCGGTCGAGGCGAAGCCCTGAACCTGCTTTTGTTTGTTTTTACTGACCCCTCAACCGGATAGCCCATCGCGACATTTGACCCCCCGGACTCCATGGTGAATGGCATGGCTCGCGCTCTCCTCCCGTTCTCGCTAGGCAAGGAGCCTGAGGCTTTCAGGACATTCATTGTCCAGATCTGGGGGGGTCCGATGCCGTCCGATTCCGACGTCGATCTGTTTCATTTCGAGGAAGGAAAGCGCAGCTTCGAGGATATCGCGGGAACCAACGGCTTCCGGTTCTGGCTGGCCTCGGACCTGATGACTTGCATCGGCTACGCCACCATCAAGCCGATCAAGGCGGCGATCAATCGCGCCATTGCGGCCTGCGCCCATCTGGGCGTACCGATCCATGAGAATTTCGAAGAAACGGTTCTTGGCGATTGGAAGCTGTCGCGTTTCGCCTGCTACCTCACTGTCATGAACGCGGACCCGCGCAAGGAGCAGGTGGCCAAAGCCCAGGCCTATTTCATCGCCATGGCCGACGCCTTCCGCGCCTATGTCCATCAGGCCGAGAATGTGGAGCGCCTCAACATCCGCGCCGACCTGATCGATCGCGAGGGAACCCTGAGCAGCGCGGTCGCCAAGCGCGACATCAGCAACTACGCGTTCTTCCAGAATGCGGGCTATCGGGGCATGTACAATCTGGATATTCGCCAGATCCGGGCCCGCAAGGGCGTGCCGGATGGCCGCTCCCCCCTTGATTTCATGGGCAAGACCGAATTGGCCGCCAATCTCTTTCGCCTGACCCAGACGGAGGAGCGCATCCGCAATGACGACATCAAGGGCCAGCACCGACTGGAGGTGACGGCCGAAAAGGTCGGGCGCGCCGTACGTAAGACCATGATTGAAACCGGCGGCACTGCTCCGGAACACCTTCGCCCCGCCCAGGACATCCGGGAGGTGCGGAAGGATCTGAAAAAGGCCCGCAAGGAATTCGTGAAGCTTGACGCTCCGGCCAAGGGCGCGAGGGGCAAAAAGCCGTCGGCCTGAGGGCGGGTGGCTAATCGGAGGCGGTTCGCACTGGTTTCTGAAAGGATTGGGCTTCCGCCCATGGGCAATATGTGCGACTTGGTCTGCATTCGCACGTCCCCAACGAGAGGCCCTTCGCCTTGCTGCGCAACGAACCCCAGATCACCCCGGCGCTGGTCGCCGAACATGGCCTCAAGCCTGATGAATATCAGCGCATCCTGACGCTGATCGGCCGCGAGCCGACCATCACGGAGCTGGGCATCTTCTCGGCCATGTGGAACGAGCATTGTTCCTACAAGAGTTCACGTCTGCACCTGCGCAAATTGCCCACCAAGGCGCCCTGGGTCATCCAGGGCCCGGGCGAGAACGCGGGCGTGATCGACATTGGAGACGGGCTGGCCTGCGTCTTCAAGATGGAGAGCCACAACCACCCTTCCTATATCGAGCCTTACCAGGGTGCGGCCACCGGGGTCGGCGGCATTCTGCGCGATGTCTTCACCATGGGCGCGCGCCCCATCGCCTGCCTCAACCTGCTGCGCTTTGGCTCGCCCGATCATCCCCGCACCCGTCATCTGGTGTCCGGCGTGGTGGCGGGCATCGGCGGCTACGGGAACTCCTTCGGGGTGCCGACCGTCGGCGGCTCCGTGAATTTCCACACGCGCTATGACGGCAATATTCTCGTCAACGCCATGGCGGTGGGCATCGCCCGCGCGGATTCCATCTTCTACGCCAAGGCGACGGGCGTGGGCCGCCCCATCGTCTATCTCGGCTCCAAGACCGGCCGCGACGGCATCCACGGCGCCACCATGGCCTCCGCCAGCTTCGAGGCCGACGCGGAGGAGAAGCGCCCCACGGTTCAGGTCGGCGATCCCTTCTCCGAGAAGCTCCTGCTCGAAGCCTGCCTCGAGATCATGGGCAAGGGCTGCGTCATCGCCATTCAGGACATGGGTGCCGCCGGCCTCACCTCCTCGGCGGTGGAGATGGGCGCCAAGGGCGGGCTCGGCATCGAGCTCGACCTCGACGCCATCCCCTGCCGCGAAGAGGGCATGAGCGCCTATGAGATGATGCTGTCGGAGAGCCAGGAGCGCATGCTCATGGTGCTCGATCCCGCCAAGGAGGCGGAGGCTGAGGCCGTCTTCCGCAAATGGGGTCTGGACTTCGCCATCGTCGGCAAGACCACCGATACGCTGCGCTTCGTGGTGAAGCATCAGGGCGAGGTGAAGGCCGATCTGCCGATCATGGAGCTGGGCGACGAGGCCCCCCTCTATGACCGGCCGCATGTGCCCACGCCTCCCAAGCCGATCATCGCAGCCGGGTCGATCACGCCGCCTCGCTCGAATCGGGACGCGCTGCTCCATCTCATCGGCTCGCCCGACCTGTGCTCCAAGCGCTGGGTCTGGGAGCAATATGACCATCTGATTCTCGGCAACACCGTGCAGCAACCCGGCGGCGACGCGGCCGTGGTGCGCATCGGCGATGGCGCCAAGGGTCTGGCCATGTGCACGGATGTGACGCAGCGCTATTGCGAGGCGGACCCTGTTCAGGGCGGTCGGCAGGCGGTGGCGGAAGCATGGCGCAACCTCACCGCCGTTGGCGCGACCCCGCTGGCGCTGACCGACAACCTCAACTTCGGCAACCCGGAAAAGCCCGATTACATGGGCCAGTTCGTGGGCTGCCTTGAGGGCATCGGCGACGCCGCTCGGGCCCTCGATTTCCCCATCGTGTCAGGCAATGTCTCCCTCTACAACGAGACGCAGGGACGTGGCATCCTGCCCACCCCTTCCATCGGCGGCGTCGGTCGCATCGATGATGTGGCCAAGGCTGCGACGCTCTCCTTCAAGGGAGCGGACGAGGCCATTTTGCTGATTGGCGAGACGCAGGGCTGGCTCGGCCAGTCTATGTATCTGTGGCAGGTCTGCGGGCGCGAGGAAGGCGCTCCGCCCCCGGTCGATCTTGCGGCCGAGCGGCGCAATGGCGATTTCGTGCGCGGGCTCATCGCGGGCGGGCAGGCGACCGCCGTGCATGATCTCTCCGACGGCGGCCTTGCGGTCGGCCTGGCCGAGATGGCCATGGCGGGCGGCGTGGGCGCGACGATCACGGCGACGGCGCCGCAGCAGCATGGTTTCCTCTTCGGCGAGGATCAGGCGCGTTATGTGGTGACCGCCCGTGCGCAGGATGTGGCCGCCATCGAGGCGGCGGCGCGTGCGGCGGGCGTGCCGCTGCAACAAATCGGAAAGACCGGCGGCGAGGCGTTGACGCTGCCCGGCGAGACCCCGATAGTGATCGCGGACCTCGTGAATGCGCATGAGGGCTGGCTGCCTGCTTACATGGCGTCTGCTCCAAAGTGATTTTGATCCATGATTTATATTCAGGTGAAGGCGATGGCCGGGACGAACTACGTCCGGGCCAACGATGTTCTGGCGGTGCAGTTCACCGACCGTGAAAAATGCACGCTCATGCTGACGGGGGGCATTTTGATGCCCTGCTACGAGCCTGCCGCCACCGTGGTGGGGAGGCTTGAGGAGCAGATGGGCGCCAAGGCGACACCGGCGACCGTTTCCAATTCGGCGCCCGATGGAAAGGAACCTCGCGATGGCGATGGAAGCGCATGAAATCGAAAAGTTGATCAAGGCCGCCTTGCCTGACGCCCTCGTCGAGATTCAGGATCTCGCGGGCGACGGCGATCACTATGCGGCCAAGGTCGTTTCCGAGGCTTTTCGCGGCAAGACGCGGGTGCAGCAGCACCAGATAGTCTACGCAGCCCTGAAGGACCAGATGGGCGGCGTGCTTCACGCATTGGCCCTGACCACCTCCGCTCCCGCCTGACCTCTCTGGGCAGGGAGCCCAAGGCTCGTTATATTACACCCAAGCCGTACCCTTGACGTCGGCCGGAAAGGAAGAGCGACATGGCCAGCATTCAGGACGAAATCAAGCAGGAACTCGCGGGCACGGAGGTTGTGCTGTTCATGAAGGGCACGCCCCAGATGCCCATGTGCGGGTTCTCCGGGCAGGTCGTGCAGATCCTCGACTACCTCGGCGTGCCCTACAAGGGCGTGAATGTCCTCGCCAATGAGGAGATCCGCCAGGGCGTGAAGGAATTCTCCAACTGGCCCACGATTCCCCAGCTCTATGTGAAGGGCGAGTTCCTTGGCGGTTGCGACATCGTGCGCGAAATGTTCCAGACGGGCGAACTGGCCACCTATCTGAACGAGCAGGGCGTCGCCTGCCAGCAGCCCGAAAAAGGCTGATTTCCCGGCGATTTGCTGACGGCCCTGGCCTTGACGGGCTGGCGCCGTCGGCGTGACCTTGATCTTCCCCAACTGGTCCAACGCACGAGTTCGCCATGACGCCTTGGTCCAAAATCCGTCATAGGCTCGCGGTTTTGATGCTCTGCCTGGCGGGCGCGCAGACGATCCTGAGCGATCCCGCTGGGGCCGTCACCGGCCGCCTCACGGTGGAGGCTGGCGGCCAGAAGCGGACAGCCATTTTCGTCGAGCCGGAGCGGTTGAAGCGTTCGCCGCGCACGGCGATCATTGTGTTGCATGGCGCCAATAATGGTTCGGGCCGCCGCGTCCAGAATTACCTTGGCCTCGACGAAGCCGTGCGCGCCGCCGGAGCTGTCGTGGTCTACCCCGATGCGGTGGACGGCGGATGGAACGCCACCGGCGATTCGGGGCCTGACGATCCCGCCTTTTTGCGGGCGCTTGCGGCCAAGCTGGTCGCCGATGGGGTCGCGGACCGGCGCAGGATCTTTCTGATCGGGGTTTCCACCGGCGGCATGATGGCCCTGCGGATCGGCTGCCAGTCCGCTGACTATCTTGCCGGGGTCGGCGCGCTCATCGCGGGCCTGCCATCGAAGCTCGTGGAAGGGTGCAAGCCGCCGCCGCTCGCCTTCCTGCTCCTCAACGGGACCGCCAATCCCTTGATCCCGTTCCTGGGCGGGCCAGTGAAGCTGCGCGGCGTCAAGGGTGACGTGGTTTCGGCCGAGGCGACCCTGGCGCCCTTCGCAGCCGCCAATGAATGCTCCTCCCAGCGCGCCGTCCATGAATTCCCGGATCGCGACCTTGACGACGGATCGCGCGTCATCATGGAGCGCCTGATCGGTTGCAAGCATATGGTCGAGCTGGTGCGGGTCGATGGCGGGGGCCATACGCTCCCGGGCCGACCCACCCGGTCCGACCGGGGGCAGAGCGTCGGCGCGCTGAATCGTGATGTGAACGTCAGCCGGCTGATCGCCGAATTCATTCGCCGCAGCGAGCGCTGACAGGGCTTCAGGCCTTCGAACCACCCATCGTCAGCGCCGCGAGCCGCGCGAGCGTCTGCGCCTGCGCGCCCTCGATGCGAATCACCTTGGTGCGGCCCGTTGCGCCACTGGTGAGGCTCAAAGCACGGATCGGGAGGTCCAGCTGGTCAGCCAGCAAGCGCAGCAGGGCCAGATTGGCCTTTCCATCCTCCGGCACGGCCCGCACCCGCGCCTTCAGCACGCTGCGCCCATCGGAGAGGGCCTCAACTCCTTCCAGAGCATCCCTTGAGGATTTGGGGGTCAGCCGCAGGCTGAGCAGCACCGCGTCCCCGCTGGCGCGCCATGGCGGGTCCTGCGTCATGTCAGAAACCCATGGCGTAGGCCCGGAAGAGGTCTGTGAGCTCCATCTGGATGAACCAGATGATGAAGATCAGGATGACCGGGGAAAGGTCGACGCCGCCCATATTGGGAAGAAACCGCCGGATCCGATACAGGGCCGGTTCGGTGATGGCGTTCAAGCCGTTCCAGATGGAGCGCACCATGTTGTTATGGATGTTGATCACATTGAAGGAGATCAGCCAGGACATGAGCGCAACGATGATGATCGCCCATTTGTAAAGCTCCAGAGCTTCGTGGATGACGACAAAAAGCGCGCGCATGGGGAACTCCGAAAGAGATGAGGGAGGTTTAGCGCCCCATATCCAGCGCGGCAAGGAGGCGGCAATTCACCGTCGCCGCCCGATTTGCGTTGACAGGGGCGCCCGGCGCCCGCTAAACACCCTTTGTCTTGGGGCTGTAGCTCAGTTGGGAGAGCGCGTCGTTCGCAATGACGAGGCCAGCGGTTCGATCCCGCTCAGCTCCACCAAGACTTTCCCTCCCTCATCCTCTTGAGCATGCGTCAGCTTGGCGTCCTGCTTGGTCCGCGCCGCAGGGCTTGCAGGCAGCGCCGCCGTGGTTAGGATGACCCCATAAAAACTCAGGGAGGTTGTCATGCGCATCCCCAACGCCAACGAAGACATTGCGGCCTCGAGCACGACCCGCGCCATTCCCCGCCCGGTGGATTACGGAGTGGCGAGCCTCACCGAATATACGCAGGCCCTCGACAATTTTCATCGGGTCTTCGCGATACGTCCTGGCGAACATGTGGTCATGCTGACCGATCCGCTGCTTGACCCGCGCGTGGTGCAGGCGGTGCAGGGCGTCTGCAAGGCGCGCGGGGCGACCTTCATTTCCTATATGGGCGAATCGACCCGTTACACGGCCGTGCCCGATGAAGCGCGCGCCCTGCTGGAGCGCGCCGATTTCGTCGTCTCCACCTGGTTCGCCTCGGTCTTCGATCCCTTCTGCATCAACCTGCGCCGCAACAAGGGTCAGCGCTGGATCAAGATCACCTTCTTCCGCAACGTCGATCTGTGGAACACGCCGCAGGCGCGCTATCCCGTCGACATCGTGGGCGCGCTGGTGCGGGGCACCGCCCGGCTCTTTCCGGAAAATGGCCCCTTCGACATGCGCATCACCGACAAGCGGGGAACCGATTTCCTTGTGCCCTTCAGCGCCGCCATGCGTGACCAGATGAAGCGCGACAACCGCTGGAGGGGGCAATATTACGCGGATCAGCCCGGCTGCTATGTGCATTACATGCCCACCCACGGACCGAACATCTATGACCCCATCATGCACGGGAATGATCCCGATTATAAGGTCGGCCTGAATGGCGTGATTTACGCCCAATGGGCGGTCGGTTTCGAAAAGCCTTTCAAGGAGCCGCCCGGGGTCGAGTTTCGGGATGACAAGGTCGTCGCCGTGCATGGTCATAGCGAGGAGGCGGAGATTCTGCGCCAGTTCCTCATTGGCGGCACGCTGGAGGAACTGGGCTGCGGCCATAACCCCAAGGCGCTGCGCTTCGACATCTATCCCGCAGGCCCCAATTCGCCGGGCGCACTGCACTTTGGGATCAATGGCGTGCGTGAATCAGATTTCTTCCGTCGCGTGATGCCCAATTGGGAAGAGCCCCATGTGCATCTTGATCTCGTCTCCTTCGACGCCACCGTGCGGGCGGGCGACAATATGCTGATCGAGGATGGATTCTTGCTGTCTTTGAGAGATCCGGAGGTTGTCGAGACCGCGCGCCGCTTCGGCGACCCAATCGAACTGCTCGAACAGTTTCCGGTGTGAGCGAAGGACCTGACTGGCCCTTTATGATCGCAGCGTTGCGTGCGCCGCAAGATGTTCTGAGCATGGTCTCGGACGCGTATCTTTGAAGGCGACCGCAAGAAGCATTTTGATATGCCTTTCCCTCCGAAGGGTTCATTTAATCTAGGCTTTGTTTTTTAATCATCTTTTCGGCGTCTTGTGGGACGCCGCGGCGGGAGCGAATTGCAAGACCAGGCGCTGTCACACCTAGTCAAACATCCAATGGACGAGCTTTCAGCGCCGAACCGTCACACCGGCACAGCTTCGCCCTCCACGGTGGTGCGCAGCATCAGGCGGCGCTCGCCGGCAGGGAAATCCGTGCGCGCATGCATGGAGCAGCGGTTGTCCCAGACCAGCAGATCGCGCGGACGCCAGACATGTTCGTAGAGCCAGTCGGACTTTTCGGCGTGGTCATAGACAATGTTCAGCAGGCGGGCGCTTTCCTCCTCCGGCAGGCCCTCCACCCGTTCGGTCATCAGACGGTTGACATAGACGGCCTTGCGGCCGGTGTCGTCATGGGTGCGGAAGACCGGATGGGAGGATTCGGAAAAGGCCGCCGTGCCCTTGCCATCGCCTTTCTGCACGGACCCGTAGTTGTAATGATGGAAGGCGCGTTTGCCCTCCAGAGGGGCGCGCACCTCGTTGGGCAGGGTCTCATAGGCGGCGTAGCCATTGGCGAAGACCGTGTTGCCGCCGTGGGAGGGCACCTCCACCGAATAGAGGCAGGTGCCCTTGTGGGGGATCGCTGCATGCATCATGTCGTGATGGAACATCATCTCCCCATCAGGCAGGGCGCCGATGGGCTCGCCATTCTCGCGGATGTTCGAGATCAGCATGATATTGTCGAGCAGCCGGTCGAAGCCCGGCGGACGAAAGGCCTTGGGCCGCGCCAATTGCCCGATCTTGCCGAAGACGGTGGTGACATCCAGCAGGTTCTGCTGGGAGAGGTCCTGATCCCGGAACAGCAGCACCAGATGCTTGAGCCAGGCGGCGTGGATGGCGTCGCGGGTCTGCTGGTCGAGGGGCTGCCGCAGATCGACGCCGCGAATCTCCGCGCCGATATGGGGGGCGAGGGGGATGATCTCGATGGACATGACGCTTCCGTTCCCTTGGGGGCTGTTGCGGGTTGGCTCCGCTGATAGGGGCATGGTAGCGAAGGCGGCCTTGCCGCGAAAGGGCCTTCAGGGTGCGCCTTCGCGGGTGGCCACCCCCCTTGGAAATCCTCCGCCATGGCGCCATGATCTTGGCAACCATCGCCGCACAGGTGCTCTAACCCCCAAGGGGGAAGATCCCGGCGCAACGCGCAAGGGGCGGCGGGGTCGCGGGGAGAAAAGGACGATGATGACCACAGCGCAGAGCCGGTTCGCACGCATCGACGGCGTCGAGACCCATTATCTCGAGGCGGGAAGCGGGGCGCCGCTGGTGCTGCTTCATAGCGGTGAGTTCGGCGGCTGCAGCGAACTGAGCTGGGAGCGCAACATCGATGCGCTGGCCTCGTCCTTCCATGTCTTCGCGCCGGATTGGGTGGGGTTCGGCAAGACCGAGAAGCTCTTCTCCTTCGATGACATGTGGGGCTTTCGTGTCCGCCACATCGCCGCTTTCGTGAAGGCCATGGGCATCGACAAGGCCCATTTCATCGGCAATTCCATGGGCGGCACCATGCTGCTGGCGGTGGCCGCCAGCGAGACGCCCGTCTGGCCCATGGACCGCATCATCGCCATCGCGGGCGGGGGTAACGTGCCTGACAACGCGGCCCGGCAGATCCTCAATTCCTACGACGGCACCCGCGAGCATATGCGCAAGATCGTCGAGGCTGTCTTCATGGATCCGGCGATCCACAAGGACGAGGACTACATCACCCGCCGCAACGATCTCGCTCGCGCGCACGGCGCCTGGGAATGCACGGCGGCGGTGCGCTTCAAGGCGCCCTGGGCCACGCGCGGCGCCATGCCCGAGAAGCCCGACTACAGCAAGCTCGCCTGCCCCACCCTGCTGGTCACCGGCGAGAAGGACAGCCTGCGCGACCCCGGTTTCGGCGAGGCCTTGCAGAAGGAGATTCCCGGCTCCATGCTGCATGTGATCAAGGGCGCCGGGCATTGCCCCCATATCGAGAAGCCCGAGGAATTCAACGAGGTGGCCCTGCGTTTTCTGAACGCCTGAGCCGCAGCCGACCTTCGCAGGAGCATGAGATGACCGCCCAGCCCTTCCTTCGCAACCAGTGGTACACGGTGGCCCATAGCGGCGAGATCGGCGAGAAGCCCCTCTCGCGCATGGTCTGCAACGAGCCCCTCGCCATCTATCGCGGCGGCGACGGGGTGGTGCGCGTGCTCACGGACCGCTGCCCCCATCGCAAGGCGCCGCTCTCTGCGGGCGAGGTCGTGGGCAATGATCTGGCCTGCGGCTATCACGGCATCCGCTTCAACGGGCAGGGCGCCTGCACCCATGTGCCCGGCGACGC
>CANGTC010000140.1 GCA_947456505.1 Beijerinckiaceae bacterium
GTCTTGTTGGGAAGAAGCGGAAGGATCACACTCCATTCGAAATCGCTCAGTTCGTAACGAGCCATCTGAAAACTCCCTTTTGGGAGTTTGAATCACGACCAGCTGATTTTGGGAATCCCCCTAGGCGCGTTTATGAGTTTACGACCTAACCTTCGCTGAAATCGTATGGTCCCATGGCCCGGTGTCGGCGGATGACAAAAGGCTGGCGCACGCATCCTTTTTGATGATCATGCTTGCAGCGATGGGCGCTGCGACTTTCTTTCTCCTTTTTTCGGAGCCATTGGTCGTTTATCTTTTCAATCGTGAATATGGTTCGGCGATAGGAGTGACGAGGCCGCTTGGCGCGGCGATGGCGCTCCTGGCGCTGTTGCAGGCGGTTATCTTCAAGCTCCATGCGCGCGCCGAGCCCATTTCGTTAGCGCCTCTTGGCTTTTTTGTTGTCGCTTTTTTGGTTGGCGCAGGTTGGTTGGCAAGATCGCCGGAGGATGTTGCTTTTCTTTTATTGGCGATTGTGATTTTGGCGATCGCATTCCATGGCAAAAGACTCATCGCGCCTCAAGCTGGCCAGCAAGCCTGAGCTGATCGCCAATACCGCCACATCGTCCACCGCCAAGCCGCAGGCGTTGGTGGTCATGGCTTGCCGGGCGCACAGAGATCCTGTGTTCGTATTGATGACGGTCATGTGAACAATCCTTATGCAACAATGCAGGCTGCCCAGCGCAAGCTAGCGAGACAGCTTTCGGCGCCTCAGGGCCAATAACGGGCGTATCTGTGTGTGTAATAGTGGTTAAATAAATTTTTGAAAAAGTAATTATTCGTATAAAATCATCAAATTGCAAATTTAAAACTAAATATATCAATTATGTAATATGAAAATAATTTAATTTTATTAAATATTATTATTATTTGAATTGCATTTTAAGTTTTTTAGTAATTTTATTGGGTATTTGAATAAGCTGCGCCCCCCCCCAGCCCAAGCGCTCACAACAGCGGCCGTCCGCAGCTGGTGACGGTTTTGCCGAGGCGTAGTCGGGAGCGTAGATGTATCGGGGCTGAGCCCGGAATGCGTCTTTTGTCTGAAATACGCGCCGTTATTTCCGCTGCGCCGATTGCGGCATGAAAATTGCTCATGAGCCTCCAAAGAGGCTTCCATGACCGTCAGCAACCTGTCGACGAATCTCAACTCCAGCGCCAATTCCGGGTCCCAGCAGATGGGCACGTCGGCTTTGGCGAAATCCGTTGCCATCAATAACACATTATCGACTCCGGCAAGCCCCTCTAAGAATACGGCGGGGGTTGAGGTCTCTATCTCATCCAAAGCGCTCGCCGCTTATCGGGCTTCCCTGAGAAATGCAGGCGTCAATGGAGTCACGCTGGATCAGTTGAAGAGTTTCACCGACAAACAATTGACCTCTATGCCGCTGGCTCAGTTCAGCTTGCTCAGCGCCAGCCAACTGGGAGCTATTCCTGCGGCGGCGATGAAGGGGCTTACCCTGGAGCAAGCAGGGGCCTTGAGCGCCGATCAGGTCTCGGGTTTGGCGGCGGTTCAGATCGCGGCGCTGGATAAAACACAAATTTCGAGAATCAGCCCGGCCAATATCAAGCTTTTGACCAACACCCAGTTGGCCTCGATCACACCGATGGCGTTCAGCGGCATGACCCAGCTTCAGCTTCAGGCGATCACGCCCATGCAGGGACTCGCTTTGCAAGCCTCGAAACTGATGTACCTGAGCGCAGATCAGAAGGCGGCCATTCAGAGCAAGATGGCCCTGTCGGCTCCGCCACAGAATCTCATGCAGATTCTGGCGAAACAGACACAGAATTAAGACATCGGAAGGACGGCGGGTGCGCCTTGCACCATCGGGGCTCCCGAGCTCCTTTAGGAAGCCCGCAGGCTAACTCCCTATGGTTCGCCATCCCTGACCGGGGCTAGGGACGGCTTGTTTTGGCGACCAAGGCGCATTCAGCGTCACTGTCCCTCAATCAGGCGGGGAAAAACTTCGCCAGCCAATCCTTCAGTATGTTCACCACGCGCGGATTGCCCTCGCCCATGAGGAAGTGATCTGCATCGGCGATGAGGTGCAATTCAGTCGGCTGTTTGGAATGGCCGAAGAGGTCGATGGACTGCTGGGTTGGCGTCACGGAGTCCAGCGCCGGATGCAGCAGCAATAGGGGACGCGGCGCAATGTTCCCCACCACTTCGTTGGCGCGGAAATCGAACATGCTCTGGGCGGTCTCCGCCGTCATCATCTGATGGGAGCCGCTGGCCACATTGGAGCGCAGATGGGGCGGAATCGGCACAATGTCATAGCGTGGCACCATCAGGGACTTGCCTGTTTCCGCGCGGTGCTTCTTGCCGGCTTCCAGCATGTCGCTGAATTTCTTCCAGGCTTCGGGCGTCGGGTGCTGATCGCGAAATTTCTTTTCCCCATGGCCCCAGCCGCCGGCGGAAATCGCCGCCGCCACGCGTTTGTCGACGCCTGCCGTATAGACCGTCACTGCGCCGCCGAAGCTTGAGCCCATGCAGCCGATGCGGTCCGGGTCGATGTTGGGATGACCCTGCAGGAAGGTGAGGGCGTTCGAGACGTCGCGCACCTGCTCAAGACAGATCAGATTGCCTCGCTCGCCCTCGCTGTCGCCGCAGCCGCGCATGTCGAAGCGCAGCATGGCGTAGCCCCATTCTGCGAACATCTTGCAGGGCTCCTCGCAGCCATGGGAGCTCTTGTTGCTGCCAAATCCGTGCAGAACCATGAAGGCGGGATATTTCTTGCCCGGGCTCGCGCCCGCCGGCAGATGCAGCACGCCCTGCAGCTTCAGGCCGTCGGACATGAAAGACACGTTCTCTTGCGACATGGGGTTTCCTCTCGTTTTTCTCGGCTATTTTACGCGGGAGTGTGGAGGAAACGCCAGTGGGGGCGCCAGACTTCTTGCGCGAAAAGAATGGGCGCTGCGCCCGGAGTCGTTGCCGGACCGACGTCAACTGGTAAACTCCCTGCAAAAATATGGAGGAAATCTTGTCCCGCTTGGCGGCGCGCGCAGGCTCGTTGGCCAGCCGAAGCCTCAGGACAAGTCGGAGAGCTCGACATGACACGCCTGCCGATTCTCGCGTTCCTGTTGGCCAGTCTGGCGTCGCAAGCTGCGCGCGCGCAGGCGCCCGAGCCGATACGTGTCGCCTGGGTGAAGGCCGTCGTCGCCGCGCCTCTCATGATTGCGCGCGATAAGGGCTATTTTCGCCAAGCAGGCCTCGATGTGGAGCTTGAACTCGCCAATGGCTCCGCCAATCTGATGCCCATGTTGGCGACGGGCCGTCTGCATGTTCTGGAAGGGGGCGTTCAGGGCAATATCTTCGGCGCCATTGCACAGGGCCTGCCGATCATCGTAGCTGGGGATCGCGCCTCTGAGCCCACAGGCCATTATTTATTGATTCGCCCTGACCTGAAGGGCGTGGTGCACGGCCTCGCCGATCTCAAGGGGCGGGTCCTGGCGGTTGGCGCCGGCGCCTCGATCTTCAATTACGAGACGGATCGTCTGCTCAATCTGGCGGGCTTGTCGCTCAGGGACGTGGAGCTCAAGACCATTTCGGCGATGCAGCTGGGAGCGGGCTTCCGCAATGGCGCCATCGACGCGGGCCTGGCCTTCACGCCCTTCACCTATCTGCTGCCAGCCCAAGGCCTCGCAGTGAAGCTGCTTGAAGTGGACGCATACCTGAAGCGCGCGACCGGCGGCGTGACCATGATCAATACGGATTGGGCGAAGCGCAGGCCCGATGACGTCAAGGGCTTCTTTCTGGCGTTGGCGCGCGGGATCCGCGATTTCTGTCAGGCCTATCACCACGGAAGCAATCGCGCCGAAGTGGAGGCGATCATGATCCGCAGCGCCGTCGTCGACGATCCGGAATTGCTCAAGCAATTCTGGGGTTCGCGCAAGGCCTCTGGTGAGGCGGACGCCGAGAACATCCTTGATGTCTATGAGTGGATGGTGCGGCAGGGTCATGTCCCCGGCGGGCTGCCGCGTGACAGGATCGTCGATAATTCCTTCGCCCAGGCCGCGCATGCGGCGCTGGGGCCCTTCGTCATCGAGAACCGGCAAGACCAGACGCCCGGCTGCGATTGAGCCTTAGGGCAGGACTGTGCGCCGGATCTGTTAATAAGATGGTAACCATATATTTTTAAACATTAAATACCTTCTCGGGCACGCCGTCTTTCTGGTTGTCCCGAGTTTTGCGTGAATGGATTTGACGCCGATGATGATCTCAGCCGCCAGCCCATCCATGCTGTTCCATTCTCTACCCCTCACGGGGCCGCTCAAGGCCAATGGCCTGACGCCTGCGAAGGCCATCGTCGCCGCCAAGGACATACAGGGCGCGGTTGAACAGGTCGGCCGGATTCAGAAGGGGCCGGATGGCAAAGCCGCCCTGCGCGATGCGCTCAAGGCCCGGATTTCCGATGATGTGGCCTCCGGCAAGCTCTCGGCTGACGACGCCAGCATTGTCCTGAGAACCGTTCAGGAGATCGATCCGATCAATCAGGGTGGCGGCCAGCCATCAGGCGGCGGAGGCGCTCCTCAGGATGGCGGCGCAGACCAACCGCCGCCCCGCAAGGACAGACCAGCGCCTCGCGGCGATGATCAGCCCCCTCCGTCAGAGGGCGCTGGCGGGCCCCCACCGGGCGGTCCCGGCGGACCGCCTCCCGGCGCTGCTGGCGCGCAGCCTCCGCAAGGCGCTGGCGGCCCTCCCCCTGCAGGTGGAGCCGGTGGCGCCTCCAAGGCTGGTGGCTCTGGTCAAAGCTCCGCGCAGAAGACGGTGCTGAGCGAATCCGCCATCGTCACTGGCATGATGAAGACAACGACGATCCTCTACACGGATGGGACGTCGGAGACGAAGACGGAAGCCGTCAGCAATGACAGCGCCCAGAGCCCCTATGCGAAAACCGCCCTCGCCAACTATATGAACGCCAGCGCGCAGGCGAACGAGGGTCCTGCTCCGATCCAGAGCTATCTCGCCTCGATCAAGCCGGGCTCGCTGTTCGACTTCCTCGTGCGTTGATGGCGCTCAGCCCGGCTATTGCGGCGGGGTGAGCGCCGCCTTGACCCGGGCGACGACCTGCGGCGAGGCCGCATAGATCTTTTCGACCCTTTGCTGCACCTCTTCGCCGGCGAGCGGCGCCCAGTCGATGTTCAGACGTTGGGCTTCCGCCGCCGCCTCCGGGTCCGCAAAAACCTCGCGGAAGGCCTTGCGCAGCAGGGCGACGCGAGCCTCCGGCACGCCAGGCGGCAAGATGAAGGGTCCGCCAAAGGCGTTGGGTCCATAGAAAAAGGCGAGCGCCTCCCGATCCTCTTGCGTTTTCGCCAGCGAGGCGAGAATCGGCACGCCCGCAGCCTTGAATTCCGGCGTATTCTCCATTTCGCTCTGGGCGATCACCCGCGCGTGGCGCTTGCCGCCCAGAATATCCGGCAAATGGGTCTTGATCGTCGACCATGCGATGCAAAGCCCGTCAACCTCACGCCGCTCCAGCGCCAGCATCATGGCCTGCCCGCCACCATAGCCGGTGACGAGCTTGAACTTCGTTCCCAGAATGCGATTGGCGATCGTCGGGAAATCAAAGGGCGGGCTGCCCGGCGAGGTGGAGCCCAGCACCACCTCCTGCGTGAGGAAATCCCCCGGCGCTTTCACCGCCATATCCGTGCGCACGGCGCAGGCGGCGATTTCGGGATGGGAGCTGCCAAGCCAGGCGAATTTGCTGGGGTCGAAGCCCCGTTGGTCGCCTTGGCCGATGAGCGGCTCCATGGCGACGCCATGGAAGACCTCGCCGATCATGGTGCCGTCCTTGGGAGCGGTGGTGTAGATCTGCCGCGCCAGTACATTGCTGCTGGCGCCCGGCACATTGGTGACGACGATGTTCGGGTTGCCGGGAATGCGCGCGCCCAGAAACTTCTGCATGAGTCGCGCATAGGGATCGAGCGTGCCGCCGGGCGGGGCGCCCACCGCGATGGTGATCGTCTTGCCCTTGAAGAACGGGTCTTCCGGGGTCTGGGCGAGGGCGGGTCCCGCAAGGGTGGCGGCGAGCGTCAGAAGTATGGCTGATTTCATTGTTTCCTCTGATCTTGTCGCATGGGCGGCCGTCGTTCCGTCATGTTGGCGGCTGCTGCGCCTTGCGTGCGAGTTCGATGATGGCTCTGGGCGCTGCGAAGACCTTCGTGATGGCCTGCGCCATCTCGGCGCCCGACAGGGGCGTGAGGGGCGCGCCCATTTTCTCAAACTCGTCTTTCATCGGTGGGCTTGCGACGGTTTTCAGAAACGCGTCCCGCAGCATGGTCAGACGGGTCGGCGGCAGGCCGGGCGGCGCCGCATAGGGCCTTGAGAAGGATTGTTGGGAAAGCACCAGTTCCACCGCTTGGCGCGCATCGCCCGAAATGAAATCCCAGATCATGGGCGCGCCCAGCGCGGTCAGCTCCGCATCGGGCGTGATGGAGAATTGCACGAGGAAGTTCAGTTTGCGGTCGCGAAACCAGTCGGGTTTTTCCGAGCGAAGGGCCGCCAGCCCATAGCCGCAGATGCCGTCGATCTCGCCGCGCTCCATGGCCAGCGCCAGTTCGGGCGTGCCCTTGTAGCCGGACACAACCTTGATCTTCGCGCCGCTCAGATTCTTCATCATCCAGGCATAGTCCCACGTGGATCCGCCTGGCGCGCTGGCGCCGATGATCATCTCCTGATCGCGCGCATCCGAAAGGCTGCGGAAGCGCGACGCATGATAGGTGACGCACATGCGCGCGCCCGAATCCGCGCTGCCGATCCATCCCAGTTTCGCGGGATCGAAATGGAATTGACGTTCCGTGTCGAAGAGCGTCTGCAGAATGGCGCCGGGATAGAGGGCGGCGATCACCGTCCCGTCCTTGGCGGCGGCGTTCGTCAGCCATTCCGCCGCCTTGATGGATCCGGCGCCGGGCATGTACTGCACCGTGATCTGCGGCGCCCCATTAATTTGCTCCGACATGTTGCGCGCCACGGAGCGGGCGACGACGTCGTAAACGCCGCCCGCATTGCCGCCCACCACAAGGTCGATGCGCTTGCCGCGATAGAAGTCGTCCTGCTGGGCGAGGGCTGTTGCGCCGTTCAGCCCCGCCGCCATCACGGCGCCAAAAACCCAGGCGCGCATGTCACTCTCCGCTGACGGCGTCTTTCGCCGCAGGGATCCAGCGCGCGGCTTCGCTTTCGAAAAAGGCGGTCAATTCAGCCGGGCTCATGGGTTTTGGGTCTATGCCCTCGCCGCGAAAACGTTCGGCCACATTTGGCTTGCGAACGATTTTTCCAATCGCCGTATGGAGCCGATCAGCAATAGGTTGCGGCAGCCCCCTGGGCGCCTCAAGGGACAGCCAGCTATGGGCGGCGACGTCAAAACCTGAGTCCTTGAAGGTGGGAATGTCAGGGAAAGCGGCCACCCTTTTCTCGCTCGAGACGCTGATCATGCGCGCCGCGCCGCCTTCGATTTGTCCGACCACGCTGCCATAGGCGAATGATCCCAGCGGCACACGGCCGGCGATGATATCCATCATCGAGGCCTGGTTCATGGGCACATGGGGAATTTTGACATTGGCCTGCTTGATCACCATGGCCACGAGCACATGGCCGAGGGTGCCGACGCCGGAGGAATTGTAGCCGACGAGACGATCCTTGCGCGCCTCCTCGATGACGTCGCGCACGGTCTTCAGCGGGCTGTCTTTTGGCACGATCCAGGCCACCGGCGGCCCGCCGATGTAGGCGATATGGGTGAAGTCGCGCAGGCCGTCATAGGTGACGTTGGTGTTGATGGCGGGAGACATGATGTTGGGCGCGAGGCCGCCGAGGAGAAGGGTGTATCCATCCGGCGCCGCGCGCGCCACCTGTCCTGCGCCCAGGGCGCCGCCAGCTCCGGCCCGGTTTTCAACGATAACGGGCTTGCCAAGATCCTGGGCCAATTCGTCCGCGATGACGCGTGCGACGAGGTCGACGAAACCGATGGGGCCAAAGGGCGCGATCAATCTGATTTCACGGGTCGGCCACTCCTGAGCCCGCAGGGCGCCGCAGGTTGCGATCATTCCTGCAAGCGCCAGCCCCGCCGCCTTCGACCAATTCCTGAAAGCCAATTCGTCCTCCCCGTGTTTCTGTGTCCGTTGGTTATAGATTTGTCGCCTTACGCCTGTTCTTCCAGAATCAGCGCGGCCATGCGTTCGCCCACCATCATGGTCGGCACATTGGTGTTGGCGCAGGGCACGCAGGGGAAGACCGAGGCGTCGCAGACCCGCAGGCCAGAGACGCCAATCACGCGGCCATGGCTGTCCGTCACCGCCGCAGGGTCGTCCAATGCGCCCATGCGATTGGTGCCCGAGGCATGCCAATGGCCAAGCACCGCGCTCTTGATCCATTCGACGCAGGCCATATCGTCCTGCATGAGATCGCGCATGTCAGGCGCATCGGCGATCATGTGCTTGATGATGAGATCACGCGTGAAGCTGGAGGCGTCCATGGCGGCGGCGCCGATCCGGGTCTGGATGTCGTTCCAGGGGCTATAGACCGCCAGCGCCCGCGCCTTGTCGGAGAAGCTCACCGGAAAGATGCTGCCGCAAGCCGCCTGCACCTGGGGATGGGCCTGCAGCTTGATGAGCATGCGCGTGCCCGCGATCAGGCGCGTCATGTCGCGGGGGTCGGAGCACATGTTGAAATCGATGTCCGGCGCAAAGCCGCCATCCTTGCGCTTGAGGCGGATCTCGCCCCGCGAAAAGGAGCGGTTCACCCACATCATGATGAGTCCCATGCGCTTGCCGATGGAATGCCAGGCGGCGCGGTCGTGGGCGTTGATATACATGTCGCCGGCCGGGCAGCCCTCGACGCCCGAGGAATAGCGCAGGCCTGCGAAGATCTGCCGCCGCAGGGTCGGGGGCAGGCGCGCTTCCGGCTTCAGGAACACGCCGAGATTGACGCCGGGATGTTCATGCAGGTTCTTGCCCACCCCCTGCCGGTCGCACAGGACCTCGACTCCCATCTCCTTCAACTCGCGGGCGGGCCCGATGCCGTTTTTCAGCAGGAAGGTTGGCGAGTGGATCGCGCCCATGCTGACGATGGTGTTGCGTGCGCGAAAGGTCAGGCGCTCGTCCCCCCGGCGCGCCTGCACGCCGATGACGCGCAGGCCCTCGAAGATCAGTTGCTCCACATGGGTGTCGCCGATGATGTCCAGATTGGGCCGAGCGCGCGTCTCGCGCGTCAGATAGCCCCGCGCGGCGGAGATGCGGCGGCCCTGCTGGTCATTGTTGACGACGAGGGGGAAATGGCCCTCCGTGTCGACGCCGTTCTGATCGCCGATGTCCGGCCAGCCCTGATCGATGATGGCCTGCATGACCGCGTTGGTGAAGGGCGGCCATTGCTCCTTGGTCCAGCGGCGCATGGCGATGGGGCCGCCCTTGTTGTGCAGGGGCCCGTCGAAATCCGGGTCATCCTCCAGCTTGCGGAAGAAGGGCAGAACATCGTCCCAGCCCCACCCCTGCGCGCCCGCATCGCGCCAGGCGTCGTAATCGCTGGGCAGGCCGCGGTTGGCGCACATGCCGTTGACCGCCGAGGTGCCGCCGATCACCCGCCCGCCCGTGTAGCGGCGCCTTGGCCTCTCATCCGGCGCATTGGAGGGGCGCGGTCCGAAGGCGGACAACATCCCCGACCAGGTGAAGCGCGGATTGGAATGGGCGTTGCCGGAGAAGCCGTCGAGAATTTCATCGGGTTCGGAACCCGGATCATAATCGCTGCCCGCCTCGATCAGCAGCACCCGATTGCTGCTCCGCTCCGAAAGCCTCGCCGCCAGAGGCGAGCCCGCCGAACCGCTGCCGATGATGATGTAATCATAAATGACGCCGCTATCGCCGCCCATGAATCCCCCCTGAAAACCTGCGTCTTGCGCGCAGGTTCTTCATGTATTGGTCTATGAGACCGCAGGCGTGTCAAGTTTGTTCGAAGCCCGCCCGACGTGGTCAGGCGGGCTTCGAAACGAAGTTACTTCACGCCCATTCCGGTCAGCAGCGGCAGGCTCTTGGCGTCCGGGGAGGGCGGCAGGCTCTTCATGTAGGCGTAGATATCGGCCACCGTGGCGTCCGAGATGATCTTGGCCTCATAGGGAGGCATTTCATTGGCGGGCTGGCGCAGTTGCATCAGGAAGGCCTCGAAGGGCAGTTCCGTATTGGACAGGCGCGGTCCCGAAATGGCGGCGCCGTTGCCCAGCGTGCCATGGCACTGGTAGCAGCCATCCGTCGTGAAATGCTTCTTTCCGTTTTCGATATTGGCGGCTGCGGGCTGCTGGGCCAGTGCGGCGCCAGCCCCAAGCGAGAGGCCGGCGAGAAGGGTGATTGCAAAAATCTTCATGTGATCTCTCCCTTAACCGCGCGGCTGCATGATGACGTCGATCAGAACGGGGTTGCCCGCCTTGACGGCTGCGACGCCCTTTCTGATGGCCTCGCCCAGCTCCTTGGGATCGCTGATGGGGCCGATGCCGACAGCGCCATAGCTTTTGGCCAGACCCGCATAGTCGATGTTCGGATTGGTGATCTCGGTGCCGATGACGCCGCTGGTGACGCCGCGGTTGTGACGGTTCGCCATGCGCTGGATGTGCATGACCTCCTGATGATAGGCGCGGTTGTTCTGGATGATCGTCA
>CANGTC010000141.1 GCA_947456505.1 Beijerinckiaceae bacterium
GGCGGCGACGAGAAGAAGAAAGGCGCGTAAGCAACGCGCAGGGGCGGGCGGGGGATTCCCCGCTCGCTTTTTTGCGGAGAGGCTCACCTCTCGCAAACAGGACGATGGGAAGTTGCGATGAGGCCCTCCTTGGCGCTTGAAGGGAAACGCGAAGCGGTGCGCGCGGTGGTCTCGCGCTACCCCGCCGCCAACCCGCGTATCTTCGGTTCCGTGCTGCATGGCGATGACCGCGAGGACAGCGATATCGACATTCTCGTGGACGCCTTGCCCGGGGCGACACTGTTCGATCTCGGCGGGCTCCAGATGGCGCTACAGGACATTCTGGGCGTCCAGGTGGATTTGCGCACCCCCGGCGAATTGTCGAAACATTTTCGCGACGAGGTTTTGGCGGAGGCTGCTCCGATATGAGCAGAAGCGACCCTTTGCCCCTTCTGGAGCATATGTTCGATTCGGCTTCCAGAGCGGTCTCTTATATCGATGGCTTTTCGCTGGAAGATTTTCTTCTGGACAGGCGGACGCAAGAAGCGGTCGCCATGAACCTGATCAATATCGGCGAGGCGGCCACCAAATTGTTGCGCGATCATTCGGAACTGGTGGGCCGTTATCCGCCGGTGCCCTGGCGTTCTATGCTCGACATGCGCAATCGCATTGCGCACGGCTATATCGATATCGACTTTCATATGGCCTGGGAAACCGTTACGACGTCGCTTCCTGATCTGTTGAAAGCGCTGCCCCCCATTATTCGCGACGCGAGCGCCGCCTCCGGCCCGCAGACGCCCTCTTCAAGCGGTGACCGTTGATATGTCCAAAGCTGATTATTATGAACTTCTCGGCGTGGCCCGCTCCTGCACGGAAGCGGAGCTGAAATCGGCCTTCCGCAAGGCGGCCATGCAGCACCATCCCGACCGAAACCCCGGCGACAAGGATGCCGAGGTCAAGTTCAAGGAAATCAACGAGGCCTATCAGGCCCTCTCCGACAAGGAGAAACGCGCCGCCTATGATCGCTTCGGCCATGCCGCCTTCGAGCAGGGCGGGGGCGGGGCGGGCGGCTTTGGCGCGGAT
Organism: Beijerinckiaceae bacterium; assembly: GCA_947456505.1. Classification (GTDB taxonomy): domain Bacteria; phylum Pseudomonadota; class Alphaproteobacteria; order Rhizobiales; family Beijerinckiaceae; genus Terripilifer. Next base: position 1,063 of record CANGTC010000141.1, read on the forward strand.
GGCTTCGCCTCCTCCATGTCCGACATTTTCGACGATTTGTTCGGAGGCTTCGGCGGGGGCCGCAGTCGTGGCGGCGGCAATGGCCGCGAGCGCGGGTCAGACCTGCGCTACAACATGGAAATCATGCTGGACGACGCCTTCAAGGGCAAGACGGCGACCATCAAGGTGCCGACCTCCGTAGCCTGCGAACCCTGCGCGGGGTCCGGCGCAAAGCCCGGCTCCAAGCCCAAGACCTGCTCCACCTGCGCGGGCCATGGCCGCGTGCGCGCCCAGCAGGGTTTCTTCGCCATCGAACGCACCTGCCCCACCTGCGCCGGGCGCGGCGAGGTCATCGACAACCCCTGCGCCACCTGCTCGGGCGCTGGGCGCGTCACGCGCGAGCGCAGCCTGTCCGTGAATATCCCGGCGGGCGTGGAGGATGGCACCCGCATCCGGCTCTCGGGCGAGGGCGAGGCTGGCCTGCGCGGCGGCCCGGCGGGGGATCTGTATATTTTCCTGTCGATCAAGCCGCATCCCTTTTTCCAGCGCGATGGCGCGGACTTGTTCTGCCAGGTCCCGATCTCGATGGTGAAGGCTGCGCTGGGCGGCGAGGTGAATGTGCGCACCCTCGATGGCTCTGAATCCGTGGTGAAAATTCCCGAGGGCACCCAGTCCGGCCGCCAGTTCAAGCTGCGTGGCAAGGGCATGCCTGTGCTGCGCTCGCGCGAGGTGGGAGATCTGCATATTCAGGCCCGCGTCGAGACGCCCCAGAGCCTCACCAAACGCCAGCGCGAGCTCCTTGCGGAATTCGAGGCGGAATCCTCCAACAAGACCCATCCGGAATCCGCAGGCTTCTTTGCGAAGATGAAGGATTTTTTCGATAATATCAGTGGGTCCTGACCTCTTTCAGGCGTCCATCCTGCGGCCGTCGAAATCCTTCTCCGTCAACATGACATTTTTGTGAGAAGAGGGTAGAAGAAGCGCGCAGATGCCTGTCGCGTCGCGCCCGAGGAGAGGATTCGCGTTTGCGTTCGCAAATGAAGCGTACGAATTCACAGGGCAAGGCGACGCTCGAAGAGCGGTTCGCCGACGAAGCCCGTTTCTTCAAAGCCTGGGTGGAGAATCCCAAGGTGACCGGGGCTGTCTCTCCCTCCGGCCGTTTTCTGGCGCGCATGATGGCCCGTTACGTGGACCCGGCCTCGAGCGGCCCCGTCATCGAACTGGGACCCGGCACCGGACCTGTCACCGTGGCTCTGCTCAAGCGCGGCGTCGCTCCCGAGCGCCTCGTGCTCGTTGAATTCGATCCCTATTTCTGCAAGCTCCTGGCGCGGCGCTTTCCCCGCTGCAAGATCGTGCAGGGCGACGCCTATAATCTTTCCAAGACGCTCGATGGCTTGCTGGAGGAGCCCGCAGCCGCCGTGGTGTCGAGCCTGCCGCTGCTGACGAGGCCAGATGCCGACCGCACGGAGTTGCTGCGTCAGTCCTTCGCCATGATGCAGCCGCAGGGTCGTTTCATTCAGTTCACCTATGGCATGGTCTCGCCCATTCCCCGGCGGCTACACGCCAATGGCGCCATGCCCTTCGAGGCCGAGCCCTCGCCCCCCGTCTGGCTCAATCTGCCGCCAGCCCGCGTGTGGGTCTATCGTCCCACCGGATCTCCGGCCCTGATCCAGAAGGAGGAGGGGGCGTTGATCCTGAAGCTGAAGGCGCAAACCCGCAAGATGCGCGGCGAGATCCGCGAGACCCGCGACCGGATGGAAGAAGGCTTCCGTGAGACCCGCGACAAGGTCGAGGAAGGCCTTCGCGAGACGCGCGACAAGGTGGGCGTGGGCATTCGCGAGCGCACCCAGCGCGCCCGCCGCCAGTTCGAGCTGCAGCGGTTGCGCATGAGCAACGATCCGGCCCTGCGCCCGGCCATCGCCCTGCTGCGCAAGATCGGCGAGCACAAGAAGCCGCCGCGGGATTAGGCCTTCGGCGACACTTGCCTCTCGACGCCGGGCCCGCTTCATGGTTGATCACCGGCGACATGACCACAGGATCTCCCATGCCTCTCATCGACCCCCGCGACCGTCTCATCGTGGCCCTCGACTTGCCGAGCGTTTCCGCCGCCGAAGCCATGGTGGCGCAGCTGGGGGATGCGGTGAGCTTCTACAAGATCGGCATGGAGCTGACCTATGGGGGTGGCCTCGGCCTCGCTCGCGAACTGGCGAAGGCGGGCAAGAAGATCTTTCTCGATCTCAAACTGCATGACATTCCCAACACCGTCGCCCGCGCCACCGAGCAGGTGGCGGACCTGGGCGCGACCTTTCTGACCATTCACGCCTATCCCCAGACCATGCGGGCCGCGCGCGGGGCGCTGGGCGGCTCATCCATGCAACTCCTCGCAGTGACGGTCATGACCTCCTATGACGACGCCGATCTCAAGGAAGTCGGCTTCGCCTTCGGGGTGAAGGATCTGGTGGCGCGTCGCGCCCGGCAGGCGCAGGACGCGGGAGTGCACGGCCTCATTCTCTCGGCGGAGGAGGCGGCAGACATGCGCGCCCTTGTGGGGCCGAATATGCTGCTTGTCACGCCGGGCATCCGCATGGCGGATGGGGTCGCGGGCGATCAGAAGCGCGTGATGACCCCTGCGCGGGCCATCGCGGCGGGCGCCAATCATCTGGTGGTTGGGCGTCCGGTGACGCAGGCGCCCGATCCGGTCGCGGCGGCGCGGGCCATTGTGGCGGAGATCGCGAGCGCGGCCTAGAGATCAGCGCCCATCCACAATCTCGAAAAGGCGCAGCGGCGAGCTTGTGTCGATGGGGCGGGCCCAGTCCGGCGGCTCGCCCTTCGCCAGCGCGGCGGCCAGTCCGTCGGGGGCTGTCCTGGGCAGTTCGCCGAGATGCGAGCCCTGGCAGATCGCCATATAGCGCAGCCCGGCGCCGCGCAGCATCTCCCCGGCCTTCTGCGGCGGCGCCATGAAGGCGTCGAACATCAGGCGATTGCCATGATTGTTGCGGTGGTAGGGTCCGGCGATCACGCTATGGTCCGTGTAAATCAGCACATAGGGGCCGAGATCTGGCATGGCCAGGATCAGCCCGGGAGGCAGGCTGCGCAGGGGCGCTAAGGCCTCCGCCTTGAGGCAGGCGGCGGCTGAGCCTTCCGCGCCTTCGTCCGCCGGAGCATCGGGAATCGGAACCGCCAGTATCCAGGTGATGGGCGTGAAGGGCGTCAGCGCCAGAAAAATTGCAGCGACCGCCAGAAGCTCCCGCTTGCCGCAGGCGTCGCGCACCCGGGCTACCGCCCAGACGCCCCCCAGAAGGGCGAGGGGGGCGACGCTGCTGACTGATCGGATCATGTAAAGGGCTGTCGCGCAGCCCGCCAACGTAAGGCCGAGCAAGGCGAGGAGCCGTGCCCGCGCAAGGCCCCGTTCCATGAAAACGGCGATGGCCATGGCGATGGTTCCCATCGTCCAGGACATGACCCAGAGTCCCCAGCCTTGCGGCTGCTCGGCGAGCGTCTGGGCGATGGAGCGGGCTTCGCGCACATGGGCCAGCCAGAGCTGGCGCACCAGAGGATCCATGCCGCTGAAGGGGTCGATGAAGCATTGCCGGTCGAGGATCAGGGGCAGGGCGGCCACGAGGCCCACGAGGCCGGTGGCGACGATTCTGCCGCTTGGCCCGGGTTTGCGCCAGCGATCAAAGGCCGCCAGCACACACATGGCGACGCCGCCCGAAAGCGCTGCGCGGATATGCACGGCGGAGAGGGCGTCGCAGGCGCTGGTGGTCCAGAGGGTGGGGGACTGGAAGAGGCCGTAGGCCAGCAGCAGGCTCGCCGCAAAGCCCGCCCCCATCCAGACCATCGCCCCGCGCATGCGGGCGCCCTGCAGCGCCCAGGCCACGGGAAAGACAGCCATCAGCAACAGAATGAACGGCAGGTTCTCGATGGCGATGGCCAGACTCAGGGCGGCGCAGAGACCGGCCAGAGCGGCCATGCGCGGGCGCTGCGGGTCCAGCCCGCAGAGGCACGCATAGACCATGAAAACGAGCAGCACGATCTGCGGCGCATGATGGTCGATGCGGCCAGGAACGAATTGGGCGTAACTCATGCCGGAGGCGATGGTCAGCAGCACCGCCACGATCCCGCCGAACTCTCCCGCCAGCAGGCGTCCGCACAGGCCAGTCCCCACCAGCAGCAGCCCCTGCAGGACGAGGGGAAAGACGATCCGTGCGAGGCGCTCGGCGGTCTCCTGTTCGGCGAAGAGGCCAAAGAGCCGGATCAGGCCGGCGATGGGCAGGTCCACCAGCCGCGACCAATGCATGAGCGTGCCGGTCGGCGGGTCCAGCCGCAAGGCGCGCAGATCATACCAACCCTGTCCGGCCATCCAGTCCCGCACCTGGACCATGCGCATGACGTCGTCAGTGTCGCGATAGGATCCGGATCGCCAGATTTCCGTGACGCCGGGCCATGACATGGCGAGGCAGGCGCTCATGCCGATGACGAGGATCAGCAGGAAGGCGACGGGTTGGGCCCGCCCGGGCGCAGCCGGTTCGCGCACATCGATAACAGGCATAAAAATCCCCTAAAAAGAGGATATTGCCATGTTTCTGTCAGTAGGTCTTTAAAAAAATCCAGGCGGGAGGATCAGTCCTCCTGCTCCCGCATGTCTTCGGGGCGGGGCATGGAAATGACGTTGTAGCCCGCGTCCACGAAATGCACTTCCCCGGTCACGCCCGACGCCAGATCCGAGAGGAGATAGAGGGCGGAGCCGCCGACATCCTCGATGGTGACGGCGCGGCGAAGCGGCGAATGGGCCCGCTGGAAGCTGAACATGGCCCGCGCCTCGCCAATGCCCGCCCCCGCGAGGGTGCGGATGGGGCCGGCCGAGATGGCGTTAACGCGAAGGCCCTGAGGGCCAAGATCGCTCGCCAGATAGCGCACGCTGGATTCCAGCGCCGCCTTTGCGAGGCCCATCACGTTGTAATTGGGCATGACGCGGGTGGCGCCGCCATAGGTCAGCGTGAGCAGCGAGCCGCCTTCGTTCATCATGGGCGCGGCGCGCTGGGCGATCTCGGTGAAGGAGAAGCAGGAGATGACCATGGTGCGCGAGAAATTCTCGCGGGTGGTCTGCTCGATATAGCGGCCCTTGAGCTCGTTCTTGTCGGAGAAGCCGATGGCGTGGACCACGAAGTCCAGCTTGCCCCACCGCTCGCGCAAGGCGTCGAAGACGGCGTCGACGCTGGTGATATCCTCGACGTCGCAAGGCAGCACGATCTCGGAGCCGATGCTGTTGGCGAGCGGCTTGACCCGCTTGCCCAAGGCCTCGCCCTGATAGGTGAAGGCGAGTTCAGCGCCTTGCGCGGCGACCGCCCTGGCGATTCCCCAGGCGATCGAATGATCGTTGGCGACGCCCATGATCAGGCCGCGTTTTCCTTGCATCAACAAGCCAGTCATCCCTTCACGCCATACCCCGAACAAATTTCAACTCAAGCTTTGGTCTGACCAAGTGGTGGCCCGAATCGCTGCTTCTTCAAAGTAACAAATGATTGCAGATCGTTACGCCGCCCGGCGCCAAAGCGCGGGTGACGATGCGGCAATCTGCGCCAGCGTTACAGGTCGATGTGCTTCATCACCAGCGTGGCGTTGGTGCCGCCAAAGCCGAAGGAATTCGACAGCACCGTCCCGAGCTTTGCCCCATCCTGACGCTGGCGCAGGATCGGCATGTCGGCGAAGGCGGGGTCGATTTCCGTGATGTTGGCGCTCTCGGCGATGAAGCCATGCTGCATCATCAAGAGGCTGTAGATCGCCTCCTGCACGCCGGCCGCTCCGAGCGAATGGCCCGACAGCGACTTGGTGGCGGAAATGGCCGGGATCCTGTCCCCGAACACCGCCCGGATCGCCTCGATTTCCTTGAGGTCGCCGATGGGGGTCGAGGTCGCGTGCGGATTGATATAGTCGATGGGCGTCTTCACCGTGGCCAAGGCCTGGCGCATGCAGCGCATGGCGCCCTCGCCCGAGGGGGCGACCATGTCATGGCCATCGGAGGTCGCGCCATAGCCGACGATCTCGGCGTAGATCTTCGCGCCGCGCGCCTTGGCGTGTTCATATTCTTCCAGCACCAGAACGCCCGCGCCGCCCGCGATCACGAAACCGTCGCGGGTCTTGTCATAGGCGCGCGAAGCGGTGGCGGGCGTGTCATTGTAACTTGAGGACATGGCGCCCATGGCGTCGAAGAGCACGGACAGAGTCCAGTCGAGCTCCTCGCAACCGCCCGCGAACATCACATCCTGCTTGCCCCACTGGATCATTTCAGCCGCATTGCCGATGCAATGGGCCGAGGTGGAGCAGGCCGATGAGATGGAATAGTTCACGCCCCGGATCTTGAACCATGTGGCGAGGGTGGCTGAAGCCGTGGAGGACATGGCCTTGGGCACGGCGAAGGGGCCGACGCGCTTGGGGCCCTTGGTGCGGGTGATGTCGGCGGCTTCCACAAGGGTGCGCGCGGAGGGGCCGCCCGAACCCATGATGATGCCGGTGCGGTCGTTGGAAATGTCGGAGTCTTCGAGGCCCGAATCGGCGATGGCCTGTTCCATGGCCACATGGTTCCAGGCCGTGCCGCCGCCATGGAAACGCATGGCGCGACGATCCACAATGGTCTCTGGATCGAGGGTCGGGGCGCCATGCACCTGGCAGCGGAAGCCCAGTTCCGCATATTTGTCCGCCCGCACGATGCCGGGGGTGGCGTTGCGCAGGGAGGTCGCGACCTCCTGCACATTATTGCCGATCGAGGAGACGATCCCCATGCCGGTGATCACGACCCGTCTCATACGCTTCTCCTGCGATCCTATTCATTAACAAAGGCGATGCGCGCCATTCAGGCGCCGGCGCCCGGCTGGAACAGGCCGACGCGCAAATCCTTGGCCTCATAGATCCGAACGCCGTCGGCTTCAACGAAGCCGTCAGCGATGCCCAGCACCAGCTTGGTGCGGAACACACGCTTGAAATCGATTCCGTAGACCACCTTCTTGACGCTGGGCAGGACCTGGCCGGTGAATTTCACCTCGCCCACGCCAAGCGCACGGCCCCGGCCCGGCGAGCCAAGCCAGCCCAGATAGAAGCCGCAGAGCTGCCAGAGGGCGTCGAGCCCGAGGCACCCGGGCATGACCGGGTCGCCCTGAAAATGACAGCCGAAGAACCAGAGGTCCGGCTTGATGTCGAATTCTGCGCGAATCAGACCCTTGCCATTGGCGCCGCCCGTCTCGGAGATCTCCGTGATCCGGTCGAACATCAGCATGGGGGGTAGCGGCAGCTGGGCGTTGCCCTGGCCAAAGAGTTCCCCACGCCCGCAAGCCAGCAGGTCTTCATATCCGAAGCTCGAGCGCCTTTCGCTCATCACGATCCTTCGCTTTCCAATTGCCTGGCGAACGCAAGAACGCCATCCGGGTCCGCACCCGACGATTGATCGCGCGTTCTATCATAGGCTTTCCAGCGCTGAAAGCGCTCAGTCCAGGAAGAGTGCAGGTCTCAGAGGCTTTCGTCGGGATAGATGCCCCAGAGGTCGCCCTGCTTGATGAAACCATCGAAACCCTCGCCAAAGACCCGGCACCAGCCGGCCTGGCAGGTCTTCACATTGGCGAGCACTCCAGACTGGAGCTTGGCAATCACTTCGGGGGCCCCAAGCTTGGCGTAAAGCGAGGCCTCCTCGGCTTTTCGCCAGGGGGCCACCAGGGCGGTCCGGCGCCCTGAAAGCAGGGAGGCGAGCACCCAGCCCTCGGTTCCCTCGGAGTCGCGGATACGCCGCCAGGTGTCGAATTCTCCAATAATTTCAACTGGAAGACCTGCGCGTTGATAGATCCAGGCGGTGCGGTGCGTCTTGCTGGGGCCTTCGCGGACATTGGTTTTGTCGAATCGCAGGCTGGCGTAGCGCGGAAGGCGGAGCCCGGTCACCGAACCCATCTGCACGCCATCCGCCGCGCGCGCCCCCGGCTCAGCGAAGGGGACAGGCGTCAGGGTCGTCAGCAGCGCAATGAATAGACCCAATAGCCAGCCGCAGGCCCTGCGGCTTGGTGAGCAGCTCTTGCGTCCGCGATCAATCAGCATCAGCCACATTCTCCTGGTCCTGGCGTCGGCCAGCCGTTTCGTCACCTTTCTGCGAGTCCCTCCATCTGATAAGAGAGAAGGGCGACATGGCGCGGTTTACGCCTCCATCTGCTCCCAGCCGGGTTAAGGTGGCGTGAACGCGAGCTTGGCGCGCTTCTCGCAGCCGGTGTCAAAGGTCAGTGATCGTGAGGAAAAAACCCCTCGTCGTGGTTACAAGGAAGCTCCCCGAGGTCGTCGAGACCCGGATGTGCGAGCTTTTTGAGACGCGCCTCAACGAATCGGATGCGCCCATGAGCGCGGCTGACCTCGCCGCCGCCGTGGCCACCGCCGATGTGCTGGTGCCCACCGTCACCGACCGGATCGACCGGGCGCTCCTCGCCCAGGCGGGGGAGCGACTGAAGCTCATCGCCAATTTTGGCAATGGCGTGGACAATATCGACGTCGCCGCCGCCATTGAGCGTGGCATCACCGTCACCAATACGCCGGGGGTCCTGACCGAGGACACGGCGGACATGACCATGGCGCTGATTCTGGCGGTGGCCCGGCGCGTGGTCGAGGGCGCCCATGTGATTCCCGGCGGCGACTGGTCGGGCTGGTCGCCCACCTGGATGCTCGGGCGGCGCATCACGGGCAAGAGGCTCGGCATCGTGGGCATGGGCCGCATCGGCCAGGCTCTCGCCCGCCGGGCCAAGGCCTTCGGCCTGTCGATCCATTATCACAACCGCCGCAGGGTCGCCGCCGCCATCGAGGAGCAGTTGGAGGCCACCTATTGGGAGAGCCTCGACCAGATGCTGGCGCGCATGGACATCGTGTCGGTGAATTGCCCGCACACCCCCGCCACCTATCATCTTTTGTCGGCGCGGCGCCTGAAGCACCTGCGGCCCAACGCCATCATCGTGAACACTGCGCGCGGCGAGATCATCGACGAAGCCGCGCTGGTGCAGATGCTGGAGCGCGGCGAGATTTCGGGCGCCGGGCTCGATGTGTTCGAACATGAACCCGCCGTTCCCACCAAGCTGGTGCGCCTCGCCAAGGCGGGCAAGGTGACGCTGCTGCCGCACATGGGCTCGGCCACCCAGGAGGGCCGCATCGACATGGGCGAGAAGGTCATCATCAATGTGAAGGCCTTCCTCGACGGCCACCGCCCGCCGGACCGGGTGCTGCCCAGCATGTTGTGACGGGGTGTAAGGCAATCGGCATTAGGCAATCGGCAGTCGGACGCAAATGTCTGAAGATTATTCTTGACACTAAGTCACTGATTCAAAAACATTACTGCCGACTGCCGACTGCCGACTGCCGACTGCCGACTGCCGACTGCCGACTGCCGACTGCCGA
>CANGTC010000142.1 GCA_947456505.1 Beijerinckiaceae bacterium
CCGAATGCGCGCTGGTGGCCATTCTCGACGCCGACAAGGAAGGCTTCCTGCGCAGCGAGACCTCGCTGATCCAGACCATCGGCCGCGCCGCGCGAAACGTCGATGGCAAGGTGATCCTCTATGCGGATCAGATCACCGGCTCCATGCAGCGCGCCATGGACGAGACGACCCGGCGCCGCGAGAAGCAGCAGCAATATAATCGCGAAAACAACATCACTCCCGCCACGATCCGGCGCGGCATCCAGGACATTCTGGGCTCGGTCTACGAGCAGGATCACGTGACCGTGGATACAGGCCTCGCGGATACGCCCAAGGCCGGCCACAACATGAAGGCCACGATCAGCGATCTGGAAAAGCGCATGCGCGAGGCCGCCGCCAATCTCGACTTCGAAACCGCCGCGCGCCTGCGCGACGAGATCAAGAGGTTGCAGGCGGTGGAGCTGGCCATCGGCGACGATCCCATGGCGCGGCAGGCGGAGGTGGAAGACCGCGCAGGAGCCTATGCGGGCGCGAAGAAATACGGAAGCGTCGCGAATTTGCCGACGACCCGCGCGCACAAGCCGACCGACGACGACATGGGCCCGCACAACTGGGGCGGCGGCGAAGCGCGCCCGCGCAGTTCAGCAGGCAAGAGCGGGTCGAAGCCGACGCGGGGACGCAAGGGGCGGTAGGGCCATTTGCATCCCGCCTTCCGCCTGCATAAAAGATCGCCCAAGCCATAACGCTGGAGGCGACCCATGACCCTGCCCTGCTTCCACCTGTCGCGCCGCCGCCTTCTGGGCGGGCTTGCGGCCGGAACACTCGCCCTCGCCAGCCCAGCGCGGGCGGCGGACAAGATCAGCGTCGGCGTGTTGCGCTTCGTCTCCTCGGGGCCATTGTTTCTTGCCGTGGAGCGCGGCTATTTCGGCGAGCAGGGGCTCGACGTCACCCTGCAATATTTCGAGGCGGCGCAGCCCATCGCGCTGGCCGCCGTCACCGGCGATGTGGACTTCGGCGTCACGGCCTTCACGGGCGGTTTCTTCAATCTGGCGGGCGAGGGGCAGCTCAAGATCATCGCGGCGCAGGCCAAGGAAGCCAAGGGCTACGAAGGCAATGCGGTGCTGGTCTCCAACGCCGCTTATGACAAGGGCTTTCGCCGCATGGCGGATTTTCCCGGCCATACCCTGGGGATCACACAGACAGGCTCCTCCTTCCATTACCAGATCGGGCAACTGGCGCGGGTGGCGGGCTTTGCGCTGGACAGCGTCGACATCAGAGGCCTCAAGACCCTGCCCAATATGGTGGCGGCCCTGGAGGGCGGGCATATCGACTCGATCATCATCGCGCCGCATATCGCCAAGCCGCTGATCGCGGAGGGCAAGGCGAAACTGATCGGCTGGTATTCGGATTTCGATGAATATCAGTTTGGCGGCGTCTTCACGGCCACCAAGACCGCGCAGGGACGACGCGACCTGACCCAGCGCTTCGTGCGCGCCTACCAAAAGGGCGCCGGCGATTACGCGAGCGCCTTCATGAAGAAAGACGCCCAGGGCCAGCGCCTGTTCGACGAAACCTCCCACGCGGCGGCGCGGCTCATCGCGAAATATGTCTATCCCTCAGAGCCCCTCGACAAGGCCGTGGCCTTGGTTGAGGCCAGCGCCTTTCCCGCCGACGCGCAGGCTCGGCTCGATGTGGGCGACATCCACAAGCAGATCATCTGGCTGAAGGAGCAAAAGCTCGTCAACGCAACCGTGGATCCGGCGATGACGCTGGATCTGGGTTTTGTGGAGGGGCATTTCAATCTGCCGAAGTAGGCGGGGGGATCACACCCTGACCGGCGTCTCCGGGTACGACAACTGCTCGCGCGCACGCCAGTCGTGGGTCACATAGTTCAGGATCACGGATTTACGCACTCCGTTGATCGGGCGGGGCTTGAAGCCGTGCCAGGTCTTGTCCGAGGGCACGAAAATCATGGCGGTGTTGGGCACGAAGGGGGAGCGACCGAAGTGCTCCTCCTTCGAGCGGAAGAGATCCGTGCCGAGATCCTCGTGGCCTTCGGAGAGGTAGATCAGGCAGGTGAATTTCTTAACGCCGAGATCCGTGTGCGGCTCCAGCCAGAAACCATCGATATCCTGCGCATATTCAAGACGCAGGAAGGTGTCGTCCACGGGCGCCTCGAAATTCTCGGCGATGCAGCGCACCACTTGCTGCGATTGCAGCGCCTCAGCCACCGCCCGCATGACGGGATATTTCGCCATCTGCGCCACGTCGAAATAGCTGCGGGTGTCGTTGTGAACCTCGCGAGTGCCCGACACCCCATGCAGCGCTGGCGCCGGAAAGGGCAAAGTGGCGAGCGCATGGGTGACCTGCGCCGGGAAAATGTCGTCCACGAGATGCCAGGGATAGGGCTCGGCGAAACTCTTGCGCTTGGCCACAGCAGCGCAAAAGGCATCCGCGATCATCCCGGCGTCGTCAATGGATAGGCTTGTCATCGGCTGACCTCTTCAAGCGCCGATCTCATCGGCGCGCAGGCGGGGACCCGGGTGCGGCGGATCCTGGAGCGCTTTCGCTTCACACGAAATCGAAAGCACCCCAGAATTGAGCGTCGCCATGCTTTTCTTCACGCGAACCGGAATCCACTTCGCTTGCAAAAGCTATAGCGCCCCGCACCCGGTCGGGCAACCGAACCGGCGGCCCTCAGGCCTTCAGCTTCGTGCCCAGCTTCACCAAGGCTTCCAGCAACTGGCCGATCAGCACGCGGCCGGGCTCGTCGGTGAAGCGGCCGGAGGCGTCGAACTTCTGGCCAGCGCCGCCGATGTAGACCTGCGGGTTATTAACACCATAGGCGTTGCAGCCAACCATGATCTGGCGCAAGTGCCACTGACCGCGAGAGGTGCCGAGAATGCCGGTCGCCGCGCCCAGAATGGCGTAGGCCTTGCCGTCGAAGGGCTGGTTGGGGGCGCGAGAGCACCAGTCGATGGCGTTCTTGAGGACGCCGCTCACCGAATAATTGTATTCAGGCGTGGCGAAGAGGACGGCGTCAGCGGCCGCGATCTGGGCGCGCAGGCGCTTCACCGGATCAGGGAAGGAACCCTCATGGCGCAGGTCCTCGTCATAGAGAGGGATGTCCGCAAGATCGGCGATCTCGACGGTCACGCCCGCAGGCGCAAGCTCCTGGGCGGCGCGAAGGGCGGCGGTGTTGAAGGAATTCTTGCGCAAGCTGCCTGATATTGCGCAAATCTTGAACTGACTCATAGCGAAATCCATCCCTGAACGTGGGGCCCCGTGCGGAGGCGACGGGCGACGTTTTCCCACGCTTGGCATTGACGGGCAAGCGGGTCTTGCCTTTTGATGGTCGAAACAATGAGGAGGAACGCATGACCCAAGACGCCGCAGACCGCTGGATCAATATCAGGACCTGGCCGGAACTTATTCTTGACAGGCTGGAGGACGCGGGCGTGGCGCGCATCACCCTCAATCGGCCGGACAAACGCAACTGCTGGAATGAGGCCATGTGCGAGGCCTTCATGCAGTCGCTGGAGATCGTGCGCGCCGACAAGGAGTTGAAGGCGGTCATCACCCGGGGCGCAGGCCCCTGCTTCTCATCCGGACTTGACCTCAACTTTCTTAAAAACGTCAGCGACGGGCCGCTGCTGGACTGGGATCGCCCGACGCCCACAATCCAGCTGGCGGAGACCCTGCGCGGATTTCCGCGCATCATGATCGCCCAGGTGCATGGCTATTGCCTGGGCGGGGCGCTGGGCATCATGAATTGCCACGATCTCGTTTTCGCCGCCGAGGACGCGCAGCTCGGCATGCCGGAGATCCTGCGCGGCAGCTTCGGGCAGCTCGTCACCTCCACGCTCCTGCATGGGGGCGTGCCGATCAAGAAGCTCTCCTATATCGCGCTGGTGGGCCGCAACCTCTCGGGGATCGAGGCCGACCAGCTCGGCATCATCTCCATGACCGTGCCCGCCGCCGAGCTTGAGGCCCATACCACCAAGATCGCCCGGGAAATAGGTTCGCGTCATCTGGCGCCGCTTGAGCACCACAAGATCACCGCCCAGATGGGCCGCGATCTGACCCTCTCCCAGGCGATCCAGCTGGATCAGCTGGTGGGCCAGCGCCTGCGCCGCGCCATGGATCCCCTTGGGGATGTGGGCGCCTATCTCAAGAGCCAGAAGGGCGGCCCCAACCTGGACTTCAAGCGCGACGACGTCTGAGCCTCTGCAGCGGCCAGGGCGGCTTTGGCCCCCCTGGCGGTCCGGCTGAAGGGGAAGGCCGCGCGCGAAACAAAAACCGATAGTAATAAAGAGCAGAATGGCGAAAACGCCATTTTAGCCGCGTTTTGACGCCTGCTTCGACGACTCGAGCTGTTTCTATTTATTCAATGAAATCATATATTTGGGATTATTTAACCTGGATGTTTAACATCTGTTTAGGCTAACCCTCTCACAACGCGTGACTTTTTTTGTTTCATTTATAGTTCATATATTGACATTAAAATTACAAATATGTATATTTCGTCTATCAAAACAGAGGGATCCTGCCATGTCGGATACTTTTGAGACCGCCATCGAAGCCCTGAAGGAACAACTCGCCAAAGAGGAAATGCGCCTTGGCGAGACCCGAAGCCTGCTGAACCGTTTGTGCGAAATGGCGGGCCGTCCCAAAATGTTTCCTGACGCTGATCCGCCACCATTGAGCAATGCCGCCCCAAGGCGTCACAACAACATTTCCGGCACACGGCTCTCCATGGCCGTTCACGACTATCTCAACATGCCCCGCCCCTCGAACCTCGCGGTCCTGTCGCGGTTCGAAATCTCCGTCTGAGAATCGCGCAGGACTGAAACGACCGCGCCTCCAACGAAAAAGGGCCCCTTGCGGGACCCTCTGGTTTCGCGGATCGCTGCTTCTGACGAAGCTTGCGGATCAGGCGTGGGCGCCGGCCCAGACGCGCTTCTTGGTGAAGTAGAGCAGGCCCGCAAAGAGAATCAGGAAGGCCATGACCTTGAAGCCGGTCTTCTTGCGCTCTTCGAGCTTCGGCTCGGCCATCCACATCAGATAGGCCGCCACATCCTTGGCGTACTGTTTGGCGGTCTCGGGTGTGCCGTCCGTATATTCCACCTGCCCATCGCTGAGGGGATTGGCCATGGCGATGCGGTTGCCGGGCATATAGTCGTTGTGGTTCGGATCCTTGTCGTTCGAATAGCCGAGCGCCAGGAGCGAATAGATATAATCGACGCCATGTTCCTGATACTGGATGAAGGGATCCACCAGGAACAGCGGGAAGCCGCGGCTATAGGTGCGCGCTTTGGCGAGCACCGACATATCCGGCGGCACGGCGCCGAGCACCGCCTTGGCGGCCTCGGGATTGGCGTAGGTGGACGGGAAGCGATCAGCCGGACGGCCGGGACGCTCAAACATCTTGCCGTCTTCGCCCGGGCCATCCTGCACCTTGTATTCCGCCGCCAGCGCCTTGATCTGCGCCTCGGAGAATTCGGGACCGCCGGGCTGGGCCAGGTTGCGGAAGGAGAGCAGCTTGGCCGAATGGCAGTTGGAGCAGACTTCCCGGAACACCTTGAAACCGCGCTGCAACTGGGCGCGATCAAAGGTTCCGAAGGGACCAGCGAAGCTCCAGCTCTGGCGCTCGGGGGTCTTGGTGTCATGGCCCGACGCAGCGATGGCGGGCAGAGCGGCGGCGGCCAGAAGGGCGGCGAGACCGAGTGTCTTCAAACGGATCATGATCAGTCCCTCGGTCAGGCTTTGGCGCTATGCGCGTTCTTGAGCACGGAGTCGGCGATGGAGGCCGGCAGCGCTCGCGGCGTCTCGAACAGGCCGAGCAGCGGCATCACGACGATGAAGAAAGCGAAGTAGTAGATCGCCAGCAGTCGCGAAGCGAGCACGTAGCCACCCTCAGCCGGCATGGCGCCCAGATAGCCAAGGCCAACGGCCGAGGCGACGAAGAGCCAGAAGAACACCTTGTAGACCGGGCGATATTTCGCCGAGCGGACCTTGGAGGTGTCGAGCCAGGGCAGGAAGCAGAGCACGATGATGGCCGAGAACATGGCCACCACGCCGCCGAGCTTGGAGGGCACAGCGCGCAGGATCGCGTAGAAGGGCAGGTAATACCATTCGGGCACGATGTGGGCGGGGGTCGAGAGCGGGTTCGCCTCGATATAGTTGTCCGCGTGGCCAAGATAGTTCGGCACGTAGAAGACCCACCAGGCGAAGAACAGCATGAAGCAGATCATCGCAAAGCCATCCTTGACGGTGGCGTAGGGGGTGAAGGGCAGCGTGTCGCGCGCCACGTTCTTCACCTCGACGCCGTCAGGATTGTTCTGGCCGACCACATGCAGCGCCCACACGTGCAGGACCACGACGCCCGCGATCATGAAGGGCAGCAGGTAATGCAGCGAGAAGAAGCGGTTCAGAGTCGGGTTGTCGACGGAGTAGCCGCCCCAGAGCCAGGTGGTGATGGATTCGCCAACCAGCGGGATCGCCGAGAAGAGGTTGGTGATGACGGTGGCGCCCCAGAAGCTCATCTGGCCCCAGGGAAGCACATAGCCCATGAAGCCGGTGGCCATCATCAGCAGGTAGATGATCACGCCGAGGATCCAGAGCACTTCGCGAGGCGCCTTGTAGGAGCCGTAGTAGAGGCCGCGCAGCATGTGGATATAGACGGCGACGAAGAACATCGAAGCGCCGTTGGCGTGGATGTAGCGGATCATCCAGCCCCAGTTCACGTCGCGCATGATGAGCTCGACGGAGCTGAAGGCGTAATCCACATGGGGGGTATAGTGCATCACCAGCACTATGCCCGTGAGGATCTGCACCGCCAGCATGACGCTGAGAATGCCGCCGAAGGTCCACCAGTAATTCAGGTTCCTGGGCGTCGGATAGACGACGAAGGAGGAGTGGATGAGCCCCATGATGGGGAGGCGACTCTCGAACCAGCGGCCGAGGGCGCTTTTGGGAACGTAAGTGGAAGGTCCGCTCATGTTTTGATCTCTTGCAAAAAGCTGGAAGGCTTTGATGGCGCGCGGGGCGGATCCCCGCTTGCAGCGTTAGCCGATGGTCAGCTTGGTGTCGGAGGCGAAGGCGTAATTCGGCACCTCGAGGTTCTTCGGCGCGGGACCCTTGCGGATGCGGCCGGAGGTGTCATAGGCCGAGCCATGGCAGGGACAAAACCAGCCCTCATAGTCGCCCTGATGGCCGAGCGGGATGCAACCCAGATGGGTGCACACGCCGATGACCACGAGCCACTCGGGCTTCTTGACGCGCTGGGCGTCAGCCTGCGGATCAGGCAATTGAGACAGCGGAACGTCGACCGCGTCCTTGATCTCCTTGGCCGTGCGATGGCGCACGAAGATCGGCTTGCCGCGCCACTTCACGGTGACGATGGAGCCTTCAGCGATGGCCGAAAGGTCAACCTCGATGGGCGCGCCCGCCGCGATGGTGGAGGCGTCCGGATTCATCTGGTGGATGAAGGGCCAGGCGACCGAGCCGACGCCGACGGCGCCAGCCGCGCCTGTCGCGATGAAAAGCATATCCCTGCGAGTCGGCTCTACCGACGATGCATTTGCCACGATGGACCCCCAAACACTGGTTCGTCCGCCAGAACCGGCGAGCCGGGGCGGCGGTGGGCTATCTGTCTTTGCCGGACGCTCCGACGTCCTGATTGCCTATTTGCAGCGCTTGCGCGCCGCAATGCGACCCATCGCCGCTTATACGGCCATCCCGCGTCGGACGCACGAGCCGTTCCGACATCTGCGGACATAAAATGAGCGGGCGCTATGTCGCACCCTTCGCCCCGCTTGTCCATAGGCGGCTAAGCCTGAACCGCCCTTGAGGGGGGCTTTAGACCTCTCTTTAGTCGACCTCGGCGCTCGCCGGTGCTAGAGGGCGGCCCATGTCCCTCGCCCTCGCCCTCTACCAACCCGATATCCCCCAGAATTGCGGCACCATGCTGCGGCTCTGCGCGTGCCTCGGGGTCGAGGCCTCCATTATCGAGCCGGCCGGCTTTCCGGTCAGCGACCGGCATTTTCGCCGCTCCGGCATGGATTATCTGGACGCAGTGAACGTGACCCGCCACGTGTCCTGGCGCGCTTTCGAGGAATGGCGGGCGCCCACTGGACGACGGCTTGTCCTGCTCTCCACCAGCGCCGCCCTGCCCTTCACGGATTTCACCTTCGCGCCCAACGACATTCTCATGGTGGGCCGGGAATCCGCAGGCGCCCCGCCGGAAGTCCATGGGGCCGCCGACGCCCGCATCCTGATCCCCATCAGGCCGGGCATGCGCTCGCTGAATGTGGCGGTCTGCGCGGCCATGGCTCTGGGGGAGGCCCTGCGCCAGACGGGCCTCTATCCGCAAGAAGCCTCATCGGACACCTGACCCGACCATCCCGCCATCTGTCCAGACGGGGCCCATATGGTAATCTTGGGGGTGATTCTTCACCCCGGCGCGCCCCGCCCCCTATCGGAGAGAACAGAATGACTCTGGAACCCGGCGACGTTGTCCAGCTCAAGTCCGGCGGCCCATTGATGACCGTTGTGGCGGTGGAGAAGGGGGAGGTGCGCTGCATCTGGCACAGCCAATCCGCCGAGGCCCTCTGCTCCGCCCTGATCCCCGCCGCAGCCCTCGACCATATCGACCTCGCGGACGATGAGGATCTGGATGAGGAAGAGGAGGATTAGGGGCGCTGCCGCCTGACGTTTACAGCTTCGATGATGGGTGGCCCGTCATTGGCTCGCCGCAGGGCCGCTTAAACCACTTTCGCGACGCCTGCACGCCCCACACATTCATGCATGAGATCAAACATGCATGAGATCAAAAGCTTCCGCCTTGACTGACACGACCGGGCTAACCAACCTCCGCTTCATGAGGCGTGCGCGTGGGAGAGGCGGCGCCGATCAGAACCTCCGCCGGAATGCCCAGATGCTTGTGAAGCGCCCGGATCATGGCGAGGGTCAGCGGTTGCTTACCCGAGAGCACTTCCGCGACCCTTCCTGGATTGCCGATATAGGGCTCGAGATCGCGCGGTTCGAGCCCGGCCTGTTCCATGCGGAAGCGGATCGCCTCCAAAGGCGTCGGCAGCTCGATGGGAAACTGTCTGGCCTCGTAGGCTTCCACCAGGTCGCCAAGGACGGAAAGTTCGTCGATTTCGGGGGAACCTGCCTGCGCATCCATGAGCGCATCCATCCGCGCAAGAGCCGCCTTGTGGTCGGCGTCCGTTCTGATCGGGGTGATGCGCGCCATGTCTAGACCTCCTCCACATCGATCTTGTCATATTCGGCATGGGTGCCGAACCATCGGACAGCGACAACGCCAGCCGGGAAATTGATCTTCGCGATCAACCGAAATCTGTTGCCGCCGATATCAAAGACAAATCTGTCGCCGACCTTGTCGGCTGCGGGACAGCATTTGCGGACATCCTGAAAAGAGGACCAGACCGTCGCTTTCGACCCGACCACAACGGCCCAGGTCGCCAGCCGCTTCGCGACATTGGCATGGCGTTTCTGCGCCTCCACTATGAGGTCCAACCCCACCAGCTTCATATAAAGCTTTCCCCGGCAAGGAGCAATCAAGACCCTTTCAGAAACGGGGCCGCATTGCAGTATTTTTACAAATCGTTACTTTTATGCAATGAAAAGCTTAAGCTCGGCGATTGTCAATCAGAAGGGCTCCGCCCTGATCCCGGCCGCCGCCCTGCCCCACATCAATCTCGCGGCTGATGAAGATCTGGATGACAAGGAGCAGGACTTGGGGGTGGATTCAGCCTGCCGCGCTGACCCTATTCGGGGCGCCTCTCCCCGAAGGTCCAGAGCTTGTGGGCCCCGAAATTCCAGCAGAAGACGATGCCGGTCGTGATCACCCTGGCGACCAGATAGGGCAATTCCAGCTTTTCGGCGAAAACCCACATGAACAGGCCGGTGAGCGAAAAGCCCACCACCATGACGCTGGCGAAGCGCCAGCCCGCCTGCACATGGTCGCGGTCGGTGGAGAAGGTATGGGCGCGGTTGAGCAGGTAATTCACCACCCCGCCCACCAGATAGCCCGCCAGAGCCCCATAGACCGGGCTGACCCCGAAGACCTCGCGCAGAAACATGAGCGTGCCGTAGTCCGCCACGATGGAGACGAGGCCGACGCCAAAAAAGGTCGAGATTTGACGGGGTAGCGACATGCGCTTGGTCTAACGTTCGCGGCGGCTCTTGTCACGGCGCGATTTAGCGCAGACTTGGCTTTTTTGGTTTGGGGGCAACCTGCGGCGGGGCTTCCCAAGGCTTCGATTCTCGTCTAGTTAGCGTGGACATTTCGGGCCGGGGCGCCTCCCGCTCGAATTCCCCATCAGGGTTTACGCCCACCAGGGTTTTCGTCAAAGGACGCGCTCAGGCCCCACGGAAGGGCCGATAGCGCGGCCTTTTTTTGTGTGCCCAGCATCGCCGGGCCGGC
>CANGTC010000143.1 GCA_947456505.1 Beijerinckiaceae bacterium
CTTGTGGCCGGGCAACTGGCCGCCTTCGCCGGGCTTTGCGCCCTGCGCCATCTTGATCTGCATCATGTCGGAATTGACGAGATATTCCGTCGTCACGCCAAAGCGGCCCGAGGCCACCTGCTTGATGGCGGAACGCATGCTGTCGCCATTGGCCATGGGCTTGAAGCGGTCGGCTTCCTCGCCGCCCTCGCCGGTGTTCGACTTGCCGCCGATGCGGTTCATGGCGATGGCGAGGGTGGTGTGGGCTTCGCGCGAGATGGAGCCATAGGACATGGCGCCGGTGGCGAAACGCTTCACGATGTCCTTCGCGGATTCGACCTCGTCGAGAGGCACGGGCTTGCGGCCATCCTCTTCGGCGCTGCGAATGCGGAACAGGCCGCGAATGGTCAACAAGCGCTCGTCCTGCTCGTTGAGCAGCTTGGCGAAGGCGCGATATTTATCCTGCGCGTTGCCGCGCACCGCATGCTGAAGCAGCGAGACCGACTGGGCCGACCAGGCGTGAGCCTCGCCGCGCATGCGCAGGGCATATTCGCCGCCCACGTCCAGCGCATTGCGATACACGGGCGAGTCGCCGAAGGCGTCGCGATGGCGAGCGGCCGTCTCGTGCGAGATCTCCTCAAGGCCCACGCCCTCGATGGTGGTCGCCGTGCCTGTGAAATACTTCTGCACGAAGCTCTTGCTGAGGCCGATGGCGTCGAAGATCTGCGCGCCGCAATAGGACTGATAGGTCGAGATGCCCATCTTGGACATTACCTTCAAGAGGCCCTTGTCCACTGACTTGATGAAGCGCTTCACCGCCTCATATTCATCGACTTCCTCGGGGAACTCCTTCGCCATGGAGGCGAGGGTTTCGAAGGCGAGGTAGGGATTGATGGCTTCCGCGCCATAGCCCGCCAGACAGGCGAAGTGATGGACTTCGCGCGCCTCGCCGGTCTCCACCACGAGGCCCACAGAGGTGCGCAGGCCCTTGCGGATGAGGTGGTGATGCACCGCCGCCGTTGCGAGGATCGCGGGGATTGGCATGCGGTCCGGGCCAACCATGCGGTCGGAGAGGATGATGATGTTGTAGCCGCCGCGCACCGCCTGTTCGGCGCGTTCGCACAGACGCTCCAGCATGGACTCCATGCCCGACGCGCCCAGATCGGCCGCATAGGTGATGTCGAGGGTGCGAGTATCGAAGGAATCTTCGAGATGCCCGATGCAGCGGATCTTTTCGAGATCGGCGTTGGTCAGGATCGGCTGGCGCACTTCCAGACGCTTGCGCTTGGAGTTGCCTTCGCGGTCGAAGATGTTGGGGCGCGGGCCGATGAAGGAGACGAGGCTCATGACGAGCTGCTCGCGGATCGGGTCGATCGGCGGGTTCGTCACCTGGGCGAAGTTCTGCTTGAAATAGGTGTAGAGCAGCTTCGACTTGTCGGAGAGGACGGAGATGGGCGTATCCGTGCCCATGGATCCCACGCCCTCTTCGCCCGTCGCCGCCATGGGCGCGAGCAGGATCGAGAGATCTTCCTGCGTGTAGCCGAAGGCCTGCTGACGGTCGAGCAGGGAGACGTCGGTGCGGGCCGCGCGGGCCTCCACGGGCTTCAGGTCTTCCAGAACGATCTGCGTGCGCTCCAGCCATTCGCTGTAGGGATGGGCGTTGGAGAGGGTCTGCTTCATCTCGTCGTCGGAGATGATGCGGTGCTGTTCCAGATCCACCAGCAGCATCTTGCCGGGCTGCAGGCGCCACTTCTTGATGATGGACTCTTCGGGGATCGGCAGCACGCCGACCTCCGAGGCCATGATGACGAGGCCATCCTCGGTCACGATATAGCGGGCGGGGCGCAGGCCGTTGCGGTCGAGGGTCGCGCCGATCTGGCGGCCATCGGTGAAGGCCATGGCGGCAGGGCCGTCCCACGGCTCCATGAGGGCGGCGTGATATTCGTAGAAGGCGCGGCGATCCTCATCCATCAGCGGATTGCCCGCCCAGGCCTCGGGGATCAGCATCATCATGGCGTGGCAGAGCGAATAGCCGCCCTGCACGAGGAATTCGAGCGCGTTGTCGAAACAGGCGGTATCCGATTGTCCTTCGTAGGAAATCGGCCAGAGCTTGGAGATGTCGTCGCCGAAGAGCTCGCTGGCGACGGAGGCCTGACGGGCGGCCATCCAGTTGACGTTGCCGCGCAGGGTGTTGATCTCGCCGTTATGGGCGACCATGCGATAGGGATGGGCGAGACGCCAGGACGGGAAGGTGTTGGTGGCGAAGCGCTGATGAACGAGCGCGAGGGCGCTGACGAAGCGCGGGTCGCTCAGGTCCTTGTAGTAGGAGCCAAGCTGGCTCACCAGCACCATGCCCTTGTAGACGATGGTGCGGCAGGACATGGAGACCGGATAGAATTCCGCCATGTCGCGACGGGCCAGCGCATAGATGGCGTTGGAGATGCACTTGCGGGCCAGATAGAGCTGGCGCTCGAAATGATCCTCGTCCTTGGTCGCGGCGCCATAACCCACGAAAACCTGGCGCATCACGGGCTCGACCGCCTTCACGGCGTCGCCGAGGTCCGAGTTGTCGACGGGAACGTCGCGCCAGCCCAGAAGCGTCAGGCCTTCCTGCGAAAGCTGCGCGGCGACAATCTTTTCCGCCTCGACGCGGGCTGTGTCGTTGCGGGGCATGAAGAACTGGCCAACGCCATAGTGCTGCGCGGCTGGCAGGGTCATGCCCACCTTGTCGCATTCCTCGACGAAGAAGGCGTGGGGGATCTGAACCAGAATGCCGCAGCCGTCGCCGAGCTTGGGATCCGCGCCCACCGCGCCGCGATGGTCAAGATTAAGCAGGATCTGCAGGCCCTGCTGGACGATCTCGTGGGTCTTGCGGTTGTGCATGTCGGCGATGAAGCCGACGCCGCAGGAATCCTTGCCATAGGCGGGATCAAAGAGACCCTGGGCTTCAGGCATGGCGGGGTCGAACATGGGGATTTGCATGGGGGGCGCTCCAAAAACGGGGGGAGTCATGGTGGTGGCGGCGTCCGTGCGTTTGAGCGCGCCGCTCATCGCCAGCGCGTCCCTGCCATCCAGTCCCCTGTTGTCGTGCCCGTCCATTGTTCGCTCCGTTCGGTGGCATCCCACCGAGCTACGCCTCGCCACCGCACACCCTATCACGCTCCGGCAGTTCAGCTGGACCACCTGAAAGGTCGCCCAGAGCAGCCAAATCGAAGCATTTTGTGATTTTGGGAGCCCGCTCCACAAATGGTCAGCAAAGCTGTCCTATCTGGGAGGGTGGAACATGACAGATTTACTTCTTCCGCACAAGCCGGGGCGGCTGACCTGCGGCAAAATGCTGGAGGGGGGCCTCCTGAGGGTTTGCCGGGTTGAACAGGGGGCAGCTTCTCGTCCACAAAGCAGGTGAACAGGAGATGCGCAGCCATGGATTTCGCCAGCGACAATTCCTCAGGAGCGTCCGACCGGGTTCTGGCGGCGCTGATGGCCGCCAACGCCGGCGCGGCCATGCCCTATGGGGCTGATCCCTGGACGGCGGCGGCGGAAAAGGCGGTTCAGGAGGTCTTCGAGCGGGACTGCGCGGTCTTCCTGCTGCCCACAGGCACTGCGGCCAATGCCCTGGCGCTGGCGGCGCTCACCCCGCCCCATGGGGCGATCTTCTGCCATGAGGAGGCCCATATCGCCAATGACGAGTGCGGCGCGCCGGAGTTCTATTCGGCGGGCGCCAAGCTGGTGGGGCTGACGGGCCCCCAGGGGCGGATCTCCCTGGAATCCCTCGAAGGCGCACTGGCCCGGTTCCCGCGCGGCCTTGTGAAGCAGGTCCAGCCCTCGGCCCTGTCGATCACCCAGGCCACTGAATGCGGCACGCTTTATAGTCTCGACGAGCTGGATGCCCTCTGCGCCGCCGCCCATGGGGCGGGGGTGCGGGTGCATATGGACGGGGCGCGCTTCGCCAACGCCGTGGCGCGTCTGGGCTGCTCGCCCGCCCGCATGAGCTGGGGGGCGGGCGTGGATGTGCTCTCCTTCGGCGCCACCAAGAACGGGACCTTCTGCTGTGAGGCGGTGATCTTTTTCGATAAAGCGCTCGCGCAGGATTTCGCCTTTCGCCGCAAGAGGGGCGGGCATACCCTGTCGAAGGGTCGGTTTCTGGGCGCTCAGATGTCCGCCTATCTTGATGGCGGCCATTGGCTTGACCTCGCCCGCCACGCCAACGCCATGGCGGATCGGTTGGCGCAGGGGCTGGCGACCTGCCCCGGCGTGCGCCTGCCCTGGCCGTGCGAGGCGAACGAGGTCTTCGCTATCTTGCCGCGCGCTGCGGATTCCGCCTTGAAAGCGGCGGGCGCGCTTTATTATCCTTGGGGCAAGCGGGGCCTTACGGTCAGCCAGTCGCCGCAAGCCGATGAGGTCTTCGTGCGGCTCGTCGCCTCCTTCGCCACAAAGCCGCAGGAGGCGGATCGATTTATCGAGATTGTAAGATCCGCCAAGTGATCGTATGAACGATAGTCGTCTTGCGGTCGCCACAATGCTATGGTTATGCGTCACCTGAGATGTCAGCGGATCCTTTGGTCCGGACAGGAGGTTGGGATGAGCAGTTTGCGCTCGCAGCCATGGGTTTTCAGCATTCATTTCGCGATGCGCGCTCGCCGCCTCGCACTGTTTCTGTGCGCCAGCCTCATTGCGGGGGCCGCCCCCGCCCAGGCGCAATTCTTCGGATTCTGGGGCGGCGGCAACCATCCGCCGGCGCAGATGACGCCGCAGGATATCGTCCAGCGCCTCAGCCGCGCTGGCTTTCGCGTGTCGAAGATGCGCCCGAATGGCAATGTGTATCTCGCCGATGTGACGGACCGTGCGGGGCAACCCCTGCGTCTGGTGGTCAATGCGGCCGATGGCGCCATCCTGCAGCGCTTCGCCACAATCGCTCCAAGAATCAGCGGTCCTGATGGCGGCGCGCCCGCGCCCCAACCGGGATTCGCCCCGTCGCCGCCCGGCTCAGGGGAGGCTGCGCCGTCCGGCATGCGTCCGCGTCCGCCAACTTCGCGGGCCAAGCCTTCCCCATCCGAAGCGACCATGGCGCCGGCGCCCGCCTCCTCCAATGGGCCTGCACAGGCGCCGCCGGTCGCGACAGCCGCCCCTGCTGCGGCGCCGTCGCCACCTGTCACCGCGCCGATGCAGCCGATGGTCGGGCCGGGTTTCGCCAATGGCGTGCCCATCAATCCGCTGGACTAATAAAAAGGGCGCCCCGCGAGGCGCCCTTCGTGTTTCAGTTCGGCGGGGGAAGCCCGGTTCACGCGGCTTGACGGGAGGCCTCGACCACCTTGGCGCCGCCGATCTGGATCCTGCGCGGCTTCTGCGCCTCGGGGATCTGACGAACCAGCTCCACATGCAGCAAGCCGTTGCGCAGGCTGGCGCCTGTCACTTCCACATGTTCTGCGAGCTGGAACCGGCGCTCGAAGGCGCGGGCGGCGATGCCCTGATACAGGATTTCGGCCTTGGGCTCGAGGCCGCCCTTGCCCTCTTTCGACCCGCGGATCAGGAGCGCGTTCTCCTTGATCTCGATGGAGAGGTCCTCTTCGCCAAAGCCGGCGACGGCGACGGTGATGCGGTAGGCGTTCTCGCCCGTCCGCTCGATATTGTAGGGGGGATAGGCGGCGGCTCCATCGGAACCCGCGCCCGCGACCTGGTCGAGCAGCGAGAGAATGCGGTCGAAGCCGACCGTGGAGCGGTAGAGAGGCGAAAGATCAAATTGACGCATGGTTCATATCCTCATGTTGAGCGACATGGACGTCCCGGCCCCTGCCGGGCGCCTGTTTGCGCGTCCATCAGTGGCCCGCGCGGTGAAGATCTGGGAACGGGCGTTGCGGATTGCAAGAGGGCGCCAGCATCCTTCCTGCTGCGCTTTCCGCCGGGCGCAGCGGCGCTATAAGAGATGGGGTGGAGCACCGAATCGATGCGTTTGATCCTCACAGCGGAGAACCCGGCGCCTGCGGGCGGCATCGTGACCATGGCGCGCGCCGTCGATGGCATGGCGATCAGGGTGGCCCGCTGGCATCCCGACGGCGACAGTCTCGGCACGGTGGTGATCTGCACTGGCCGGGCCGAGTTTATCGAAAAATATCTGGAGATCGTGGGCGAACTGCTGGCGCGCGGGCTGACGGCCGTCGTCTTTGACTGGCGGGGGCAGGGGCTGTCCGGGCGCGAACTCTCCAATCGCCGGAAGGGCCACGTTGACGATTTCTCGATCTATGAGCGTGATCTTGACGCGCTGGTGGGCCAGGTGCTTGGCCCCTTCTGTCCCAGGCCCTGGTTCGGTCTCGCCCATTCCATGGGCGGCGCGATTTTGATCGCTCAATCGCACGCAGGCCGCTCCCCCTTCGCGCGGATCGTCACGACCGCACCCATGATTGATCTTTACCGGTTGCGCTTGCCTCGCCTCGCGCGGTTGCTGGCGCAGGTTCTGGACGCCGTCGGCCTTGGCGCGGCGTTCATTCCTGGCGGCAACGCCAGAGCCGCCCTGTCGCGGGCCTTTGACGGGAATACGCTGACCTCCGACCCGGCCCGGTTCCAGCGCTTCATGGCTTTGGTGGCTGAGGATCCCCAGTTGGCCATTGGGGATCCCACCATCGGCTGGATCAATTCCGCCTTCCGCCTGATGGCCGAGTTCGCCGATGCGGAATATCCGCGGCGCGTGTTGACGCCCATGCTGGTCTTTTCCGCAGGCGATGACCGGATCGTCGACAGCCGCGCGGTCGAGCGCTTCGCCCAGAGGCTCAAGGCGGGGAGCCTCATCGCCATCCCCGCCGCCCGCCATGAGATCATGATGGAGCGCGATGGCGTCCGAACCCAGTTCTGGGCGGCCTTCGACGCCTTTATCCCCGGGTCCAGCGCCGCCGTTCAGCCTCTGGCCAGCAGTTCCATCGCCTGAGCATGGGCGCGCTTGTCGCCCGCCGCAATGATTGCGCCGCCCTTGGCCGGACTGCCGCCATCCCAACTGGTGATGACGCCGCCCGCGCCCTCCACGATGGGTACGAGCGCCACAATGTCGAAGGGCTTCAAGCCGCTCTCGATCACCAGATCCACATGGCCGGCCGCCAGCATGCAATAGGCGTAGCAATCGCCTCCGTAACGCGACAGGCGGACCTCTTTTTCCACGCGCTGGAATGGTTCCAGAGTGCCTGGCGCCAGAAGAGCCGGGTGGGTGGTCATGAGGGTCGCCTCGGCGAGGCTTGCGCAGGCGCGCACATGAAGGCGCCGCTCCACGGGCTTGTCCTTGAGGCCGACGCCCCGCCATGTGGCGCTGGCGCCGTCGCCGCTGAAACGCTCGCGGGTGAAGGGCTGGTTCATGACCCCGTAGCAGGGCCTGCCCCCATGCTGAAGCCCGATCAGCGTGCCCCAGACCGGCATGCCCGAGATGAAGCTCTTGGTGCCGTCGATGGGATCGAGCACCCAGACCCATTCGGCGTCTTCCCGCTGGTCGCCGAATTCCTCGCCGATGATGCCATGATCGGGGAAGGAGGCGTTGATCATCCGCCGCATGGCCGCTTCCGCCGCCCGGTCGGCCTCGGTCACCGGATCGAAAACGCCGCCGCGCGACTTGTCGTCCGCCCCAAGGGAGGTGCGGAAAAAGGGCAGGATCGCCTCGCCGGAGACGGCGGCGAGCTCTTCAACGAACTGCGCGAAATCCACAGGCTTCATGCGGGGCCTCTTCTGCTTGCCGCCAGACGCGGCGGAATGACACTTATATGAGCCGCTGAACCTCGGCGAGACCTTGAATGAGGAAGAGCGACGAGGATTTTCCGCAGGTGCGACATCCTGCCACAGGTTTTTTCGCAATCGCAACTTGCTTTTTGTGCGATGCGGCATTAATCATACCGCTATGCAGCAACGTTGTTGCTGTTGCCCTTCTTGGGCGTTTCCTCCCTTGACTTGGGGCCGCTTGTGCGAACGAGCGGCCTCCTTTCTTTTTGGGGCAAAGTTGTTCTTTGAAGACTTCAATTTATTCTTCACGCTTTCGTCATTCGCGCCCGTTTTGACTTTGGCAACCCTTCGAATGTCTTAAAAATACAACACTCCGTGATTTTGACCCAAGCCCACTTGTATATCTCCGCGCTTGGGTCGATATCTCCATTGTGCAGCGCCTTGCGCAGCACAGATGCCCTTCTTGGGCGTTTCCTCCCTTGACTTGGGGCCGCTTGTGCAAACGAGCGGCCTCCTTTCTTTTTCAGGGGGCGTTCGAGGCGGCTTTCAGGCCTGACCTCATTCCGCAGCCAGACGGCGCGTTCCCAATCCCTCCGCAGTCTCGATCAGCGCCTGCATGACTTCCTTCAAGTCATTCTGCAGTTCTTCGAAGCCTGGCGCGCGCTCAATGGTCGCCTCATCCATGTAGAGCCCCCGATTGATCTCGATCTGCAGGGCGTGCCAGCCGGCTGCCGGATCTCCGTAATGTTCGGTGATGAACCCCCCCGCATAGGGTTTGTTGCGCGCCACCGCATAGCCAAGAGCCCGCAAGCGGCTTTCCGCCGCCTCGGTGAGAGCCGGATCACAGCTCGCCCCATAGCGGTCGCCCAGGACGATGTCGGCCTTGATGCGATCCGCCCGCCCGGCGTTGGAGGGCATGGAATGGCAATCGATCAGAACAGCCATGCCGCGCTGGCGCCAGGCCTGCTGCAGCAAGCTCCTGAGGGCGCGGTGCCAGGGCTTGTAGAGACTCTCGATACGCTCAAGCCCCTCCTCGACCGTCAAACGCCGCTTATAAATCTCCCTGGCTTCCCCCACCACCCGCGCGATGGTGCCAAGACCGCCCGCGACCCGCATGGAGCGCGTATTGGCGAAAGCGGGCAGACGCCCCTCGAACATCTTGGGGTCGAGTTCGTAGGGCTCGCGATTCACATCAAGATAGGCGCGTGGGAAATGGGCGCGCATGAGAATGGCCCCCAGCTCCGGCGCCGCCCCGAAAAGCTCATCCACAAAGGCGTCCTCCGACCGCCGCAGGGCCAGAGGATCGAGCTGGGAGGCGGCTATGAAGGCGGCGGGATAGACTCTGCCGGAATGGCCGGAGGAGAAAATAACCGGTCCGGCTAAACCATCTGGCCGAGCCACCTCGAAAGCGCGCTCCAGCTCCGGATCGCGCGGCGCAGCCGAAGTCTCCGGAACGAACGGGCCCAGGGTGGAAGCTTTCTGATCGAAACGGTCCATTAACCCTCGCGGAAATCCGTGGCGCTTACTTTGCCTTGTGGCGGGGGGCCTGTCCATCCCACCCCCGAGCCACAGATGCTGGCCTGAGCTGTGGAAATACCGAAACCATTAACCTCAAAGGGGCTATTCATCTGCTTGTTCACCAATCGTTTACCCGGCGTTGGTCCTATGGGGATCGCGTAAACATTGAGGCTGAAATGAACGAGATCGCCGTTGCATCGTCAAAAATCCTGCTGGCGGAAGACGATAATGATATGCGCCGCTTTCTGGTGCGCGCCCTGCAGAACGCCGGATTCGACGTCGCCTCCTTCGATAATGGCATGTCGGCCTATAATCGCTTGCGCGAAGAGCCCTTCGAGCTGCTGCTGACTGACATCGTCATGCCCGAGATGGACGGGATAGAACTGGCGCGCCGGGCCACCGAACTCGACCCCGACATCAAGGTCATGTTCATCACTGGCTTCGCCGCCGTGGCCCTCAACCCCGACAATAACGCTCCGAAGGACGCCAAGATCCTCTCAAAGCCGTTCCATCTGCGCGATCTCGTCAGCGAAGTTCAGCGGCTTCTGGCCGCCTGAGGAGATTATTCCAGATTGTGCCGTCCAGCGCTTGCGCAGCGACGGGCTTGCCGTTATACCCCGATCCGTTCCGTGGCCAGCGCTCGCGTTGGTCGGTCGGGCGCGTAGCTCAGCGGGAGAGCACTACCTTGACATGGTAGGGGTCACAGGTTCGATCCCTGTCGCGCCCACCATCCTTCCAAAGGGAAGGGTGGGATCTGGATGGCTCCCAACCATCCCTGTGATGCGGTCAGCGTCACGATATTACACTTCATCGCTCAACCAGCCTATCGTGGCTTGATTTTGACGCTTTGGCAAACATGGGCGCCGCAGCGCCGACTGCGGAATTCTGTTACAAAATTCTTCCGCCAAGTCTCCCAACGACATAGCCCCAAAACCCCAGCAAGCCGCCGCCCATAGCGGTTGCTCTTTCCACAGTCATTCCGCAGTCTTGTCGTGGGCGCTGCTCTTGCGCTTGCTGTAATAATTGCGGGGACGGCGTGGGACGGAAGCCCAACGCAAACACCATCAAGCTCATAGCGGGCGTCACGCTCAAGCGGCACCCAAGAACAGCCATCTGGCAGCTATCCTGCTCAGCGCACAGCCAGACTATCCGCAAGAGCCTGATGACCACTGATGAGACGGCGGCAA
>CANGTC010000144.1 GCA_947456505.1 Beijerinckiaceae bacterium
CTTCGCGGGCGAACGCATCACCAATGCGCAGACCTTCTACTGGATCAGCCTTGGCGCGCTGGGCCTTTGCCTGCTCATCCAGTGGCGGCTGGTGGTCTCGCGCTTCGGCATGGCTCTGCGCGGAGCGGCGTCGAACGAGCGGCGCATGGCGGCGCTGGGCTTCTCCGTCTATGGCTATCGCCTCCTCGCCTTCGTGATCGCGGGCATGATGGCGGGGCTGGCGGGAGCGCTCTGGGTCAATCTCCACCGCTTCGTCTCGCCGGGCTTGCTGGGCTGGGTGCGTTCGGGCGAATTCATGATCATTGTCATCATGGGCGGCCTCTCCTCCCTCTTTGGCCCCATCGTGGGCGCGGCGGCCTTCCTGCTGGTGGAGACGGCGCTCGCGGGCTGGACCGAGCATTGGCAGATCGTCTTCGGACCCTTTGTCCTGCTGGTGGCGCTGTTTGCGCCCCGCGGCATCTGGGGACTCGTGCGCGGGAGGGGGAAGCCATGAGCCCGGCCCTCACCCTCACCAGTCTGACCAAAAGCTTCGGCCCCCTGCGCGCGACGGACAATGTGACGCTCAGCGTGGTGGCCAACGACTGCCATGCCATCATCGGCCCCAATGGCGCGGGCAAATCCACCCTCATTGGCCAGATCACCGGCGAGATCACGCCCGACGCCGGGCGCATCGCTTTCTTCGACGCGGACATCACAGGCTGGAGCGTCCCCAGGCGCGCGCTCGCGGGCCTGGGCCGCTCGTTCCAGATCACACAGCTCTGCGCGGATTTCACCGTGCTCGACAATGTGGCGCTGGCCGTGCAGGCGCGGCAGGGCCATTCCTATCGCTTCCTGCGCTCAGCCGCCTCTGACGCCAGCCTGAGCCATCCCGCCAGGGAGGTGCTGGCCCGCGTCGGCCTCGAGGCGCGCGCGCAGACGCGGGTGGACGCCCTCTCCCACGGCGAGCGCCGCCAGCTGGAGCTCGCGGCGGCGCTGGCCATGCAGCCGCGCATGCTGGTGCTGGACGAGCCCATGGCCGGGATGGGACCGCAGGAGAGCGAGCGCATGATCGAGATCCTGCAGGCCCTGCGCGGCAAGGTGACGATCCTGCTGGTGGAGCATGACATGGACGCGGTCTTCGCTTTGGCCGACCGCATCTCCGTGCTGGTCAATGGCGCCCTGCTCACCACCGCCGACCCCGCCGCCGTGCGCGCCGACCCCGCCGTGCGCGCCGCCTATCTGGGGGGCGAGTGATGCTGAAGGTAGAGGGTCTCAATGCGGGCTATGGGGATGCGCAGGCGCTCTTTGGCGTCAGCTTCGACATCGGCGCTGGCGAGGCGGTGACCCTCATCGGGCGCAACGGCATGGGCAAGACCACGACCATCCGCGCCATCATGGGCCTCAACCCGCCAAGGGGCGGAACGGTGCGTTTCGAGGGCGCGCGCATCGACGGATTGCCGCCCCATGAAATCGCGCGGCGCGGCATCGGCCTGGTGCCCGAGGGGCGGCAGATCTTCGTGCGCCTGAGCGTGGAGGAAAATCTGGTGGCCACCGCCGCCAACCGGACGAAGGGCGCCGAGCCGTGGACGCTGGCCCGCGTCTTCGCCCTCTTCCCGCGCCTTGAGGAGCGCCGCGGCCAATCCGCAGGCACGCTGTCGGGCGGCGAACAGCAGATGCTCGCCATCGGCCGCGCCCTGATGACCAATCCGCGTCTGCTGATCTTGGATGAAGCCACCGAGGGGCTCGCGCCGCTGATCCGGCAGGACATCTGGAATTGTCTGAGCGCCCTGCGCGCGCAGGGCCTCTCGATCCTCGTCGTCGACCGCAATCTCGACGCCTTGATGCGCCTCGCCGACCGCCATAACGTCGTGGAGAAGGGCCGCGTGGTCTGGAGCGGAACCTCGGAGCAACTCGCAGCGCAGCGCGCCCAGATCGAACAGCGCATCGGGGTTTGAGATGACGGGCTTTGTCTATCGCTATTGGGACCAGAGCGAACTCAACCGCCAGATGAGTGCGCGAGGCACCGTGCCCGACATCACGCCGATGATGCAGGACTACGCCCGCCACAGCGCGACCATGCGCGCCACGCTTTCCTGCGAGCTGAACGTCGCCTATGGCCCGACGCCCGCCGAGCGGCTGGACATCTTTCCGGCAAGCAAGCCCGGCTCGCCCATCTTCGTCTTCATCCACGGCGGCTATTGGCGGATGCTGGACGCCGCCGACAGCACCTTCATGGCCCAAACCTTCGTGGCGGCCGGCGCCGCCGTGGTGGCGATCAATTATGCGCTGGCCCCCGGCGCGAGCGTGGCCGAGATTGTGCGCCAGTGCCGGGCGGGATTGGCCTGGGTTTATGAGAACGCAGCGCGCCTGAACGGCGATCCCGCGCGCATCCATGTCTCCGGCTCCTCAGCGGGCGGGCATCTCGGCGGCATGATGATCGCTGGCGGCTGGGCTGGCGACTACGGCTTGCCCGAAGGCTTCGTTCAATCGGCCTCGCTGCTATCGGGCCTCTTCGATCTGGAGCCGGTGCAGCTCTCCAACTGCAATGAGTGGCTGAACCTTGACGACGCCTCGGCCCGAGCCCTGTCGCCGCAAAACAATATGCCCGCTCTCCCCCTGCCCCTTTTGATCTGCTATGCGCCGAACGAGACCGAAGGCTTCAAGCTGCAATCTGAATGCTATGCGGCGAGTTGCCGGGCGCTGGGCTGCGAAGTCGAGATCATCATCGAACCCGGGACCAACCATTTTGACCTTCCCCTGCGCTTTATGGACAAGGCTGCGGCGCTGACGCAGGCCGCGCTGCGAGTGATGAAGCTGCAGGCCTGAGATAAGAAAGCAGGCGACCCCGGCATAAGGGGCGCGCGAATTCCAGAATGACCGGAGGAAACATGTTCATGGGACGTTGTGCGGCGATCTTTCTCGCCATCGCCACAGTCGCGGGGCCCTCGCTGGCGGCCGATCGCGTCACGGTGGGGACGGTGGGGAACAGCTCCGACGCGGGCTTTTTTATCGCCATGGATCAGGGCTATTTCGCCGCCGAGGGGCTTGAGGTCGCTTTCACCCCCTTCGATGGTGCCCAGAAGATGATGGCGCCCATCGGACAGGGGGAGCTGGACGTGGGTGGCGGGGCGGCCTCCGCCAGCCTCTACAATTCCGCCGCTCGCAGCATCGGCATCCGCATCGTGGCGGATCGCTCACGCATGGAGACGGGCTATCTGTTTCAGACCCTCATGGTGCGCAAGGCTCTCATCGATAGCGGTCGCTTCAAGAGCTACGCAGACCTGAAGGGGCTCAAGGTGGCGCTGGTGGCGCCCGGGGGAAGCCCAGGTTCAACCCTGAATGAGGCCGCCCAAAAGGCGGGCATCCCCTATGACAGCATCGATAAGGTGTTTCTCCCTTTCCCTGCCCAGGTCAGCGCCTTCACCAATGGCGCCATCGACGCCTCCTTGATGATCGAACCCTTCGCGACCTATCTGGTCAATCAGGGCGTGGCGGTGCGTTTCGCCTCCACTGAAGATTTCTATCCCGGGGATCAGATCGGGCTCGTCTTCTTCTCGGAAAAATTCCTCAAGGAACGTCGGACGATAGGCGAGCGATTTCTGCGCGCCTATGTGCGGGCCCTGCGCGACTACAATGACGCTGTGGTCGACGGCCGCTTTTCGACGGGGGCCAAGGGAGAGGCCGTGGTCAAGATCCTCGCCCGCAATCTTGGTATGAAGGAGGAGCAGATCCGATCCAGCTATGTCCAGGCGATCAGCGCCGACGGAAAGCCCAATGTGGAGAGCCTGCGAAAGGACCTGCAATTCTTCATCGCCCAGGGCGAGGTCACCGACGCGAAGGTCGATCTCGACAAGATCCTCGAGCTTTCGCTCGTGGAGGCGGCGGCCCGCTCTTTGGGCCCCTATCAGCCGAAAAAGGACTAGCTCGGACCGTCCGTGGCGTCGAAATCATCATCGAACCCAGCGCCAACTATTTCGACCTGACGCTGCGCGTCATGGGGGGAGCGCCGCGCTCACGCAGGCGGCGCTGCGCGTGACGGGACTATGGCGACTCGTCCTTGATGCCCGCCTCGCGCGCGATGGCGGCGTAAGTCTCATACTGCTCCCTGAGGAAAGCTGTGAAGTCCGCTCCACAGAGCACGGCGGGGCTCAATTGGGCCTGGGCGAGCTTGTCGATGATGGACGCATTGGCCAAAGCCTTCTTGGCGTAGCCCTGAAGCGCATCGACTGCGGGCTTGGGAGAGGCCCCCGTGCCAACCATGCCGAACCAGTTGGTGATGTCGAAGCCCAGTCCTTTCTCGCGGGCGGTCGGAACGTCCGGCAAGGGCGCGATGCGCTGGGGGCTCGTCACGAGAACCGCCCGCAGGCCTCCGGAATCGATGAAGGCCTTCACCTCCGCATAATTGGCGACGACCACATGGGTCTGGCCGCCCATCAGCGAGGTGACCGACGGCGCGGCGCCGTTGAAGGGCACGAAGGTCATGTTCGCCTTGCTGGCCTTCTTCAACATTTCCGCGACCACATGCTGGGTGGTGGCGGGACCATTCGCGCCCAACATCAGGGTGCCGGGCCGCGCATGCGCCGCGGCGATCAGTTCGTCATAGGTTTTATAGGGCGATGCAGCGTTGACCGCGACGATCTGCGGCGAGTCGATCAACCGGCACAGGTGCTCAAAGTTCTTGAAGGGATCGTACGGCAGCTTGCGGATCGCTGCGGTGATGA
Source organism: Beijerinckiaceae bacterium (assembly GCA_947456505.1). Lineage (GTDB taxonomy): Bacteria > Pseudomonadota > Alphaproteobacteria > Rhizobiales > Beijerinckiaceae > Terripilifer. The sequence goes on from CANGTC010000144.1 coordinate 4,701, forward strand.
GGAAGGACGGGGCGACAATGCCCACGGTCCCACCGTCAGGGGCGGCGCGGGACACAAGGTCGGTGCCGATGATGGCCGAACCGCCGGGCCGATTTTCCACGACGACCGTCGGTCCGCCGCCATTTTTAACGTCTTCGCCCCATAGACGCGCAACGATGTCTGCGGCGCCGCCAGCGGGGAAAGGGACCACGACTTTCAGGAGCGGAGGGGTCTGGGCCGAAGCACCCGGCGAGCACATCGCCAGAGCGACGAACAAGGCGGAAACCATGCGCATTCTCAAATCCCCCCACTTAATTGTGTTATCTCAGTTGAAAAATTATCAAGGAATCTCAAGCATGGCAAGAACTGCGACCCATCCCACAACGAGCGCAGTCCTGCTGCGCCCAAAATGTTGTGCTGGACAGATGCGCAGGGTTGCGCATGATTGGCCGCCAGCCACTTCAGAGCAAAATAGGTTGGCGCAGGGAGGATACATGCGCGCCGCTATTTGCGCCTTCGCCTTATCTTGTTTGGCCGCCGGGCTCGCACCCAAAGCCGCCGCCGCCGACGCTCTGGAGGAATTCTATCGCGGCAAGACCATGTCGCTGGTGGTCAGCTCCGCCACGGGCGGGGGCTACGACGCCTTGTCGCGCATCGTCGCCAAGCACATGGTCAGGCATCTGCCGGGGGCGCCCAATATCGTGGTGCGCAACATGCCCGGCGCGGGCGGCGTCATCGCCACCAACCATCTCTACAATGTGGCCTCGCGCGACGGGCTGACCTTCGGCCAGTTGCAGAACACCCTGCCCTTCGAACCCCTGCTGGGCAACAAGGAGGCCATGTACGATTCCAGCAAATTCAACTGGCTGGGATCACCCAGCATAGAGACAGGCCTGTTCGTGGTGCGCGCCAAGGCCCCCGTCTCCACCATCGCCGACATCCAGAACCGGGAAATCTCCGTCGGCACCCCCGGCCTCAATTCGACGCCGAGCTTCAACACGCGCCTGCTCGCCGAAGCCCTCGATATGAAACTGCGCATCGTTCTGGGCTACCCCGGCCAGAACGAGGTCTTCCTCGCCATGGAGCGCGGGGAAGTCGACGCTTTCCCCACCTTCTACTCCTCCATCATGTCCACCCGCCCCACCTGGATCACGGACAAGACGGTGAAGACCATCGTCCAGTTCGGCCCCATTGCGGAGCCCGATCTGAAGGACGTGCCCTTCGCCGCCGATGTGGTCACGGACCCCGAGAAGCTGCGGCTGTTGAAGGCCGCCGCCGCGCCGCTGGCTCTGGGCCGTCCCTTCACGGCGCCGCCGGACGTGCCCAGAGATCGCGTGGCCGCCCTCCGCAAGGCCTTAACGGCGACCTTCGCGGATCCGGAGTGCATGGAGGACATGCGCAAGCTCAATTTGCCGCTCAATCAGCCGCGCACGGGTGAGCAATTGCAGGAGGTCATCGCCGAGGTCTGGCGCATGCCGCAGGAGACGAAAGACCGGCTGAGAAAGCTCAGCGGCATGTGAGGCGCCGACATCAGACTATTATACGCTTGCAGGCGCGCCGCCCCATCGCTTAGGACATCCATCAACGCTTGCAGATTTCAAAGGGAGATCAAAATGAAGCTCGTACGTTATGGCAAACCCGGCAAAGAGAAACCCGGCCTCGTCGACATGGATGGCCGCATTCGCGATCTCAGCGAAGTCGTCGGCGACATCGGGGGCGATACGCTTTCTCCGAAGGCCCTGCGCAAGATCGCGCGTCTGCGTCCCGGCAACCTGCCGCTGGTGCGCGGCAAGCCGCGTCTGGGGTCCTGCGTTGCACGTCCCGGCAATTTCATCGCCATCGGCCTGAACTACGCGGACCACGCTGCTGAAGCCGGCGCCAAGATCCCCGCCGAGCCGATCATCTTCCTGAAGGCCACCAACAGCGTCATCGGCCCGAACGACGACATCGTGATCCCCAAGGGTTCGACGAAGACCGACTGGGAAATCGAGCTCGCCATCGTCATCGGCACGGGCGGCAGCTATATCGCCGAGAAGAACGCTCACGACCATGTGGCGGGCTACTGCGTCTGCAATGACGTGTCGGAGCGCGAATACCAGATCGAGCGTTCCAGCGGCCAATGGGACAAGGGCAAGGGCTGCCCCACCTTCGGCCCCCTCGGCCCCTGGATGGTCACCGCCGACGAGATCAAGGACGTGCAGAAGCTCGACCTCTGGCTCGACGTGAACGGCGCCCGCCAGCAGACCGGCAACACCACCACCATGATCTTCGGCGTGAAGCATCTGGTGTCCTACGTCTCGCGCTTCATGAAGCTGGAGCCCGGCGACGTCATCACCACCGGCACCCCGCCCGGCGTGGCGCTGGGCCGCAAGCCCCCGAACTATCTGCGCGCTGGCGACACGATCTCCTGCGGCATCGAGGGCCTCGGCATGCAGGCCAGCCGCGTGGTGGCCTGGAAGAAAGAGGTTTGAGCCAGTAGGCAGTGGGCATTAGGGGGTTCGAGACCCTTCGCCGACTGCCTGAACCTGCTCCGACTGCCGAATGCCGACTGCCTAAATTCCCAGCATCAACTCCAGATTTTGCACCGCCGCGCCTGAGGCGCCCTTGCCGAGATTGTCGAGCCGGGCGACGAGCACCAGATGGCCGTGCTTGTCATTCGCCAGAACAAACAGCTCCATGTCATTGGTGTCATTGAGCGCTTGCGGCTCAAGCTTGCCGGAGGACGGGGCGGCCTCCACCCGCACATGGCGCGCCCCTGCATAATGGGACCGCAGCGCCGCCTCGAAATCTCCGGCCTTGGCGCCCTTCAACATATCGAGATGCAGGGGAATGCTGACCAGCATGCCCTGCCGGAAATCCGCCACCGAAGGCACGAAGATCGCGCGGCGGGTGAGGCGACCATAGGTCTGGATCTCCGGCATGTGCTTGTGTTCGAGACCCAGGGCGTAAAGCTCGAAATCGGGCGCGCTGCGGGACTCATAGGCCTCGATCATCGACTTGCCGCCACCGGAATAGCCGGAGACCGCGTTGATGGTGATGGGGAAATCATGGGGGATCAGGCCGGCGTCCGTGAGGGGGCGCAGCAGCGCGATGGCGCCGGTGGCGTAGCAGCCTGGGTTGGCGACATATTTGGCGGCGGCGATGGCCTCGCCCTGCCCCTTCGCCATCTCGGGAAAGCCATAGGTCCAGCCGGGCGCAATACGGTGGGCGGTGGAGGCGTCGAGCAGGCGCGGGCCTGCGGCGCCCAGATCCGCCACCACGGCGGCAGTCTCCTTGGCGGCGTCGTCGGGCAGGCACAGGATGGCCACATCGACCTGGGCGAGCAATTCGCGCTTGGCCTGCGGGTCCTTGCGCCGCTCGGGCGCGATGCTCACCATCTCGATGGCGGGCATGGCGGCGAGCCTGTCGCGGATGCCAAGCCCGGTCGTGCCCGCCTCGCCATCAATGAAGACCTTCGCCATCGCCCTGCTCCTTCTGTTGGCGCTTCGATGGCCCGCATGACCGCATCTGTCAACATGGGTTCAGGGGTTGCGAGGCGCCATCTTGCCCGCGAGGATCTGCAGATAGCGCTGGGCGACGCTCGCCGCCGCTAAGGCGGTGATCTCCCCGTGGTCGTAGGCAGGACAAACCTCCACCACATCCATGCCCCGCCAATCCAGTTCGCGGCACTCCCAGATGGCGGCCAGCGCCTGCGCGGAGGTCAGACCGCCCGCCACGGGCGTGCCTGTGCCCGGCGCAAAGGCAGGGTCGAGCGCGTCGATATCGAAGGAGAGATAGGCCGCCCCCGGCCCCACCCGAGCCTTGATCCGCGCCGCCATGCCGCCCGCGCCCAGCGCGTGGCAGGAGTCGGCGTCCAGAATTTCAATCCCGTAGTCCTGCGGCGCGACGGTTCGCACCCCGATCTGGATGGATCGGGCGACGTCGATCAGCCCCTCGCGCACCGCGCGGGTGACGAAGGTTCCGTGGGAGATCTTGCTGCCGTCATCGTCCCAGGTGTCCTGATGGGCGTCGAACTGGACGAGGGCCATCGGACCATGGGCGTCCGCATGGGCGCGCAGCAGGGGCAGCGTGATGAAGTGATCGCCCCCGAGCGTCATGAGGTGGGCGCCCGCCCCCACGATCTGCCGGGCCTGCTCCTCGATCTCGCCGGGGGCGCGAAACAGGCGCTCGTATTCGAAAAAGCAGTCGCCAGCGTCGATCACCGCGAGACTCGCGAAGGGGTCGCGCCGGGAGGGATATTGCGGATCGCCGTCGAAGATCGCCGAGGCCCGGCGGATGGCGGCGGGACCAAAGCGCGCGCCCGGACGGTTCGATGTGGCGCAATCGAAGGGCACGCCCCAGACAACCACATCCGCCGCGCCGATATCCTTGCTGAAGCGCCGCCGCATAAAAGACGCGGCTCCCGCAAAGGTGGGTTCATGAGAGCCGCCGATCAGCGGGCCGGTCAGGGCGTTATCGATAGGGGTCTGGTTCATGGCGATAATCTGGCCACGGCGCAGCCGGACTTCAACCTTGGCCATCACGACAACAGCATGACAGGCGCCCAAGCCAGGACTAGAGTGCGCGAAACAAGGTGGAGTCGCCGCCCCCCTAATTGGAGACACAATGACCGAGGATACGCCTTTCGACGCCGACGTCATCGCCGGAAAGTTCCTGCTGGACCCCTATCTTGATTGGGCGAATGGCGAAGGCGTGCCGGTTCATCTGGACTTCGGGCACGATCTGCTGGCGCTGGAGACCGCCCCCTGGGATCGCTATGGCGCGCGCGGCTGCTTCGCCCATACCCATGGCCGGGGCGACTTCATGGCCAATTATGTGATCGAGGTGGACCCGGGCGCCAAGACCCGCCCGGTGAAACATCTCTACGAGGCCTTCTTCTATGTGCTGGAGGGCTACGGCTCGACCATGGTCTGGCTGCCCAATGGGGAGAAGCGCTCCTTCGAATGGGGCCCCAAGGCGCTGTTCGCCGTACCGCTGAACTGCCTCTATCAGGTCTTCAACCATTCGGGCCGCGAGCGGGTGCGCCTGTCCTGCACCAATGACGCGCCGCTGACCCTCAACCTCTATCACAACGTCGATTTCGTCTTCGACAATCCCTTCAGCTTCCCTGAGCGCACGGGCCTCGCGAAACATTACGAGGGCGAGGGCGAGCACTACCCGGTGCATCGCGGCCTGAATGTGGCGACCTTGAATGTTTGGGAGACGAATTTCATCCACGACCTCACGAGCTTCAAGCTCTATGCGCTGAACGAGCGCGGCAAGGGATCGAAGAACGTCTCCTTCGTACTGGCCAATGGCACCATGCACGCCCATACCTCGGAAATCCCGGCGGGACGCTACAAGAAGGCCCATCGCCACGCGGCGGGCACCCATGTGCATGCGGTGGATGGCGAGGGCTATACGCTGCTCTGGCACGAGGGGGACAGCGAATTCAAGGAATTCCCCTGGCGCCATGGCTTCATGTACACGCCGCCCTTCTGGATGTTCCACCAGCATTTCAACACCTGTCCGAACCCCGCCCGCTATCTCGCCTGCAGCCTGGGCAGTCGCCGCTATCCCTTCATCGCGCTGCGTCGGCGCAGCGCGGAGGGCGGCGGCTCCATCTCGATCCAGCAAG
>CANGTC010000145.1 GCA_947456505.1 Beijerinckiaceae bacterium
ACTGCCAGATCGGTTTCGCCATAGGCGAATTTGTTCTGGGGGCGACCCAGCGCGGATTCGAGCATGCCCATATCGCGAATGCCCGCCGGGCCACCATGCTCGGCGAGTTGCATTTCGTGGATCGCGATCACGATCTCAGGGGTGAGCCAAACGGGCTCGCTCATTTCGCAAGCTCCGCAAGAGCATTGCGATAGGTCCTCATCCCCTTGTTCGCCACGGCCATCGCCTTTGCGAAGGCGGGCTCGTAGGGGCTCAGGCGCACGGTGGAACCAGTCTGCTCCACCACATGCATCTTGTCCCCTTCCTTAAGGTCAAGGCGGGCAAGCAGGTCCTTGGGCAGGATGAAGCCGAGGGAATTGCCGATCTTGCGGATCTGGAGGACATAGCCTTCCAGTTCGATGGTCCGGGGCGTTTCATTCATGGGACGACTCCTGTGTTATACAATATGTATAACACAGGCGAGAGCCAGCCTCAACGCTTGTTCAGATCAATCGCGGGGTCACACTTCGCCAGCGGACTCTTTGGTCGCGGATTTCTGGAACTTCTGCTTGAAATCTTCCATCGACTTGCGGCTGACGTTGAACACGTGCTTGTGTTTGTCGTCATGATGGGCGGCCGGGTCGGAAGAGGCGTCCTCGGCAACGATCAGACGATCGCCTTCCTTAAGATGAAGCCGCGCCATCACGGCCTTTGGGAGGAATAGCGTGAGCGTATTTCCAATTTTACGGACATGAAGGGCATGATCTTCTGGCGGAACATACTTGGGTGCTTCGCTCACGGTCGCGCTCCATTAATACATTTTTAAGACTACGCCATGAGCGCAAATTTGACAACTAAAACTTACACTTCCATCAACTCCAGCTCCGCAATCATGTCTTCGATCATCTTGAGGCCGATCTGCCAGAAACCGGGATCGCGCGCGTCAAGTCCGAAGGGCGCCAGCAGTTCGCCATAGTGCTTCGAGCCGCCTGCCGAAAGCAGGGCGAAATATTTCTCCACGAAACCGCTCTCGGCGCCCTGATAGACCCCGTAAAGCGAGTTCACGAGGCAATCACCGAAGGCGTAGGCGTAGACATAGAAGGGCGAATGGACGAAATGCGGGATATAGGCCCAGAAGGTCTCGTATCCCTCATGCAGGGCGATGGCGGGGCCCAGGCTCTGCGCCTGCACGCTCATCCACAATTCGCCGATGCGCTCGGCGGTCAACTCGCCCTCGCGCCGCGCCTCATGCAGTTTGCGCTCGAAGGAATAGAAGGCGATTTGTCGCACCACCGTATTGATCATGTCCTCGACCTTGGCGGCGAGCATGGCGCGGCGCTGTTCGGGGCCTGAATCCGCCAGCAAGGTGCGGAAGGTCAGCATTTCTCCGAACACGCTGGCGGTCTCGGCGAGCGTCAGCGGGGTGGGCGCCATCAGCGCGCCATTGGGGGCGGCGAGCACCTGATGCACCCCATGGCCCAGTTCATGGGCCAGCGTCATCACATCGCGCGGCTTGCCCTGATAGTTCAGCAACACATAGGGATGGACGGAGGGCACGGTGGGATGGGCGAAGGCTCCCGGCGCCTTGCCTGGCCGCACGGGAGCGTCGATCCATTTTTCATCAAAGAAGCGCCGGGCGATCTCGGCCATTTTCGGCGAAAAGGCCCCATAGGCCGAAAGCACGAGATGGCGAGCGTCCTCCCAATTATAGGTGCGGGTGGGAACATTGGGCAGGGGGGCGTTGCGGTCCCAGTGATCGAGCTGGTCCTTGCCGAACCATTTCGCCTTCAGCTTGTAATAGCGGTGGGAGAGGCGCGGATAGGCCTCCTGAACGGCGTCCACCAGCGAATCCACCACCTCCCGCTCGACCCGGTTCGACAGGTGGCGGGAGTCCGCCACATCCTTGAACCCACGCCAGCGGTCGCCGATCTCCTTGTCCTTGGCAAGCACATTGGTGATGAGCGCGAAGGTGCGCTGGTTGGCGCGCAGGGTCGTGGCCAGAGCCTCGGCAGCCTCCTTGCGGACGGAGGCCTCCCGATCCTGCATCAGGTTGAGGGTTGGCTCGAGAGCCAGCTCCTTGTCGCCCACCTTGAAGCGCAGGGAGGCGATGGTCTCGTCAAAAAGGCGGTTCCAGGCGCTCCGGCCGGTGACGGATTTCTCGTGGAAGAGTTGCTCGACACGATCCTCCAGCTGATAGGGCTTTTCGCGCCGCACATCCTCGATCCAGGGCCGATAATGGGCGAGGGGCGCCTCGTTCATGGCCGCTTCAAGCAAGGCGTCATCGATTCGGTTGAGTTCGAGCGTCAGAAAAAGGAGATCGGTGGAGGCGTTGGTGATCTTTTCCTGGGCGTCGCCAAAAAATTTCGCGCGAATGGGATCAGTGGTGTCCCCCGCGTAGATCAACCCCGCATAGGACATGATTCGCCCGATCAGGTCCTCCAGACGTTCATAACGGGCCAGCATGTCGAACAGCGCGCGCGAGGCGCCGGGCCCTGTGGCGAGATTGGCCAGCTTGCCGCGATAGATCTCCGCAAAAGCTTTGCAATCGCTCAGCGCACGGGACAAATCCGCCGCATATTCAGGCGATTCCATCCCGGGATAGAGATCCGCCAGATCCCATTCAGGCAGTCCGCCCTGAGCCGGTGCGGCCCCCTGGGCGGCGGCGGAACGAACGGCGAGAGCTTGGCTGGCGGCGAAGGGGCGCATCACGGGAACATCCATTCTGAGTTTAACCCCTATATCGGGCTTCCCCCTCAATGGATCAACCGCCCAGCCCGCGCCGTTGAGCTTCCGCCACATGGAAGCCACAAAATTAATCCGCCGTTTACCCTGTTGCACCAACATGGCGTTTCAAGCAGGCCGATTCCTGCCCAGGATTGAAGCAACCGCATGACATTGACCGTCCTCATAGCCGACGACGACGCCATTCAGCGTCGGCTCCTCGAATCCATGGTCCGCCGATTCGGCTATCACGCTGAACTCGTCGAGGGGGGCGAAGCCGCCCTCGACCGTTTGACGGCCGCCGATCTGCCGCGTGTCGATTGTCTGATCCTTGATCTGGTGATGCCCGACCTTGATGGCATGGGCGTTCTGCTGCGCATGCGCGAGCGCGAACTCACCACCCCGGTGATCGTTCAGGCCTCGCCCACCTCCATTGAAACCGTCATGTCCGCCACCCGGGCGGGGGCCTTTGATTTCGTGGTCAAGCCCGTGGGCGCGGAGCGTTTGCAGGTCTCCCTCAAAAACGCCATGCGGTTCGAAGTGCTGCAGGAAGAGATCCGCCGCACCACCCGGCGCGGCGCCGCAACCCTCGCCTTCCGGGACGTTTCGACCTCCTCGGAAGAAATGGACCGGATCAAGCGGCTGTGCGAACGCGCCTCAAAATCGACCATTCCCGTCCTGATCGAGGGCGAGAAGGGCGTCGGCAAGGAGCTTATCGCCCGCGCGATCCATGGCGCGTCGGAACGACGCGGACGCTCGCTGATCGCCGTGAACTGCGCGGGACTGCCCGAAGGCGGCGTGGAGTCCCTCCTGTTCGGCCACGAAAAGGGCGCCTTCCCCGGCGCCATCGACCGACAAATCGGCAAATTCGCCGAGGCCAATGGCGGCGCCATTTTCCTGGAGAATGTGGAAGACCTGCCGCCCCGCGCCCAGACGCAGTTGTTGCGCGCCCTGCATGAAGGGGAAATCGAACCGGCAGGCGCGAAAAGACCCATCAAGATCGATGTGCGGATCATCGCGGCCACCAATCGCAACATGATCGAATGCGTGAAAACCGGGGCCTTCCGCGAAGATCTCTACTACCGCCTCAATGTCTTCCCCATCAGCGTGCCGCCGCTGCGCGCGCGCAGGGACGATATTTCCGATCTCGCCCGCCGTTTCATGGCGCGCTTCGCGGCGGAGGAAGGCAAGCGCCTGCGCGGCCTCACCGCCGAAGCGCTGGCCCTGCTCACCAGCTATCAATGGCCCGGCAATGTGCGACAGCTCGAAAACACCATCTTTCGCGCCGTGGTTCTGGCCGAGGGCGACGAACTGACCGTGGCGGAATTCCCCCAGATCGCGGCGCGCGTGGAGGGATTTGACGTTCGCATTCCCGCCGCTCCGGCGCTGGCGCTGCCTCAGGCGCCCCAACGCGAGGTCATCCGGATCGAGGTGCGCGATCCCCACGCCATGCGTCCCCTCGATGAACATGGAAATGTGCGCAAGCTGGAAGACATGGAGGCGGAAATGATCCGCTTCGCCCTCACCTATTACCGCGGCCAGATGTCGGAAATGGCGCGGCGGCTGGGGATCGGGCGCTCGACCCTCTATCGCAAGATGAAGGACATCGGTCTGCAAGACGATGAGATCTCCGCCATCGGCGAGAGCGTTGAAGCCGCCTAACCAATTCCAGAATCTTGCAAATTCTTGTTGAGTCCAAGGCAGGGGCAATGTTACCTGGGGGAACGTCGCGTCGTTTTCCCTTGAGTCGTCATTAAACCCCTTTTCGGGATCAGGAAGCAGGAAGGATCGGAAGGGATCCAGGCCTGAAGGACGATACTTATGAAAATGCAATTTCCCCGCATGGCTGTGTTGGGAATTTCAATGGCCGCGCTGACGCTGGCCATGCCGGCGCTCCGCGCCGAGGAAGCCGATCCGGACCAAACGCAATCGCTGGTGCGGCAAGCCACCTTCACCCCCTTCCCGGACCAGAGCCAGACCGCTGAGGGCGCCTCGCCCCCGGAGGCGACCTCACCCGCGCCCGAGCCTGTAGCGGCGACGCCCGATCCGGAACCCGCGCCGCTGGCGTCGCAAGCCCCCCTCATCGAGGCCCCCGAGCCGGCGCTTCCCAGCGCTCTTGCGCCCACTGTTCCAAACCCCGTACCTGCGGCCGTTGCGGCGGCGCCGACGGACGTGAAGGCCGAGGATCTTGCGGCGGCCATGCGGCAGGCCCTCGACGCCTACGGCAAGGAACCCGCGCGCACCCATGCGGCGCGGCGTGAACGCGAGGCCATATCGGCCTTCTATGCGGCGCGGTCCTATGCGCCCGTCTGGTTCGAAAATGACGCCTGGACGGTCGCCGCAAAGGCGGCGCTGGCGCAACTGGAACATGCGGACGACGACGGCCTCAGCCTGAAGGCGGGCAGCTTGCCAGTGCTGACCGCGACCACCGCCTCTGAACGCGCCGCCACCGATCTCGCCCTCTCCATGGCGGTGGTGACCTATGGACGCCAGGCCAGCGGCTCGCGCGTCGACCCCCAGACCATCGACAAATTGATCACGGAAAAGCCCGAGGTGGCGGAACCCGGCCATATTCTGGCGACCGTGACCACGGCCCAGGACACAGCGGCGGCCTTGCGCGGGTTCAACCCGGTGCAAGGCGGCTATCTGGCGCTGCGCGAAAAGCTGATGGAAGTGCGACGCGAAAAGCCCAAAGCCCAGGACCTGATCGCCGCTGGCCCGACCCTGAAAGTCGGCATGAAGGATCCGCGCGTGCCGGTGATCCGCGCGCGCTTCGGCCTCGACGCCCAGCCCCTGGCCGAGAACGCCGAAGCCCTTCTCTATGACACCCGCGTGGCCTCGGCGGTGGCTGATTTTCAGCGCAGCAACGGCTTGCCCGCCTCCGGCCAACTCACCGCCCGCACGGTGGCGGCTCTGTCGGGCGGCGACCCGGCGCGGCTTGAAGCCGAAATCATCGCCAATATGGAGCGCTGGCGTTGGCGCGCGCGCGGAGAAGCGCCTGAGCGGATCGAGGTCAATATTCCCGATTTCACCGTGCGCGTGTTCCATGACAATACGGAATTTTACCGCTCGCGCGTGATCGTTGGCAAACCCACGACCCAGACGCCGATCTTCTCGAACCGCATGCAGTTCATCGAGGTCAATCCCTACTGGAACGTGCCGGACAGCATCATCAAGAAAGAGATGATGCCGAAAATGGCGGAAGATCCGACTTATCTGCAAAAACTTGGCTACGAAGTCTCGACCGCCAAAAATGGCCGCATGATCGTGCGCCAACCGCCTGGCGAGCGCAACGCGCTGGGGCGCATCAAATTCATGTTCCCCAACCAGCACGCCGTCTATCTGCACGACACGCCCACGCGCGCGCTTTTCGCCAATGTGACGCGCGCCTACAGCCATGGCTGCGTGAGGCTCGACCAACCCTTCAAATTCGCCGAAGTGGTGCTCGGCAAGGAGAATGGCTGGACCGAGGAACGCGCCCGCAAGCTCATCGGCGGCAAAAACGAGACGATCCATCTGCCCCGCGCCATCGACATTCACATCGGCTACTTCACAGCCTTCGTGGATGACAGCGGCAAGCTGCAACTGCGCGAAGACATCTATGGTCACTCACGCAAGGTGCGGGCGGCTCTGGGACTGCCGGTCTGATCCGGCGAGAGCGCCTCAGCGCTTGGGTTTATAGGGGCCCAGATCCTTCAAGGCGGCGGCGACGAAACTCTCGTCGATGACCTGATCGATGGTCACATCGCCCTGAATGAGCTTGGTCTCCTTGAAATAGGCCCAGTCCTTGCGCAGGCTATCGACGCCCACCTTCCCGTCAGGATCGACATAATGGGGAATGATGGAGCGCAAGACATCCTTGTCCTTGACCGTGGAATAACGGGCGATGATATCCACGACCTCATCGGCGCCCGGGCCCGCCAGACGCGAATCCTTGAGTGCGTCCACATAGTCGCGCAGACCCCTGATATAGGCGCGCATGACCTTGCGTGCGACTTCGGGACGGTTCTTGATGAAGGCTTCGCCATAAACGATCACGCCGCTCACATCGTCGTCGCGCAGCTTCGACATGGGCGTGAGGCTGACCACCGTGCCCTGCTTGATGGCGGCGCTGAGAAAGGGCTCCGGCAGGATGCTGGCGTCGAGGGCCCCGCTGGCGTAGGCCGCCACCTGCTGGGGCATGGAGAGCAAGCTCATGTCCAGATCTACTGACGTGAGGCCCACCGTGCGCAGCGCCTCCTCGATCACGGCGGATTCATTTCCGCCATTCGCTGTGGTGACGAACTTGCGGCCTTTCAGATCCTTCAGGGAGCGAACTGCGCCGCTGTCCCAGAGGTCCTTGCGGACCACGAGGGCCTGATAGGAGTAATCGCCCTTGTTGCGCGCCTTGTCGGCGACGGCGCGCAGGGTGATGCCGCGCTGGAAGGCGTTATAGGTGGCCGCATTGATGGCGCCGGAGCCCACGTCGATGTCGCCGGTCGCCAGCGGAGCCACCATGCGGGCGCTCGAATCAAACACCACAAATTTCGCCTCAACCCCCTCCTGTTGAAGATAACCCTTTGCGTCCGCGATATAAAAACCAACATCCGCCGTCCCGCCGATATAGGCGATATTGACCAGATCCGCCGCGAAGGCGGGGCCCGGGAGAGCGGCGGAAGCCGTGGCGCACAGACCAATAGAGGCAACAAAATTTAATATTTTCAGCATATTAACCTCCCGACGCAGGCCTGTTCCAGCCGCTTTCATACATGATGCGCCCGCGCGGCCCCTTCTGTCGAGAGCCGGGCTCGCGACGGCTAAGGCGAAGGCGTCGCCAGAAAGACACAATCCTGCCCAAATTGGCTGGCCAAGCTGCCGAATATGCGTCACCTTGGGTCACAATCGGCGCAAATCGATCAATTGGAAATACAGGCGGGGTCACGCCCCGTTAACCCTTCTCGGTAACACTACGCTCACCATGTTCGTCCCGCGCCTGCGGCGAGGGTCCACGCGAAACGCGAGTAGTCAGTTGCTGCAATTGCGTATGTTCAAGAGGTCAGCATCAAAACGCCTCCCGGGGAGCCGCATGTTTGCGGTCACGGGGGCGCTGAGTCTTGTGCTGACGGCGCTGACGCCCGCCCAGACCCAGAACGCCATCGCCAACGGCGATACGCGCACCATCCATCTCTACCATACCCATTCGGGCGAGAGCATTCAGGCCACCTTTCGGGTGAATGGCCAATACGATCCCGCCGTTCTCGAAAAGCTCAATCACTTCCTGCGCGACTGGCGCAATGACGAGACGATCAAGATGGATCCGCGTCTGTTCGACGTGGTCTGGGAGACCTACCGCGAGTCCGGATCGCAGGAGCCGATCCATATCGTCTCCGCCTATCGCTCGCCCCAGACCAACGCGATGCTGCGCCGCCGCTCCAAGGCCGTGGCCGAGTTCTCCCAGCATATGCTCGGGAAAGCCATGGACATGCATTATCTCGACGTGCCGATGTCGCGGGTGCGCGAAATCGCCATGCGCCTGCAGCGGGGCGGGGTGGGCTATTACCCGACCGCAGGCAGTCCCTTCGTGCATCTGGACGTGGGCAATGTGCGGGCCTGGCCGCGCATGACCTATGAACAGCTCGCCCGCCTGTTCCCGGACGGGAAGACCGTTCACCTGCCCACCAATGGCCAGCCGCTGGCCCGCTATGACGAAGCCCGCGCCGAAATCGACGCTGGCGGCTCCATACCCACCATGGCTCAGGTCAAGTCGAAGGGTTTCTTCGAGATGCTCTTTGGCGGCGGCGGCGACGAGGAAGAGGTGGTGGCCGCAGCGCCTCGCGGCGGACCGCGCTCCCGCGTGGCGACCTATATCGAGAACCGCAACCAGCCGAAGACCCAGCCGCCCGCCTTCGCGCCGCCGGTGGAGGAGCAAAGCCGCTCGCCGCTCATCGAGCAGGCCCAGCGCAACCTGCCGAAGGGCGAAACCTATCTGAGCCCCACCCCGCTGGCCGCCGCGCCTATGCCGATGGCGCGCCCGACCTCGGCTGCGGCGGAACCCCTGCGCCAGACAGCCGCGCTTGACCCTCGCGCCTCCGACGCGCCGTTGCCGCCGCGCCGTCCTTCGGACCTGCCGGCGCCCCAGATGGCCTCCCTCAACGCCCCGTTGCCGCCGATGCGCCCGGCGGAGCTGCGTTTACCCGAGCCGCGCGTCGCCGAGCTGCCCAAGCCCGAGCCTCGGCCTGTGGAGATCCGTCAGGCGGAGTTTCGCCTTCCTGAACTGCGGCCGGCGGAGATCCGGCAAGCGGAGGTGCGCCAGCCAGACCTGCGGCCCGAGCCCACCCGCATCGCCCGGCCGACGGAACTCCCCCCTGTCATCACGGGCGCGCCCGTCAGCCTGCCTCCGGCCGCGCTGGCCTATGCGGCGACGCCTGAAACGCCGGTCCCGGTGGTCCGTCCGCCCACACCGGCGCCGCGCCCCTCCGCCCGAGCGCTCGCCCCCCGGCAGGATTTGGTCGCCGCCAAAGTTGATCGCGGAACCCTCACCGCCCTGATCCGGTCAGCCTCGGTCACCCAGATCGCCGCTCCCCCGAAAGCGGCTGCGACCTCGAACCGCGCGGAAGTGACGCGCGTGATCTTCGCCCAGCCGACACCGGCGGCCGGTACGTTCGGCGCCGCCGCGAGCAGCCTGTCCACAGGCGCCTTCACGGGCCGCGCGGTCGCAGCCCTGGGGCGGGAAGCCCCGCCTCCCGACATCAACACCCTGGCGAGCCGCTGAATCCGGGATCACATCTGCGGCAATTGGCGCGCGCCCGCATTGACGCTGCGGTGGGGGACGGCTAGACCTGCGTTCAGCAATCATAGATCTCTAACATCGCGCAAGAAGCAGGCGTTCTGAAACTGCTTGCAGCTTTTCCAAGGAAGGCCATGATGCGCATCGACCCCGGGTTTGCGAAAGACGCCGTGACATGACACTCGCCACTTCAGCCGCTGTGGACGCCGCCAGCGGCCAGCAACCACAACTCGTGATCGACAACGTCTTCAAGCAATTCGGCGAGGGCCCCAGCTCGGTCGTCGCCATCGACCATATGTCCTTCAACGTCATGCCCGGCGAGTTCGTCTCGGTCATCGGGCCTTCGGGTTGCGGCAAATCGACCCTGTTCAACATCATTGGCGGATTGCTGGACGAATATTCAGGCGACGTGCTGATCGAGCGCGAGCGCATTGCGGGCCCGCACAAGGCCGTGGGCATGGTGTTCCAGGAGGAATCCACCTTCCCCTGGCGCAATGTCATCGACAATGTGGCTTTCCCGCTGGAGCTGCTGGGCGTCAACAAATCGGAGCGGCTCGACCGCGCCCATCATTTCATCGATCTCGTGGGCCTCAAGGGCTTCGAGAAGCTGATGCCCTCGGCCCTCTCAGGGGGCATGCGCCAACGCGTCTCCATCGCCCGCACCCTGGTCTCCAAGCCACAGATCCTGCTCATGGACGAGCCCTTCGCGGCGCTCGACGAGCAGACCCGCCTGCTGCTGGGCGACAAGATCACCCAGATCCAGCAGGATCTGAACCAGACCACCCTGCTGATC
>CANGTC010000146.1 GCA_947456505.1 Beijerinckiaceae bacterium
AAATCATCGGCGTCGCGGATCGCCTCGATGAAGCAGCAGATGACCTTCACATGCTCCTGCGCCACCATGTAGCGGATGTAATCGGCGGTGGTGAGGCCCACTTCGTTGCCATTGGTGATGGCGTAGGCGGGCGTCATGCCCCGGCTCTTCAGGGCGCGGTAGATCGCCATGACGATGCCGCCGCTCTGGCCGAAGAGGCCGATGGCGCCGAGCGTGAAATCGGTGATGCGATCATCGGGAATGGTGCAGAAACCAAAGGGCGAGGCCAGGTTGCCCATGCAGTTGGGCCCCGACACCGCCAGCCCGCTCGCCTGCACGGCGGCGCGCAGCTGTGCGCCCAGGGCGAGGCCCTCGGGATCGCCGCCCTCGCCAAAGCCGCTGGAGAAAATCGTGGCGCTGCGCGCGCCCGCCTCACCCGCAGCCTTGATTGCGTCAATGGCGGCGGCGCCGGGCACCAGCACCACCACATGGTCGGGCTTGCCGGGCAGGGAGGCGAGATCGCGATAGCAGGTCTGGCCATCCCACACGGTCTCCACGCGTGGGTTCACGGGATAGATGGTCCCCTTGTAGCCGCCGCGCTTGAGCATCCGAAAGACGCGTTTCGCCCAGCTGCCGTTACGGTCGCTCGCGCCCACGATGGCGATGCTCGCGGGATCGAGCAGGGCCTTCACCTGCGCGACGCTTGATGCCTGCGTCATGATTGCATTCTCCTGATGGGGCTTAGCGGAACAATTGAATGTAGAGCGCCGCCCATTTTTCATAATCGCGCGCGATGTCGTCGGGGCTCATCACCGCAGCCTTGAAGCCCCCTGTGGCGGGCGCGAGCTCCGGCATTGACGCCGGAACATCCGAGCGCGTGGGGAAGTAATCCGCCTTCTGGAAAATCAGCTGGCCCTCTTTCGAGATCATGTATTCCAGAAAAAGCTTCGCTGCGTTGGGGTGGGGCGCGGCGGCGGTGATGGCGTGCAGTTCGGTTTGCACCATCACCGGCTCCAGCTTCAACCATTGGGAGGGCGCGCCCTTCTTGGCGCTGAGCGCTGCATGGTGGTTGAAGATCTGCAGCACGAGGGGATATTCCCCCGCGATCACCTGATCAAGCACGGCGCGCGCGCTGGCGCCGACGGATTTGATGCGCTGCTCCCGGAGCTTGCGCAGATAGGCCATGCCCTTCTCCTCGCCCATGGTGCTCAGCACATGGCCGATGAAACCAGGCCCGCCGGAAGTGTCGTTCTGTTTCCAGACGATCCTGTCCGCCCACTTCTTGTCGAGCAGATCCTCATAAGTTTTGGGGCGATCTTTCTCGGGCACGAGATCGGTGTTCACCGCAGGGGTCATCACATAGTAATTGGCGGCGACCCAATAGCCGTTGGGATCCTTGAATTCCGGCGGCAGGGCCTTGGCGCCTTCAAGCTGCGTCTTCATGACGGCGTTGACCTCGAGCAAGGGCTTTAACCCGCTGGTCGTGGCGAAGACATCAGCCTGCATGGAGCCCGCCTTCTGCTCGCCCATGAGCTTGAGCAAATTGGCCTGGCTGTCGCCGCGTGCATATTCCACCTTCACGCCATATTTCGCCTCGAAACCGGCGACGAGCGGCCGCACGATCTGGTCGACGATCAG
This sequence comes from Beijerinckiaceae bacterium, assembly GCA_947456505.1. Classification (GTDB taxonomy): domain Bacteria; phylum Pseudomonadota; class Alphaproteobacteria; order Rhizobiales; family Beijerinckiaceae; genus Terripilifer. The sequence goes on from CANGTC010000146.1 coordinate 1,618, forward strand.
GTCGGTGTAATAGACGACCTTTCCTTCCTGTTTCGCCTTGGCGATCAGCTCCGCGCTCACCTCCTGGGCGCGCGCCAGCCCGGCGGTCATGATCACCGCCGCACATAGGGCGGCGGCCTTCGTCACCGAAGTCTTCATCTTCATCCTCCCGTTTTTGATCTTGGCCCGGCGCAGATGGCTGCGCCGGGAAGTCGCGTTCAAGGGATCCAAGATCCCCAAATGCCGGTCACTTTTTCTTGTATTGCAGCAGATGGCCGCAGCCCGCCTTGCTGGCCCAATAGGCGATGGCGCGGAACAGGTCCTTGCCGCCGGGGCCATCGGCGTCGCGGGCGGCGATTTCGCCCGGCGACAGCACCTTGACCGTGCCGCCCAGCATCAAGGCTTCTTTCATCACCTTGGCGTTCTGGGGCAGGTAAATCGAAGACTTCAGCACTTCTCCCAAGGTGCGGCCGGCGGCGGTGAAGCCATGCCCGCGCATCAGCGCCACGCGATTGGCGCCCATGGTCTTGGCGAGATCGCGACCGTGGTCCATGTTCGCCACCAGCAGGCCCGTGTCGCCGAAGGTGTCGCGGATATCCCAGACGGGGATCGTGCCGCCACACTGGCTGGCGGTGTGGATGCAGGGCTGCAGGGGCACCGAGCTGATGGTGAAGGGCAGCACGTCCAGCGCATGGCTATGCACCACCGCATTGATTTCGGGGTTGGCCTCATAGACCGCCGCATGAATGAAGCGCTCGTGATAGGGCGGATCGGTGCGGCCGTCGACGACCTGTCCATCCATGCCGAATTCCATGATGTCTTCGTGTTCGACCAGCTCGGGGCTGCGCGAACGCGACAGGAAAAAGCGGTCGGGCTTTTCGGGGTGGCGCACGCTCACATGGCCGAAAGCGTCCACGACGCCCTGGCCTGCGAGAATACGGTTTGCGAGCACCAGTTCATTGATCAGCGCATCGATGTCAGCCATGTTTCATCCCTTGATTGTGTGTGGAAAGCGTTCAATGCGCAGCGTCGATGGGCCTGAGCCAACCGAGGAAGCGCATGAGGGGTTCGTCGCTGACGCGCAGCAGGTAGCATTCCTCCTCCGCCCGCCAAAGTTGAGATGTGCTGCTGGGCGCGGCGATGACGTCGGCGCGCTTCGCATGGAATGTGACGCCATCAATGGTCGCCTGCGCCTTGCCTTGCATCACCGTATAGATGCAGCTGAGGGTTGAAGGCTCCATGGAGAAGCTGGCGCCCTTCTCCAGCCGCACCACATTCAGCGCGATGGTGGTGAGGGCGGGGTCGCCGAGCGTGATTTCGCGATGGCCGGGCGTGATGTCGCTGGCCTCGGCCAGACGACGCACGGTTTCCGTGAAAGCGAATCGGGCGGGGCTGTCGGGGGCCACGATGTCGGTATGCTCCACCATCTCTTCGTGATGCTCGAAGAACATGGGGCCTAGCAGATGGGTGAGCGGCACATCGAGAAAGTCGATCCAGTAGCCGCTCGCCTTGCTCTCGTTGGCGTGGCCATGCCAGGCCCAGTTGGGCGTCAGCAGCACGTCGCTGGGCTCCATGGGGATCTTCTTCCCATCGACGACCGTGTACATGCCCGGCTCCGCCTGCGCGACGAAGCGCAGTGCGTTGGCGGTGTGGCGGTGGGAGCGGGCCACCTCGCCCGCCTTCACCATCTGATAGGCGCTGACGAGGGTTGTGACCGTGGGATAGAAATTGCCGGGCACGGGATTGTTGAGGATGAGGTTGCGCCGCTCGGCCAGCTCCGTGTTCACGAAACGGCCAGCAGCGTCCAGCGCGGCGCGGGCCTGCGCCCATTCCCACTGGGCGGGGACGAAGGGCTTCTTGGGCTTGGCGTACATGGAGGGCTCGCGTTTGGCCCAGCCATTCTCGATCCCGGCACGGCCGAGAAGTCCGAGCAGTTCGTCCATGTTTCCGGCGTTTTCGAACTCCTGCGGGGAGACGTTCGCCATGATTTCCTCCTGTCGACTTTCCTCTTGGCGCCGTCATGGGCGCCTGTTCTGTCCCATCTAGCACAGGCGGGGGCGCATCTTCCATCCCGATCCCCGGTTGACAGGCGCGGCGGCAGATGGCCCGATGGCGCGACAACAGATCCATAGGGGGAAAAATGCAGCTCACCGGGGGCGAGGCGCTGGTCGCGCAATTGGAGCGTGAAGGCGCGAGCCAGATTTTCGGCATTCCGGGCGTGCAGCTCGATTTTGCGGTGGACGCCTTGCGGCGGTCGGACGCCATCGCATTCCGCACCACCCGCAACGAGCAGGCCGCCTCCTACATGGCCGATGGCTATGCGCGCACCACCGGAAAGCCAGGCGTCTGCATGGTCGTGCCGGGGCCGGGGGTGCTGAACGCTCTGGCGGGGCTCTCCACGGCCTACGCCTGCTCCTCGCGGGTGCTCTGCGTGGCCGGACAGATCCATTCGGGCGCCATCGGGCGCGGGCTTGGATTGCTGCACGAGATCAAGAATTCCTCCGCCGTCTTCGACTCCGTGACCAAATGGCGCGGGCTGGCGAGCAGCCCCGGCGAGGTGCCCGGCCTCATTCGCCGCGCTTATGAGGAGATGGATGCCGGACGCCCCGGCCCTGTCGCAGTCGAGATTCCGCAGGATGTGCTGGCCATGAAGGGCGAGGTGTCGCTTGTGGAGCCCACAGCCCGCGACCTGCGCGCAAAGCCTGATCAGGCGGCGGTGCGCCGGGCGGCGGAACTGCTGACGCGGGCTGAATTTCCGGTGATTTTCGCGGGCGGCGGCGTGCTGGCGTCGCGGGCGACCAAGGCCCTGACGCGCTTTGCGGAACGGCTGGGCGCTCCCGTGGTCATGAGCGAGAACGGGCGCGGGGCGATCTCCGATCACCACCCTCTCGCCTTCACCTCCCTCAGCGGTCGCGTGCTGGTCCCCGAGGCGGATCTTCTGATCGTCGTGGGCAGCCGCTTCGCCGATTCGCGGGCGCCGGAGGCGGTCTGGAGCCAGGCCGGCCAGCAATATCTCTACATTAACGTGGACGAGCAGGCGGCCGACGCCCCGCGTCCCAAAGGCCTGCATGTCTGCGCCGACGCCGGGCTCGCCATGGAGGCGCTCTGCGACGAGATGGACGGGTTTCAGGCGCCTCGCCGCACCCTTCACGCAGGCGCGGTGGCCAAGCTGCGGGCCTGGCGGCAGGCGCAGGTGGACGCCATCGAACCGCAGGCCACCTATGTGCGCGCCATCCGCGCGGCCTTGCCAGAGAACGGCGTCTTCGTGAACGAGCTGACCCAGGTGGGCTACTTCGCCCGCGAGGCCTATCCCGTTTACGAGCCCGGCACGATCATCGGGCCCGGCCATCAGGGCACGCTGGGCTATGGCTTTCCCACGGGTCTGGGGGTAGCTGCGGGCAATCCCGGACGCCCGGTGGTGGCGATCTCCGGCGATGGCGGTTTTGGCTGGTGCCTGCAGGAATTGTCCACGGCCCGCAAATACAATCTGGGTCTGGTGACGGTTGTCTTCGCGGATGGGCATTTCGGCAATGTGCGCGGCATGCTCAACCAGCAATTCGGCCAGGCCTATGAAACCGAATTGGCGAACCCCGATTTCATGACGCTCGCCAAGGCCTTCGGCGTGCCCGCCACGCGGGTGACCTCGCCGGAAGGGCTGGAAGGCGCCCTCAAGGCGGCCATCGCCGCTGGCGGCCCGGCGCTGATCGAGGTTCCCGTGGGCCAGATGCCGAGCCCCTGGTCCCTTTTGCGCCTGCGCAATCAGGGCGCGGGGGCGGACCCCACGGCGCCGAGGGTGCGCGGCGTCACGGCATGAGATAGGCGTCTGTCGCGGCGCGCCAATGGGCTTCGCGGCTGACCTCTTTCACCAGAGCGTCTGAGGGGAGGCCCTTCAGATCGCCGGGCTTCACCCCGTCTCGCAGGGCCTGCATGGTGGCCCGCACGGCTTCGATGGCGGCCATGAAGGGCGCATGGCCCTGCAGGGCGAAGCGCACCCCGTGGGACGCCAGGAAGGCCTTGTCGTCGATCTCGGGCACCAGGGCTCCGAAGAGGATTGGCAGCTTGGTGGTGGCGTGGACCGCCTCGACTTCGGCGCGGGTGCGCACGCCCGAGAGGAAAATCCCGTCCACCCCGGTTTTTTCATAGGCGCGGATGCGGGCCAGCGTATCCTCAAGACCGGTCATGGCGATGGCGCCCGTGCGGGCGAGGATGGCCATGGCCGGGTCAGTGCGCGCCGCCACCGCCGCTTTCATCTTGCCCACGCCCTCGTCGATGGGCAGAGGCCGCACGGTCCCGTCGCCAAAGGGCCGGGGCAGCAGGGTGTCCTCGATGGTGAGGGCGCTGAGGCCTGCGGCTTCCAGTTCCTGCACGGTGCGCATCACGTTCAGCGCGTTGCCATAGCCATGGTCGGCGTCCGCCAGCAGGGGCAGGGTGGCTGCACGGTTGATGCGCAGGGCCTGATCGGCGAATTCCGTCAGTGTCAGCAGTATGAGGTCCGGCGCGCCCAATACCGCCAGCGAGGCGACCGAGCCTGCGAACATGGCTGCTTCAAAGCCGATGCTCTCAGCCAGACGCGCTGAAATCGGATCATATACCGAGGCCGGATAGATGCAGGCCTCGCCGTCGAGGATGGCGCGCATGCGGGCGCGGCGTTGGGTCCAGTTCATGGTGTGTCTCCGGTCAGCGGGGGCTGTTGGTGCGGGTGGGGGGCGTAAAGCCCAAAAGCAGGGAAAGTTCGCCTGCGCCCTCAAGCACATTGGCGATGCAGGCCGCCTCAAGGCCAGGGGTGAAGCGGTCGCTCGGGGCGGAAATGGTGAGCGAGGCGACGACCGCGCCTGTGTGGTCGCGCACAGGCGCCGAGACCGCCCAGCTGTCGAGGCTAAGTTCACCATTGACGTCGGCATAGCCTCTGCGGCGCACCTCTGCGAGTTCGGCGATGAATTTTTCGACGTCGAAAAGCCTGCCGTGGCGGCCCGGGCCGCTGGCCACCCCGGCGAAGTAGTCGCCAATCTCGTCAAGGGTCATGCCGCATAGCAAGGCGCGGCCGGCGGCGCCCACATGCAAGGGGCTCTCGTGGCCATGCTGGGTGACGCGGCGAATCGCCTGGGTGCTCTCGACATAGTCGATGTTGACGCGTCGCCCGCCCCGCCGCACGCCCAGAATGATGGTCTCGTCCACCCCGTCGCGCATCCGCCGCATGATCGGCAGCGCCAGTTCGCGCAGATCGATCTGCCGACTGCGCGCATCGGCCAGACGCAGCCAGGCGAGCCCTATGTCCCAGCCTCGCCCATCAGGGCCGGTGGGGCGCGCGAGGCCATGTTTGGCCAGGGTCTCCATGGCCATTTGGGCGAAAGCGGGCGTAGCCTCCGCCGCTTCCGCCAGCGCCGCGGTGGTCTGCGATGGCTCGTGCTGGAGCGTCTTCAGGAGGCGCACGGCCCGGGTGACCGCCTCCACGCGATAGCGCTGCTCGCCCTCGTCGCGCTGGGGTTTTCCGCTGGCGGCGGGGTTAGGGGTGCTGGTGGCCATGATGAGAAGTTCAGAAGGGGGCTTGAGTGATCTGTCCGCCTCAGCGTAGATTTGAAACGAGATTTCATCAATGGAAAGATCAGCTCGCGGCTGGACCGGGGGCTGGGGCGCTATTTATGTCGCACCATCTTTTGGGCGGGGGCGTCCTGGGCCTCTTGCAGCCCGGGCCTCAAAGGGCTTTATAGCGCTACGGTTGGCGCGTGCTGATGCGTCGAGATTACGGGATGGGGCAAGGGAATGGGTGAGTTTGGCATAGGTCAGCCGGTTCGGCGCAAGGAAGATGTGCGCCTCCTGACTGGCGGCGGGCAGTTCACGGACGACATCAACATCGGGTCTCAGGTTTACGCCGCCTTTGTGCGCTCTCCCCACGCCAACGCCAAGATCGTCGCCATCGATACGCTGGCCGCCCGCTCCATGGAGGGCGTGATCGCGGTTTATACGGGGCAGGACCTCGTGGACGCCGGCATGGGCGTCATGATCAACGAGGCGAACTACGCCAATCGTTCGGGCAAGCCCATGAACAAGCCCAACCGGCGCATCATGCCGGTCGAGCAGACGCGTTTCGTGGGCGAATGCCTCGCCATGGTTGTGGCGGAAACCCAGGCTCAGGCCCGAGACGCGGCCGAGGCTGTCGAGATCGATTATGACATTTTGCCCGCCATCGCCTCCACCGCCCACGCTCTCGACAAGGGCGCGCCGCTCGTCTGGCCGGAATTTGGCGAGAATCTCGTGGTGCATTGGGAATATGGCGATCGGGACGATGTGGAGGCCAAGCTGGCGGCCTGCCATACGCGGGTGAAGGTCGATCTCGTGAACAATCGCCTGGCGGTGAGCCCCATGGAGCCGCGCGTCGCTGCGGCTGAATATGACCCGGCCGCCGGATCCCTCACGGTCTACACGCCCAGCCAGGGCGGTCGGCGCCTGCAGATGATGCTGGCCCGAGCGCTGTTGAAGATGCCCCCCGACAAGGTTCGCATCGTCTCCCATGATACAGGCGGCGGCTTTGGCATCCGCAGCAAGATGTATCCGGAGACGGTGATGGTGGCCTTTGCGGCGCGCGCCCTTGCGCGGCCCGTGAAATGGCGCGGGGATCGTTCGGAAACCTTCGTTTCCGACTATCACGGCCGCGATCAGATCAATGTCGCGGAAATGGGCCTCGACGCCCAGGGCCGCGTCAGCGTGCTCAAGGTCGAGACCCTGCTCAACGTGGGCGCCTATCTCTCGGAGAATGGCGTTCGCCTGCCCATGGAGGGCGGCGGCCGCATCATTCCCTGCATGTATGATATTCCGGACTTCTACTTCTCCGTGAAGCCGATGTTCACCAACACCATCTGCACCGACACCTATCGCGGCGCTGGTCGCCCCGAAGCCAATTACATCATGGAACGGCTGATGGATGCTGGCGCGCAGGCGCTTGGCGTATCGCGTGAGGAGATTCGTCGTCGGAACTTCATCACCGAAGCGCAGATGCCCTACAAGACTCACCTCGGCTTTGTCCTCGACTCCGGCGATTTCGACGGCACCATGCAGATGGCGCTCGACGCCGCCGACTGGACGGGTTTTGAGGCGCGCCGCGCCGAATCCGCCTCGCGTGGCAAGCTTCGGGGCATTGGTCTGGCCGCCTTCATCGAAGGCGCTGGCAGCCGCCCCATCGAGGGCATGCGCATGCGCTTCGAGGAGAATGGCGAGGTGACGCTGTTTGCTGGCACCTATTCCCATGGACAGGGCCATGACACCGTCTACGCCCAGCTCGTCAATGAGTTCCTGGGCGTCGATTTCGACAAGGTGAACCTGATCGACGGCGACACGGCGACCTCTCCCGAAACCTCGAACGGCACCTTCGGGTCGCGCTCCTCCATGGTGGGCGGCATCGGCGTCAAGCGCGCCGCCGAGGCCATCGTGGCCAAGGGCCGCAAGATCGCCGCGCATCTGCTGCAGACCGACGCCGAGCGCGTCGTGTTCGAAGGCGGCGTATTCCGCGCGCAATCCAGCAGCATCACGCTGGCCGAAGTGGCCGCCGCTTCGCGCGACGCGAAGAAGCTGCCCGAAGGCATGGCTCTGGGTCTCGATGAAACCGTGGTCTACGAGAACGATGTCGAGAACTTCCCCAATGGCGCGCATGTCTGCGAGCTGGAGATCGATCCGGAGACAGGCGTTCTGGAAATTCTGAACTATGTCGCCGTCGATGATTGCGGCGTGGTTCTGAACCCCTTCATCGTCCATGGCCAGGTCTATGGCGGGGTGATGCAGGGGGTGGGGCAGGCGCTGACCGAGAATGTCGTCTATGACGCCGACGGGCAGCTGCTCAGCGCCTCCTACATGGATTATGGCATGCCGCGCGCTGCGCATATGCCCATGATCAAGGCGCTGTTCAACGTGGTGCCGGCCAAGACCAACGAACTGGGCGTCAAGGGCGCCGGCGAGGCGGGCGCCTGTGGCGCTCCCCCCGCCATTCTCTCGGCTGTGGGCGATGCGCTTTCGAGCCTCGGCGTCAGCCATATCGACATGCCGCTGACCCCCGAAAGGGTTTGGCGGGCCATTCAGGAAGCCAGAGTCGTCACGGCGGCGTGAGCCGTTCAACGCAATGTTTCGGGAGGACCGAAAGTGGATATTGATGTCAAGATGACCGTCAACGGCAAGGCCGTCAGCGGAAAGGTCGAGGCCCGCACCCTTCTGGTGCAGTTCATCCGCGAGCACCTGCGGCTGACGGGCACCCATGTGGGTTGCGACACGACCCAGTGCGGCTGCTGCGTTGTCCATGTGGATGGCGTCGCCATGAAGTCCTGCACCATGCTGGCCGTTCAGGCCGAGGGCAAGGCGATCACCACCATTGAGGGGCTCGCCGCTCCCGACGGCACGCTGCATCCCATGCAGCAGGCCTTCCGCGATCATCACGGCCTGCAGTGCGGCTTCTGCACTCCGGGCATGGTGATGATGGGCGTGGACATCGCCAACCGCCTGCCGGGCGCCGATGAGAAGACCGTCCGCCACCAGCTCGAGGGCAACATCTGCCGTTGCACGGGCTATCAGGGCATCGTCGAGGCCATCATGGACGCAAGCGCCGTGATGAACGCCGCGCGCAGCTGAGGGG
>CANGTC010000147.1 GCA_947456505.1 Beijerinckiaceae bacterium
CGTCGTGGCGATCACCTCGCCGCCGCGATTCACGATGGCGATGTCGAGCAGCACGCCCGAGCCGCGCAGGGCCTTTGCGGCGGTCAGCCAACCCTGGCGGGCGACCTCTGCGGCAATGTCGACGCCTGCAGCGGCGCAGCGGTCCAGCACCTCGTTGGCGGTGTTGGCGGCGAGCACCCCTGCGGCCAGCTCTTCGCTTCCGCCAGCCTCCCGCACCCGTTCCGACAGCCATGCGAGATCCACCGCCCCGCGCCGGGAATGCAGGTCGAGCATGCCCTGGCCGAGCTTGGTCATCTTGGCGAAGCCGCCGCCCACGGTGACGCGCTTGACCGGATGCTGGCGCAGATATTTCAGCATGCCCCCGACAAAATCGCCCATCTCGATCAGCGCCACATCCGGCAGGGCGAAGTGGCGCTGCAGGGCCTTCTCGGAGGTGCTGCCTGTGGCGCCCGCCAGATGCTCGGCGCCCACGGCGCGGGCGACATCAATGCCGCGATGGATCGAGCTGATCCACGCCGCGCAGGAAAAGGGCGTGACGATGCCCGTGGTGCCCAGAATCGACAGGCCGCCAACAATGCCCAGGCGCCCGTTGAGGGTGCGCTCGGCGATCTTCTCGCCGCCGGGAATGGCGATCTCGATCTCCACATCATCAGGCCCGCCAAGGGCCTCGGCGGCTGCGGCGATGGCCTTGCGCATCATGTCGCGCGGAACAGGATTGATGGCGGGTTCGCCCGGCGCCAAAGCCAGCCCCGGTCTTGTGACCGTGCCGACGCCCTCGCCCGCCTTAAAGGTCACGCCTGCGCCCGGCGCGGCGAGGCGCGCCGTGGCGAGAATCAGCGCGCCATGGGTGACGTCGGGATCATCCCCCGCATCCTTGATGACGCCCGCCTTCGCGAAGCCCGGGCCTTGTTCGGTGGTCGCCAGCGCGAAGGAAACCTGCGCCCCACCGGGCAGTTCGATGCTGACAGGATCGGGATAGGCGCCGCCCACCAGCGCCTCATAGGCGGCGCGGGCCGCGGCGGTGGCGCAGGCGCCCGTCGTCCAGCCTCTGCGCAATGGTCCGGGGTGCGGATCGTTCATCCCCGAATCCATAGCCAATCGGCGCCCATCAGGGAAGAAACTCTTGCGGGGAGGGCGCGCGCATGAGTCTTGTGGATCATGCCACGCCGGGCCTCGTCATCGCGGCGCCCCGCTCCTCCAGCGGCAAGACCACGCTGACGCTGGGCCTCTTGCGCGCCTTTGCGCGGCGTGGCGTGCGGGTGCGCGGGCTGAAATGCGGGCCTGACTATATCGACCCGGCCTTCCACGGGGTGGCGGCGGGCCGCTCCAGCCTCAACCTCGACGCCTGGGCCATGGAGCCCGCCCTGTTGGCCGCGCTCGCGTTGGAAGCCGGGCAGGGCGCGGACTTCACGCTCTGCGAGGGGCTGATGGGGCTCTTTGATGGCGTGCCCGCGCCAGAAGGACGTAGCGGCTCTTCCGTCGATGTTGCGGCGGCCACGGGCTGGCCGGTGCTGCTGGTGCTGGATGTGAGCGGCCAGTCGCAATCGGCGGGCGCTATTGTGCAGGGCTGCGTGAGCTATGATCCGCGCATCAGCATTGCGGGCGTCATCCTTAACAAGGTCGGCAGCGAGCGGCATCGGCGCCTTGTCACTGACACCATTGCCCGCACGGGCGTGCCGGTGCTCGGCGCCATTCCCCGCGACGGGCAGGTGAGCTTGCCCGAGCGGCATCTGGGTCTCGTGCAGGCCAGCGAGACGCAGGGCCTCGCCGCAATCCTCGACCGCATGGCCGATCTGGTGGAGGCCCATGTGGATCTCGACGCCATCCGCGCCGTCGCCGCGCCGCCCCGGGCCGCCGTGCCCCATGCGGGTCTGGCTTTGCCGCCGCCGGGCCAGCGCATCGCCCTCGCCCGCGATGTCGCCTTCTCCTTCGTCTACGCCCATCATCTCGAAGGCTGGCGCAAGGCGGGGGCGGAGATCGTTCCTTTCTCGCCCCTGCGTGATGAAGCGCCATCGCCGGACTGCGACGTCTGCTGGCTGCCTGGCGGCTATCCCGAGCTGCATGCGCAGGCGCTGTCCAATGGGCAAACCTTCCTTAGCGGACTTCGCGCCTTTGCGCAGGACAAGCCCGTGCATGGGGAGTGCGGCGGCTACATGACGCTGGGCGCCAGCCTGACCGACGCCAGCGGGCAAGAATGGCCCATGGCGGGCTTGCTGGATGTGAAAACCAGTTTCGCAAAACGCAAAATGAATCTCGGCTATCGCGATGTGACGCTCCTGCACGATTGTCGCCTCGGCGTTAAGGGCGCGCGATTGCGCGGCCACGAGTTTCACTATGCGACGATCATCGAGCAGGGCCAGGATGAACCGCTCGCCATGGCGCGCGACGCCTATGGCTCGACGCCCATGCCCTCGGGCAGTCGGCGCGGGCGGGTGAGCGGGTCTTTCTTTCATGTGGTGGCGCAGGCGCCAAGCGAGGGGGGGGGGGAATGATAAATAAAAAACAGACTCAAGGCATATGGACGACAGGCGCCTCTTCATCATTGAAACAGCGCATCATGCTCATGTATGTCCCGCTCATCGCCGCCAATGTGGGCCTGTGGATCTGGGCGCTCGCCGCCTTTCATGATCATCCGCTTTTGCTGGGCACCTGTGCGCTGGCCTATGTGCTTGGCCTGCGCCATGCGGTGGATCCCGACCATATCGCGGCCATCGACAATGTGACGCGCAAATTGATGCAGGAAGGCCGCGAGCCCGTATCCGTCGGACTTTGGTTTGCGCTTGGCCATTCCGCGCTGATCTGCGTTGCGGTCGCCGCCATCGCCTTCACCGCCACATCGCTCACGGATGAAAGATTCGAGAACTGGCGCGAGATCGGCGGCGTCATCAGCACCATAGGTTCAGCCATGTTTCTCTTCACCATCGCGGTCTTCAACATGATCGTGCTGGTCAACGTCTGGAAGACCTGGCGCGCCTTGCAGCGCACCGGGCGCTACGAGGAGGATCAGCTTGAAAAGATGCTGCAGGGCCGTGGCTTTCTGGCGCGGTTGATGCAACCGATCTTCAGGTTGATCTCGAAGGGCTGGCATATGGCGCCGCTGGGCTTTCTCTTCGGCCTTGGCTTCGACACGGCCACCGAGATCAGCCTGTTCAGCATCGCCGCCACCGAATCCGCGCGCGGCTTCTCGCTCGCCTCCATCATGATCTTTCCTCTGCTCTTCACGGCGGGCATGGCGCTGATCGACACCACCGATGGCGTCCTGATGCTCGGGGCCTATCAATGGGCCTATGTGCAGCCGCGCCGCAAACTGATTTACAATCTCGCCATCACCACGCTCTCAGTCGTCGTCGCGTTGTTCATCGGCTTGCTGGAGACGCTGGCCCTGTTTGGCGCCAAGCTGGAGCTCAATGACGGATTCTGGAGCGGCGTCGCCGCGCTCAACGCCTATTATGGCGATCTGGGCTTTGTCATCGTCGCGCTCTTTGCGGCGGTCTGGCTGGGCGCCTGGCTGTTTTATCGCTCGAAACGCATGGCGCTGCCATGAGCTTCACCCTGGTGCTGGGCGGCGCGCGTTCGGGCAAGAGCCGCCACGCCGAGCAATTGATCGAGGCGCATCCCAAGCCCTGGACCTATATCGCGACGGCGCAGGCCTTCGATGATGAAATGCGCGAGCGCATCAGCCAGCACCGCGCCCGCCGCCCGCAGGGCTGGATGACGGTGGATGCGCCCATCGCCCTGCCGGACGCCATCCGCTCGGCGGACACGGGGCAGGCCATTCTTGTGGACTGCCTGACGCTCTGGCTCACGAATGTGATGCTGTCGGACGCCGATGTCGCCGCTGCGCGCGAGGATCTGCTGGCCGCCTGCCGCGCCGTCGCCTCCCCGCTTGTGCTGGTCAGCAGCGAGGTGGGTTTCGGCATCGTCCCAGAAAACCCGCTGGCCCGGCGTTTTCGCGACGAATTGGGGACGCTCAACCAGGCGCTGGCGCGCGAGGCCGCCCATGTGGTCCTCACCGTCGCTGGCCTTCCCCTGAAGGTGAAATGAGGCGCTTGCATTGGGCGGCTGGTTATTCCACCCTGCGCCCAACTGACCAAAGGATCCGTTCCATGAGAAAGACCCGGATGACCATCTTCTCCACGCTCGCCGCCCTGGGCGCCCTTGCGCTGGCGGCTCTGCCTGCGCAGGCGCAGACCAAAGTGACCGGCGGCGTCGCCGCCTATAACGAGGCTCTGTTGCCTGTCTATGCGGCGCGCGATCTCGGCTATTTCGAGAAGGAGGGCATCACCCTCGACCTCGTCGATTTCAAGGGCGGCGGTCCGGCGGTGCAGGCGCTTGCGGGCGGCAGCATCGACATCTGCTTTTGCGCGGCCGATCACGTCATCCGCCTGCGCGCGCGCAAGCAACCCGCGCAGATCCTGATCGGTCTTGACACCTTCCACTCCTATGCGCTGATCGCAAAGGCGGATGCGCCTTTCAAGGATCTCGCGGGCATGAAGGGCAAGCGCGTCGGCATCACCTCGCCGGGCAGTCTGACCGATAACACGATCCGCGCCTCCATGAAGGAGATCGGCCTCAATCCGGATCGTGATTTTGAAATCACGGGCGCAGGCGGCGGCGCGAGCATGCAAACCGCCATCGACACAGGCCAGGTCGTCGCCGGCATGGTGATCCTGACGGACATGGCGAACATGTTCCAGAAGCAGGGCGCCTATAAGGTGGTGCTCGATTACCGCCAGCTTCCCTATCCCTCCTTCGCGGCGCTCTCGCTGGAAAGCTTCGTCAAGGACAAGCCGCAGGCCGCCAAAGGCTTCGTGCGCGCTGTCGCAAAAGCGATCGACGCGCTGGGCAAGGACCCGGAACTGGCGAAGCGACAGCTCGCCAAGATGTTCCCGAATTTTACGCCCGAGCTGGTGGCGCAGGTGGCCAAAAGCTCCGTCGAGCGCACGCCCAAGGGCGGCGTCGTCAGCGCAGAGTCCATCGACAATCTGAACAAGATCGTGCTGGCGACCGATGACACGGTTAAAGCCGTGACCCTGAAGGAAGCCTTCGACGCCTCCTTGTTGAAAGATTGAGCATGAGCGAGGGACAGGAGACCGGCGGCTGGATCGGGCGCAACGCGGCGCGGGTGGAGGACCATGTGCTGCTGCGCGGCGGCGCGCGGTTTCTAGACGATATCGCCATGCCCGATCTCGCCGAAGCCACCTTCGTGCGCAGTCCCCTGGCCCATGGCCTGATCCGCAGCATCAATTGCGAGGCCGCGCGCGCTCTTCCGGGCGTTCATGCGGTCTATGTGTTCGCTGATCTGCGGCGCGTGCTCATGCAAGACTACATTCCCCAGGCGCTCCCCGCCGGCGGTTTGCGTTTCGATGTTGACCCGCCATGCCTCGCTATCGACGAAGTCTGCTATGTGGGCGAACCTGTCGCCATGGTCGTGGCGACCTCGCGGCGAGTCGCGGAAGATGCGGCCGCGCTCGTCGAGCTTGATATTGAAGCGCTGCCGGTGGTGGTCGATCCCGTGGAGGGGTTGCAGCCCGGCGCTCCGAAAGCCCGGCTCTCCTGCCCTGACAATCTCGTGGCCCGCACCAAGGTTGACTATGGCGATGTGGACGGCGCCTTTGATGGCGCCGCCAATGTGGTGCGCGAGCAATTTCGCCTCAACAAGGGCGGCGGTCAGCCCATGGAGCCGCGCGGCGTCGTGGCGCGCCATGACGAGATCACGGACCAACTGACCCTGTGGAACTCCACCCAGATGCCGCATCGCGCCAAGGCGATTCTGGTGGCGGCCCTGGGCCTCGCCGAACATCAGGTGCGCGTGGTGACGCCGGAAGTTGGCGGCGGCTTTGGCACCAAGGCTGTGTTCCATCCGGAAGAACTCGCGGTGCCCGCTGCGGCGCTGTTGCTGAAACGCCCGATCAAATGGGTGGAGGATCGTTTCGAGAGCTTCACCGCCAGCATTGGCGAGCGCGAACAGATCTGGACCGTGGAAGGCGCCTTCGAGGCGGATGGGCGCCTGCGCGGCATTCGTGGAACGCTCGTTTATGATCATGGCGCCGCAACGCCCTATGGTATTGCGCTGCCCTTCAACGCCGCGACCAATCTCATCGGGCCCTATATTCTGCCCGCCTATCGGATGCTCATCGATCTGTGCATGACCAACAAGACGCCCGCGGCCCCCACGCGCGGCGCGGGTCGTCCGCAGGGCACCTTCGTGATGGAGCGCCTGCTGGACCGCATGGCGCTGCAACTGGGCGTGGCGCGCGATGAAATCCGCCGCCGCAACATGATCGCCCCCGCGCAGATGCCCTACACCATTCCCGTCAAGCAACGCGATGGCAGCTTGATGGTCTATGACAGCGGTGATTATCCGAAGTGTCAGGCCATGGCGCTGAAGGCCGCTGGCTGGGAGGATTTTCCGCAGCGCCAGAGGGAGGCGCGCAAGCAGGGCCGCTTCATCGGCCTCGGCCTCGCCAATTATGTGGAGGCGACGGGGCGCGGACCATTCGAGAGCGTGAGCATCAGCGTCGGCCCCTCCGGCCAGGTCATCGTCTCAAGCGGCGCAACAGCGCAGGGACAGGGCGTGAAGACCATGCTTGCGCAGGTGGTGGCGCAGGTGCTGGGCGTTGCGCCAGAGCGGATACATGTGGTTGTCGGCGACACCTCCGCGACCCCCGCAGGCCTTGGGGCCTATGCGAGCAGGCAGGCTGTGACGGCTGGCAACGCGGCCTTTGCGGCGGCGACCCTGCTGGCGAACAAGGCGAAGATCGCAGCCGCCGAATTGCTCGAAGCCGCCGTCGATGATCTCGTCATTCGTGATGGCATGGTCGAGGTGAAGGGCGTGCCGGGCCATGGCAAGAGCCTCACGCAAATCGCGCGCGCGCTGGCGGGCACACCGGGCTTCGCGCTGCCGGGCAATCTGCCGCCGGGCCTCTCCGCCGCCTCCGATTTCATGACCTCGGGGCTGAGTTACACCAATGGCTGCCATCTCGCCGAAGTCGAGGTTGATCCGGACACCGGCGGCGTGAAAATTCTGCGTTATGTGGTGGTGCATGACTGCGGCCGCATGATCAATCCCATGATGGTGGAGGGTCAGATTCTTGGCGGCGTGATCCACGGCATTGGCATGACGCTGTTTGAATGGATGCGTTATGATCGCGATGGCCAGCCGTTGACCGTCACCCTCGCCGATTATCTGCTGCCGACCTCTGACGTCGTGCCGCGTCTAGAAATCCATCATCTGGAATCGCCCACGCCGCTCAACCCCCTGGGCGTCAAGGGCGCAGCGGAGAGCGGCACCATCGGCGCCCCGGCCACCATCATTTCGGCGATTGAAGATGCGCTGCGCCCGCTTGATGTCCGTGTGAGCCAGTTGCCGCTGACGCCGCCGCAATTGCGCAGACTGATCCGCGCTGCGCAGAGCTCGGAGATAGTCGCATGAAGGCGCCGCCCTTTCGCTACCATGCGCCAGATGATCTGGCTTCCGCCGTGGCCCTTATGGGGAGCCTTGAGAACGCCCGCGTGCTTGCGGGCGGACAGTCGCTGATGCCCATGATGAACCTGCGTATGGCTGGTCCCGATCACCTGATTGATCTTGGCCGCATCGCGGATTTGCGTGGCGTCGAAGAGAGGCCGCAAGGCCTGCGCATCGGCGCCATGGTGACGCAGCGCACTCTGGAAAAGTCAGATCTCGTCGCTCGCCTGTGCCCGCTTTTATCAGAAGCAGTTACTCATGTTGGCCATCAGCAAACGCGCAATCGCGGCACGCTGGGAGGCAGTCTGTGTCATCTCGATCCCGGCGCCGAATTGCCAGTCGCCGCCGCCGCGCTGGATGCGGTGATGCATGTGGTGGGTCCTGAGGGCGCGCGCGACATCGCCTTCGCCGATTTCCCGATGGACTATTTGACGCCCTCGCTCAAGCCCGGCGAGGTGCTGGCCCATGTCACCTTTCCGCGTGCGCAAAGCACCAGCGGCGCGGCCTTCCTCGAATTCAACCGTCGCCCCGCTGATTTCGCCATAGTCTCGGTGGCGGCGTCTGTCTCGCTGGGCGCTGATGGCGTCATCACGCAGGCCAGCATCGCCATTGGCGGCGTGTCCCATGCGCCGATGCGGCTTTCGCAGGTGGAAACGTCATTGATAGGCGCGCGCGCTGATGAGGCCGTCTTTGCGGGCGCCGCGGCTCTCGCCGCCAGGACTCCCTGTGATGGGGATGAGCTTTATCCCGCCGATTATCGGCAGGACCTTTGCGGCGTGCTTGTGCGCCGCGCGCTCGTCATCGCTTGCAAGCGCGCTGGAGGCGTCGCCCATGTTTGATCCACGCCCCATCAAGCTCAGCGTCAACGGCAAGTTTGTTGAGGCGACAGTGGATTCGCGCATGCATCTGGCGGATTTCCTGCGCAAGGATCTGACCCTCACGGGCACGCATATTGGCTGTGAACATGGCGTCTGCGGCGCCTGCACCGTGCTGGTGAACGGCGCAACCGCGCGCGCCTGCCTCATGCTCGCGGTGCAGGCCGATGGCTGCAGCGTCGAGACCATTGAGAGCGTAGCCGCGTCAGATGGAACGCTGCACCCCGTTCAGGCCGCGCTCTCGCGCCACCATGGGCTGCAATGCGGCTATTGCACGCCGGGCGTGGTGATGACCCTGCTCGAATTGCAGCGGGAGTCTGCGGGGCGCGTGGTTTCGGAAGACGAAATCCGCGCCGCGCTTTCGGGCAATCTGTGCCGGTGCACGGGTTATCAGGGCATGGTCGATGCGGCGCTGGAGATCTTGCGCTAGCGCCGCAGCTTCACGTCATCCCCGCCCGTGCAACCGCTCATCCGGCGGTGCGATTTCCGTCACGAGGTCGCGCACCAGCGCCTTTTTCGGCAGCGGCGCAAGGGTTGTGACGCCTTCCTTCAGCTTCACCGTGCAGGCGTAATCGACCTTGCCGTCGATCAGCATCATGCATTCCTTGCAGG
Organism: Beijerinckiaceae bacterium; assembly: GCA_947456505.1. Lineage (GTDB taxonomy): Bacteria > Pseudomonadota > Alphaproteobacteria > Rhizobiales > Beijerinckiaceae > Terripilifer. The sequence continues at coordinate 8,956 of CANGTC010000147.1, forward strand.
CGTTGGCGTTGATGCAGGCGAAGCGGAAGGCGAGGGTGGGGTCGGCGTTGTGCCGCACCGCGCGCAAACCGTCGAGGATCGACTGGCCCGCTTCAAAATCTACGTCGAAGCTGTCTTCATGCGCCGCCGTGTCGGGCGTGCCGCGCTTGATCTTCAGGGTCGCCTTCATGCGCTGGCCTTTTTCGAAATGGATGCGCGTTCCAGCGCAATCTTGTCGCCTTTGAGGGTGATGATCTGGTTGAGGGTCCAGGCCTCCTCGAGGCCGGGATGATCGTCGCGCTGATGGGCGCCGCGGCTCTCCTTGCGCGCCAGCGCAGGCACGGCGACGGCTTTGGCGACTTGCAACATGTTGCGCAGGTCCAGCCAGTCGATCAGCAGCGGATCAAAGCTCATGCCCGACGAGGGCGGCGCGGCGCCAAGTTCGCTCGCCATGCGGTCGATCTCCACAATGGCTTCCCCGAGTTTTTCTTCTGTACGGAAAGGCCCGACCTTGTCGGCCATCAGCGCTTGCAGGTCGGTGACTGCGACCGCCAGATTGGGCGTGTCGCGCTTGTCGGCGCTGCGCAGCAGATCCACAATCGGCGCCGCCGCCGCATCCGACCAATGAGAAGAAGCTGACGCCGCGTTCTTCGCTGCGCTCTGGCCCGCGCGCGCGCCAAAGACGAAGGCTTCGGTGATGGCGTTGCCCGAAAGGCGATTTGCGCCATTGGCGCCGCCGATGGCCTCGCCGCAGGCGTAGAGGCCGGGGATGGTGCTCTGCATGGTTTCATCCACGCGAATGCCGCCCATGTGGTAATGGGCGATGGGCGCGACTTCCACGAGCTGCTTGGTCAGATCGATGCCATTCGCCGCGAGCCTGTCGATGACGGGGCCGAAGGCGCGGCGTAGTTCAGCATCCGGGACATGCTGGAAGCTGAGATAGGCGCCGCCCGCAGGCGAGCCGCGACCGGACTCCACTTCCTTGGAGATGGCGTAGGTGGCGCGGTCGCGCGTCAGCACATATTTGCCATCGCTGCGCGCGTCGCGGGTCGCGTAATCCTCTTCGAATTCCTGCAGCTCGCCATTCAGCAGCTTGCCGCCGAGCTTGTAGCGGAAGGGGTCCCACATGATGGGGTCCATGCCCACAAGGCGCGGCGCCAGATGGCCGATGGGGAAGAACTGCACGAACTCCATGTCGATGAGCTCC
>CANGTC010000148.1 GCA_947456505.1 Beijerinckiaceae bacterium
AGGATGAAGGTGGCGGCGGTGATCGGCCAGGAGGCGTCGCCCGGCTGGTTGGTCAGGATCTGGTAGTAACCGGGCGCATTGGCCCAGTCAGCATTGGCCGCAGCCGCCTGGAAGGCGGGGACGGTCGGCTGCACGGGCTTGCCGGCCTTGTTGATCATGCCCGCGAAGGTCAACTTGTTCTGCTTGGCGTAGGCATATTCCACATAGCCGATGGAGTTCCTGGTCTGGCCCACATTGCCGGCCACGCCATCATTGCCCTTGGCGCCGACGCCAACCGGCCATTCCACGGCGCTATCCGCCCCAACCTTGTCAGCCCATTCCTTGCTGGCCTTGGAGAGATAGTCGGTGAAATTGAAGGTGGTGCCCGAACCGTCCGAACGACGCACGACCGTGATGGCGCTGGAGGGCAGCTTCAGCGAAGCGTTCAGCTTCTGGATCGCCGGATCATCCCACTTCTTGATCTTGCCGAGGTAGATGTCGGCGAGGGCGGCGCCGTCGAGCACGAGTTCGCCGGGCTTCACGCCATCGAGGTTCACGACCGGCACGATGCCGCCCATGACCATGGGCCACTGCACGAGGCCGTCCTTCTTCAGCGCGTCAGCCTTGAGGGGCATGTCGGTGGCGCCGAAAGTCACGGTCTTGGCCTGAATCTGCTTGATGCCGGCGCCCGAACCGATGGACTGGTAATTGAGGCCATTGCCGGTCGCCGTCTTGTAGGCGTCCGCCCACTTCGAATAGATCGGAAAGGGGAAGGTGGCGCCAGCGCCGGTGATGTCAGCGGCCTGGGCGGCAGCGCCGGTGAAGGCGACGATCGCGATGGCCGCAGCGCGCATCAGGGGTTGGAAGGTCATGTGCGTCTCTCTGGTTTGAGCAGTCCGGCGGATCCAGATCTGCCTCGGTTTGTCTTTAAGCTTCCGACATTCCGCTTTTACGACAGTCAGATGACGGTTAAATGACGATCCAGTTCATTGAAAAATATGAATTTTCAGGACTTCGGCAGAAGCGCCTCAAAGCAGGCGCCCTCGCCCGGCTGGCTGGTGATGAAGAGTCGCCCGCGATGGCGAGCGACGATATGCTTGACCAGCGCAAGGCCAAGTCCCGTTCCACCCTTGGCGCGGCTGGCGCCCACATCTGCGCGATAGAATCGCTCTGTCAGGCGCGGCAGATCCTCGCGCGCGATTCCCTGACCATGATCACGCACGCTCAGGCGCGCCTGATCGCCCTGCTGCAAAAGCGTGATCTCCACCTGCGTATCCTGCTTTGGCAGCGAACCATAGGTGATGGCGTTGCCAACGAGATTCTCCACCAGCCGGATCAGCTCATCGCGATCACCCGGAATGACCAGCGCCTCCGACGTCTCCAGCTTGAGGGTAACGCGATTCTCTCTGGCGATGAGGTCAAGCCCGTCGGCCACATGGCGCACCACGCCCACCAGATCCACCGGCGCATTGGGCCGCAAATGCGCTTGCTGCTCGATGCGCGACAGCGAGAGCAAATCATCAATCAGCCGTGACATGCGCCGGGCCTGATCCCGCATGATCGCGAGAAATCGCTCGCGCGCATGGGGATCTTCACGCGCAGGTCCCTGCAGAGTTTCGATGAAGCCCATCACCGAAGCCAGAGGCGTGCGCAATTCGTGGCTCACATTGGCGATGAAGTCAGAGCGCATGCGCTCCACCCGCAGAGCCTCGGTCGTCTCGCGAAGGGTCATCACGCACAGCGTGCCCTCATCGAGCGTGAGAGGCGCGAGATGCACATCGAAGACCCGCTCCACCGGCACCCGTTCGCGCCAGTTGACGCCCTCAGCCGGAGCGCCCGCCAGCACCCGCGTCGCTGCGTCCAGCACATCGGGGGAGCGCAGGGTGAGCGCCAACAGATCGCCCGCGCGGGCGGCGGGGAGCAGCAAACGCATGGGCGCATTCAGCGCACGAAGACGCGTATCCGGGCCGACAAGCAGCGCGGGGTCACGCAACGCGTCGAGCAGGGCGGCGCAAAGGGCGGCGTGATCGAAGGTTGTATCCACCATGTCTCCTGGCGAGGCTTATGGGAATCGCTTTGGATTGAAGATCGATTCTCATGACAGAATTGCGACAGGCAGCGAAAATGCAGCTGCTTTTGTCACAATTCTTTAATCGAGATCGCCTCGTTCCCGGCGCCCATCCTCTTCGCTTCTGCGCGCCATGGCTTCGCGCAGGGAGGTCCAGCGCCGCATGCCCTCATTGGCGCCCAGCAAGGCCAGCGCCAGAATGAAGGGACCAATATAATAGATCATGCGGAACAGCAGCAGCGAGGCCAGCAGACCTTCTTGCGTGGGCGCGTGAACCGCATTGAGCATGGTCATTTCAAAGGCGCCGATGCCTCCAGGCGCATTGGAGGCGATGCCGACAAGGCAGCCGAAAACATAGGTCGCGGCGAAGGTCACGGGATCCATGCCATGGCCGCGCGGCAGCAGCGCATAGAGACAGGCGGCGGCGGCGCAAAGCTCGAAGACGCCCAGCAACATCTGGCCAAGGGTTAGCCAGAAGCCCGGCAACTCCAGGGTCAGACCCTGAATGCGGGTGCGCCGATGGGCGAGGGACACCCAAATGAAATAGGCGAGGATGGCCGCCAGAATGCCCAGCCCCATCGCCACATTCACGCCGACCTTCAGCTTGTTGATTTCGGCGATGCCCACGGGGTCAAAGACCAGCGCGGCGCCCACCACGATGGTCATGCCCAGCCAGAAGGTGACGCCCGCGATCACGGTCAGGCTCGCCACCTTGGCGGCGGAGATCCCTTTCTGGGAATAGATCCAATACCGCACGGTGCCGCCGGTGATGATCGGAAAGCCCAGCGTGAACGAAATGGCGTAGCTGGTGAAGGATCCCAGCGCCGTGGTGCGATAGGGCACGCGCAGGGCCAGTTGGCGCAGGGCCAGCCCGTCATAGCCCGTCAGCGCGATATAGGAGAGAGAGGCGAAGGCGCAGGCGAGCGAGATCTGGTCCCAGCCGGTCGCCTCGAAGGCCGCGCGCAGATCGCGCCAGCTGACGCTGCGCAGGGTATTGAACAGAACGATGGCGGAGAGGGCGATAAGTGCGAGGCTGAGGGTAGCGCCAACGATGCGCCAGCGCCGGCGTCTGGCGACCGCCTTTTCATCCGGCGGATCCACCAATTCAGGAACGACCGTGCTCAGCACCGGCGCGAGCGCAGCAGACTCCTCTGTGTTCTTTGATTCCGGCCGTGCCATTACGCATCCATCGGACCGGGTTGGCCCGCGCTGCCCTTATGAAGAGGGGTCGCGCGGGTGGCAAGCCCCATGCGGACGCCCCCTTTGTCACAAACCTCGATCACCGTTTCCACAGTTGCGCCCAGAGGCCCGCAAAGGGGTCGAAAGAGAAGCGCACCCGGTGGGTCCCAGGCCCCAGCCGGACGGCGCGGAACATGACATTCGCCTGCAGGATCGGCGCGGGCGCGCCATCGACTTCGGCGGCCCACCATGAGTGCCAGACATCATTGAGGACGAGATAGCAGCCTTCGGTGGAGGTCGCCTCCGCGATCACCTCCGTGTTGCGATAGGACAGGATCCTGGCCTCGCCGGACGGTCCTTGAAGCGGAGCGCCCGCCTCGTCGCCGTCCAGCAGAACGGTTTTGGTGAAATCCACCTCAGGCCAGTTTCCCTCAGTCAGCATCTTGTCGATATCCACGATCTGCGCCTCGCCTGGCGCCATCACCCGCGGCAGGGCGCGCGGATTCTCCCAGACAAAACCATCCTTGGTCTGGCCGATGAAGGTGAAATCTTTGGGGTCAAAACCCTTGTCCATCCGCTCGAGCGGATAGCGCGACACGATGAGCCGCACGCCCAGAAGATCAGCCAGGGGCGAGCGGAAATGGGCGTAGAGCGGCGAGAAGGTGCGCTGCTCGGGGACGGAGACCTGATCCTGGGCGTTGGTCGCGTCGGTGAAAAGCTTCAGGCGGATGGGATTGAAGCCAAGATCATGATCAAAGCCATGAACAAGGCCCAGGTTGGGCCATTCGTAATCCACAGCCGCAAGCTCCACCCGGTCCCGCCGGTCCGGTGCGGCATGGGCGGCGAGGCGCTGATGGATCAGGGCCAGGGTCTCGTTGGTGGAATCGGGATGCAGCTCGTCATAGGTCGCGGGGGGAAGGCCGGTCGATTCATTGGGCTTGTTGCTGACCGCCAGATCGAGCGTCATGAGCGCGGCCAGCGCCGCAAGCACCAGATAGGGGGCGCGACGCATGAAGAGCGGCGCCATATAGAGGGCGACGACCGCCCCCGTCAGCGAAACCGCCCCGATCATCAGCGCGCCAGAAGCCTGGGCGAGGCGGCCCTTGTCAAAGGCGATGAAGAGGCAAAGGCCGAACAGCAGCGCCAGAACGCCCGCGCCCACCTTCAGGTGGACACGCTCGGCGCGGGCCATGATCCCATGGACGCCGTAGCCAGCCAGAATCGCCAGAAGCGCGCAAAGCGGGAAGGTGGCGTCAGCGGGCCGACGATAGAGCTCCACGCCCGGGATCCAGAAGGCGAGTTCGAAAAACGGCGTATAGCTGCCGACCGTATAGAGCAGCATGAAGATCATCATGGCGAGGAAGACCCGCACCGCCCGATCACGCAGAACCCCCGCCGCACAGGCCAGCGCCGCCAGCGGAATGGCGCCGAAATAGATCGCCCCCATATTACGTGCCAGGGCCAGATCCGTCTCACCCCAGATGAAGGAGGAGGGCGGACCCCAGAAATCCTTCATGGGGCCGTCCACCCCGAAGAGGTTGGAGACCACGGCCGACAGCAGCGCCAGCGGCGGCAAGGAGCCGCGCGCCGCTTCCTCGAAATCCATGCCCGGACGATTGGAGTCGTCCGCCAGATAGATGGTGAAGGCGATGGGAATGGCCACCGTCAGCACGCCGCCTATGAAGCCCATGGACAGGGGCGGCAAGGCGTGCAGGAGCCGACGCCGCAGCCCCCGTCCATCCCACACGTGCCAGATGACGAAGGCGATCAGAATGAAGATGCACAAAAGCGCGATCTGGTCGCGCCCCAGCGCCATGAAGCCCGCCAGCACGCCCGCCGCAAAGCCATAGATCAGGGAAGATCGGGTGAGCGCACGGGAGAGCGCCAGCACCGTCATCGCAAACCAGCAAAGCGAGATCACCTCGCCGATATGCTGCAACCGCCAGGCGGCCGAGCCGCCAAAGGAAAAGGCGAAAGCCGCCACCAGCGCGCCCGCCGGATGCCAGCGCCGATCCCTGAAAAACGCGATCAGGGCCAGTCCGGCCAGAATGAGCATCCCGAACACGACCCCATCCACAGCGCGGAACGAGGGGGCGGGATTGAACAAGGCCAGCAGAAAGAAGGGTGGCGAAAAGATCTGGGATTGCGGGTCGGCGATTTGCGGGAAACCCGCGAAAACATTGGGAGTCCAGAAGGGACTGTCGCCAGCGGCGAAGGCGCGGGCCATGAAAACGATCTGCGGATAGGCCTGCCCCTTGGCGTCCCAGGGAATCGTCACCGCGCCCGCCAGCCATGGCCAGGCAAGAACAAGAGCCCCTGCGACAAAAGCGAGGCCAGCGAAGACATAGAGCCGACCAGAATGTCTGGACAGCTCATTTTTCGAAGACATGCACCTGATCCGATCGACCTGATCCGTGACGTTACGGCAGGTCCTATAACCTATTCCTTGCCGCCCGTCTGCGCCGGAGCGCTATCCATGTCGATGAAGTGACCGGCCTTGTCACGCTTGGAGGCGAGATAGCGCACATTCTGGTCAGTGGTGCGGCCAAGAATGCGCCGGTCGGAGACGACCTCCAGCCCGGCAGTTTCCAGGGCGGCGATCTTGAGCGGATTGTTGGTCATCACATGCACCTGGCTGACGCCGATCTGTTTGAGCATTTCGGCAGCGAAATCAAAGCCCCGCTGGTCATGATCGAAGCCCAGCACCTCGTCCGCGTCATAGGTGTCGAAGCCCTGGGCCTGAAGCTTGTAGGCCCGCATCTTGTTGGACAGGCCATTGCCCCGGCCTTCCTGGTCCAGATAGAGCAGCACCCCGCCGCCATTCTCGGCCATGAACCGGGCGGTGTGGCGCAACTGGTCTCCACAATCGCATTTCAGGCTGCCGAAAAGATCCCCCGTGAGGCAGGCGGAATGGAGCCGCACCGTCACAGGCGCGGCGAAATCGGGCTTCCCGACGATGACGGCCACCTGATCGCGAAGGCCCTCGCCGCCCCGGAAAATGACGAATTCGGTCTCAGGAGCCCCCTCCAGCGGCACGGGAGCCCGGCCCACGATGTGAAGATCGCGCACGGCGTTGCGCCGATAGGCCTCGATGGCGGCGGCCTCGACCCGCACCAGACCCTCGCCCTCGATGTCGCGAACAGAGACCGGGAAAGCGATGACCGCAGGCAGCACGAGAGCGACGCGGACAAGTTCAAGTGCGGCCAGATCGAGCCTGCTCAAAGTGGCCACCGGCGCGTCGATGCGCGCGCCCAGCTCCAGCGCGAGCGTGGCGATACGTGCGAGATCGATGGTGGGCAGAGCGATGGCGCCGGGCTTCATGCGGTCAAGGCCAAGTCTGCGGAGCCGCGGCGCCGGCAGCAGCAAACGGGCCCGGCGCTTGCCAAGGGCCTCGAAGGTGGCCACATGGCGCTCATCCAGCGCCTCGACGCAAAGCATCATGAGATGCGAGCGGCCAGCCTTGATGATGACAGGACGACCTGAGCGCACTTCAGCAACAGCGCGCTCGACAGCGACCTGTCCAAGTCCACCCTCTGAGTCTAGAATGTTCTTGATTTCGGACACGCTACCCCCGACTGGACATTACTTTACCTGCTCAGTTACGAGCGCAGTCGTCCACTGGATGGCTTGCATACCTCAGATCCTGCCCATTTCATAGAAGCCCTGATGATCGGGGAAGCAGCTGGAGCGTAAAAAGCCGCATGGAAAGCTCATCCCCAGACCCCTTTCAGCCCATTGCGGAGGCGTCAGCCGACCGACCCTTCGTGGTTGCGCAACTCGGCCAGTCCCTCGATGGCCGCATCGCGACCGTGACCGGAGAGTCACGCTATATCAATGGCTCGGCAGCCCTCGACCATCTGCACCGCCTGCGTGCGGCCGTGGACGCCGTGGTTGTGGGGGCGGGCACCATCGTGGCGGACGATCCCCTGTTGACGGTGCGTCGCGTGACGGGCGCGAGCCCCGCCCGCGTGGTCATCGACCCCACGGGGCGCCTTGACGCGCAAGGCAAATGGCTGACTAGAGACGGGACGCCCCTCCTGCTCATCAGCGCAGGCGCCGCTTGCCCGGAGGGTGTGGAGCTGGTGCGCCTGCCGCTTCACGAAGGTTTGATGCGTCCCGCCGAAATCGTGGCGGCGCTGTTTGCGCGGGGCTATCGCAAGCTGCTGATCGAGGGCGGCGCGCGGACCATCTCGTCCTTCATCGACGCAGGCTGCGTCAACCGCCTGCATTTATTGATGGCGCCCGTGATCATCGGCGCCGGCAAGACCGGACTGGAGCTGAAGCCGCAGGGCGACCTGTCGCTCGCATTGCGCCCGCCCACGAAGGTGCATCTGCTGGAGGGCGGCGAGGTTCTTTTCGACTGCGCCCTGATGTAGCATGGTGGGGCGACAGGGAGGCAGAGTTCATGTCTGAGCAAATTCGTCCGCCAGCCTATTCGCCCATTTCCAAATGGATCCACTGGATCACCGCGCTCTGCGTGCTGGGGATCATTCCCGGCGGCATTCTGATGACGCATATGGAGGAGGGTCCGCTGCAGGACCAGATCTTCGACATGCACCGATCCTTCGGCGTTCTGGTCTTCGTGCTGGCGCTTGTGCGCGTGATGGCGCGCAAGATGTTCGGCACGCCAGCGCCCCATGACTCCCTGAAGCCCTTCGAGCGTCGCGCCTCGGTGGCGGTGCATCATTCCCTGCTGGCGCTGTTGTTCGTCATGCCCCTGCTGGGCTGGCTGATGACCTCGGCCTATCGGGTGGACGTCTCGGTCTTCGGCCTCTTCACTCTGCCCCACCTCATGCCAAAGAGCGAACCCGTCTACGACGCGCTCTCCGCAGCCCATGGCTGGCTGGGCTATCTGATGGCGGCGCTGATCCTCTCCCATATCGGCGCGGCGATCATGCACACATTCATCAAGCGCGACGGGGTGCTGCAGAGGATGCTGCCGACTTCCGGGGATTAGGAGGCTGCAAAAATATCCATATGACCGATCTCGCAGGTCCGCGCGATACGGCGCGCCTCAAGCCATGAGGCCACATCGACAGGCGGCACGAGGCCAGTCTCCATCACAGCGCCAGCGGCGCCCTCGGCCAGCGCGGCGATCAGCGGGGCCTCGGTGGCGGCATCAAGGCGCCAGGGGCTCTCGCCGGCCACGACCCGCCAGCCTCTGTCCTTGAAAGCCTGCGCCATCAGCGCAAAGGCGCCGGGGCCTGCGGCGGCGCCGAAGCCCTTGTCGCTGGTCTGGTGGGCGTGGAAAGCGGTCAGCATCGCGGCGTCCGCCTGATGGGGCGGGGTCCAGCGCTCAACGCCGTCATAGGTCAACACCGTGAAAAGGGGCAGGCGGCGCTTGATCAGACCCTCGCAGAACAAGCCCAGCCAGGCGGGCGCGACGAGATCAAAGAAGGCCGCAGCCGTGACGAGATCGGCGGGGCGGTCGAGCACGGCGTCGAGATCGCGCGCCAGATCGGCCTCTTCGAAGTGAACTTCGATGCGCTTGCCCTCCCGCCAGAGCGCAAGGGCGCCGCCTTCAGCAGGCTCCGTACGATCCGCCCAAAGGGTCAGGGCCTCGCGAGCGGCTTGCAGCAGGAGGGGGTCGGCGTCCACCAGCCGCCAGATCTGGCCAGAAGGGAGATGGGGCGCGAGCGCCCGCAGGTTGGAGCCGGAGCCGCAGCCCAGATCCACCAGGCGCGGGGCGGATTTGCCCGCCAGATGGGCGATGGCGGCGTCGCGCACGGCTGCGTTGCGGGCGCGGTGATCGGCGGGCTCGCGCAGGGCGAGCCATGCGGCGGAAAATCCAGTCATGGCTGTGCTCCGGCGGTGGAATGAAGAACCCGCGCGATCAAGGCCGCCCCATCGCCCCAGCGCGGCAGGCCCTGCCCGGCCAGCCATGAGGCGTCGGAGAGGCGCGCGCGCATGGCGGCGTCGGCGATGGCGGTTTGCAGCGCAGCGCGCAGGGCCAGCGCATCGCCGGGGGGGACCTTGAGGGCGGCGGCGTCGGGGACGGTTTGGGCCGCGGCGCCGCCTGTGGTCGCGATGATGGGCAAGCCTCGCGCCATGGCCTCGCCCAGCACCATGCCATAGCCCTCATAAAGGGACGGCAACACGAAGACATCGGCGCCCGCATAGGCAGCATCGAGGGCAGCTTCCTGCGCCTCGCCTGCAAGGATCACGCGCTCGCCCAGGCCATGGGCGGCGATGGCGGCCCGCAGCTGCGCGGCGCAAGCGGCGTCGCGGTCCGGGCTGCCGATGATGGTGAGCCGCCAGGGCAGATGGGCCAGCCCCGCGAGCGCCTCGATCAAGACCCCATGCCCCTTGCGCGGGGTGATGGAGCCGATGGCCAGCAGCGCCACGCTCTGCCCGCCCGAGCCCTGAAAGCGGGGGGCGGGGTCCGTGCCGGGCTCGACCACGGTGATGTGCTCCGCAGCAACATCGAAATCAGCGATGAGGGTGTCGCGGGTGGTCTGGCTGGTCACGATGACATGGCGAACATGGGCCAGCACCGCCCGTTCGTTCTCAACGAGCGCGCGGGCGGTTGCGGGCGCAAGCCCGGTCTCGAGGCCCAGGGGATGATGCACCAGCGCCACCAGCGGCGCCGCGAGCCCCGCGAGCCCCTCGGGCGGCAGCGCGCCCAGCGCCAGACCATCCACCAGCAGCACATGGTCGGGCGGCGCCAGCGCCAGAAGGCGCAGGCTTTCCGCCACCGTGGCGGCGTCCGGAAAGGGGAAGCCGCCCGGCAGGGGCAGATGCTTGGCCGCCACCCCGCAGGCGGGCAGGGCCGCCAGCATGCGCCGGTCATAGCCATAGCCACCCGTGAGGGTGGAAAGATCGCCGGGGATGGCGAAGAGGGCTGGGGTCACGGGTTAGACCGCGCCCTCGTACCAGGCCCGCGCCACATGGGATTCATGCAGATTGACGCG
>CANGTC010000149.1 GCA_947456505.1 Beijerinckiaceae bacterium
CATCCGTCAAATCGCTCGGATAGCGCAACCTGCTGCGATCATAACGTCCACGATTTTCAGTCGTCCACATCACAGGCTCCCTCGAATCAGGCAGCCTTTCTTGAATCACAAATGATTCAATTAATGCAACATCTCATCGGACAGACACTTAGAGTTCGGTGAACAACCATCAAAGACGCTTGGGAGAAAATTTCCCGGTGTTTCTGTGAAATCTTCTGCCGACTTTGGTAACTAAAGAGGGGGAGCAAAATGATTCCTGCTCTCGCCTTCAATGACGCCAATGTGGCTATCAGTGATGATGCCCAAGTGTTAAGAGATCACTTGGCGACAGTCGTGCCAAAAGTGAATGACTTCGCCGTTTTTAACGGAAGCGAAAAATTTTTATCGAAAGCCAGCGCAATCAGAGTGAATGGATTGGTAGTCAATGTTGCTTCTCATAATGGCGTTTTCCTCGAACGCGAAATCCCCGAAATGTTCGATTTAGTCATCCCAATGGAAGGATATACCAAGGGGAAAGCAGATGGCAAAACTTACGAGGCCATCGGAGGCTCAACAGCGCTCCTCGCCAATTCTGAGAGGCATCACAGCGCTTCAGTAGGAAGCAAAGCCGTTATTCACCTCAACCACCGAAGGCTCTATTCTGTCGCCGCTGCGATGCTAGCGGAGAACTCCAGGCCACTAACGACAACAGGTTCGCGTCTACTACCTATCGAAGTCGCAAAAATCTCATTTCTTAACCTCTTTCGAACGCTGTTGAGCCAAATTGATTATTCCAACAACAATATACCATTATTAGAGAAGCTCGCTTTTGATGATCGTATCTATCGTTTATCAGCAGGCCTTATCTTTCCAAATTTACTTCTGTCGGACGAATTAGGAAGCGGAAGGCGTCCGCAGGTTAGCTCAGAAATTGACATTTTATGCGAATATCTCCGAGCAAACCTTAAACAATCCATTTCATTGACGCAGATGGAGCAGATGAGTGGACTATCGGCCCGCAAACTCCAATACGCATTCAGGAAAGAGTTTGGGATGGGTGCTATAGAATGGTTGAGGAAGCAACGACTACACGCCGCACACAGCGCACTTATTGATACGCATGAACAAACAACAGTAGCGTTCGTCGCATATGACTTCTGTTTCGTCTCAGCATCGGAATTGTCTCGCCACTATCAGCAAGAATTCGGCGAGCTACCGGAGCAGACGATCCGGAGGGGGCGCTAGTTGCTCTTCTTGCCAACTTTGGCAGTCTTCCTGGAAGCGTACCGCTCTTGCTTAGCGTTGACGCTGTCAACAACCTCAGCGCCCTTGTCCAAGACGACAGCGCCCGTGCTTAAAATACCGAGCCCTATTCAAGGACCCTCCCACCGCATTCACATAAAACCAAGCGGTCCGGCTGACTTCGACTCCGGGTAAAGCCTCAACCTAGCTGTTCATCTGTCGCACCAGTGACAACTGAGGTGACGCAAGGTTGCTTATATAACTCCGTAATTCTATATAAATCAGATACTTGTGATGACTTTACCGAAACTCGAACGCGTTTCCTGGGCGCCAATAATTCCGCGAAAATGAAGTTCAAGGCTGCTGCGCGTTCAATTCTCGCGCCATTGGGGCAGGGGGGCCCGCAATCCCTGAAAATTGAAAGCGACCGCGGTTTTCACGGCGCTTTGCATCTTATTCCCCCCATTCACGCCGCAATGTGCTACTAACCATCCAGCTCTGGTTTTTCGTCGGAGGCTTGTCATGAAGCATTTCCTCCTCGCCGCCGCCTTGTCGCTGGCGAGCCTCGCCACCCTTGACTCTCCGGCGCAAGCCATGCCCCGGGATCCCCTGACCGGACTGGTCTCTTCGCCCATCGAGGACGTCCAGTATTATGTCTATGGCGGGCGTCGCTATTGCTTCTATCCCGATGGCTGGCGCGGGCCGGGCTATTACTGGTGCGGCTACGCCTGGCGGCGCGGCTTGGGCTGGGGCGGCCCCTGGGGCTGGCGCGGCTGGGGCGGTTATGCCTACAGGCCCCGCTACTACGCCCCGCCCCGAGCCTATCGGCGCGGACCACGCCGCCATTGGCGCTGAACGGCGGATCCCCGGCCTTGCCCTAACCCGCCTCGCCCGCTAGAGGGGGCGGGTTCCTTACCTGCGGGGCCGTATGACCATTCGTTCACACAAGGGCGATCTGCCGGACCTGGCGCGCTACGCCACCAGCGTCGCCATCGACACCGAGACGTTGGGGCTCAATCTCAAGCGCGACCGGCTCTGCGTGGTGCAGCTTTCGCCAGGCGACGGTACGGCGGATGTGGTGCAGATCGCGAGGGGGCAGACACGCGCGCCCAATCTGGAGCGCCTGCTCGGCGATCCCAAGGTGACCAAGATCTTCCATTTCGGGCGTTTTGACATCGCCCAGCTCTCCAACGCCTTCGGCGTCGAGATCGGGCCGGTGTATTGCACCAAGATCGCCTCCAAACTTTGCCGCACCTATACGGATCGGCATGGTCTGAAGGATCTGGTGCGCGAACTGCTGGGGATCGATCTCTCCAAGCAGCAGCAATCCTCCGACTGGGCGGCGGAGACCCTCAGCGAGGCGCAGCTGGCCTACGCCGCCTCCGATGTGCTGCACCTGCACGCGCTGCGGGACAAGCTGGACATGATGCTGGCCCGGGAGGGTCGCATGGACATCGCGGAAGCTTGTTTCGGTTTCCTGCCCCAGCGCGCCAAGCTCGACTTGCTGGGCTGGAACGATCAGGACATATTCTCCCACGAGTGACAATAGCTCCGTTCCGGCCACGATATGGCCATGACGGGCGCTCATGACGGGCGGGCGCGGCCTCAGGGGCCGCTGAGGATGCGATGGCCGATTCCCTTGAAGCTGCCGCCAGAGAGCGCCAGTCCGTCCCCGGCCGGGACCGGGCGGAGGCCTTTCGCGCGGCGGCGATCCATTCAAGGCGGGTGCGGCGGCTGCGCACCCTGATCATCGTGGGCTGCGCGCTGGCGGCCGCAGGCCTCCTGGTGCGCGCCTTCTATGACCCCTTTTCCAAGGTTCCCGGCAACCTCGCCCTGGCCAGCGCCACCCTCAATGGCACGCGGGTGACCATGGAGCGGCCAAAGCTCAATGGCTACCGGCGAGATGGACGCCCCTATGACGTGCGGGCCACCTCGGGGGTCCAGGACATCCGCCAGCCCAACATCATCGAGCTGAACGATCTGGAAGCGAAATTCGAGACGGCCTCCCGGACGGTTGTGCGGGTCGCGGCCCGTCGCGGAGTCTATGACAGCGGCAAGGATTCCATCCACATGATGGACGACATCCGGGTGGTCAACGCGCAAAGCTATGATATCCGAATGAAAGATGCGACCGTCGACTTCAAGAATGGCGACATCGTCTCGCGTGAGCCCGTCTCCGTGGTGATGACGAGCGCCACGATCACCGCCAACGCCCTCACCGTCATCGACAACGGCGATCAGATCGTTTTCGAAGGCGATGTGCGCAGCCAGTTCCACCCATCCAAAGACGGCGAGCCCGCCGGGGAGACAAAGCCGTGAACCTCTTCCGTTTCCTTGTCGCCGGCGGTCTGCTGGCCCTGGCCGCAGGTCCGGCCATCGCTCAAAAAGCGCCAGCACCGGTGGTTCTGCCCGGAGGCGACTCCAAGGCGCCCGTCAGCATCGATGCGGCGAAGCTGGAATATTCCGACAAGGAACAAAAGCTTGTCTATTCCGGTGGGGTCGTCGCCAAACAGGGCGATTCCACCATGCGTTCGACGACGCTGGTCATTTTTCTGGCCAGCAGCGTGATTCAGGGCGCGCCCGCCGGGTCGACAGGAAACAGCGAGAGCCAGATCAAGCGCATGGAGGCCGCAGGCCCCGTGACCATCATCTCCAAGGACCAGGTCGGAACGGGCGACAGGGCGACCTACAATCGGGAAGACAACAAATTCCTCCTCCTGGGCAATGTGACCCTGTCCCAGGGCGGCAACATCATCAAGGGAAAGCCGGAGTCCCGGCTGGTTTATGATCTGACCACCAGCCAGGCGGTGATCGAGGGCGGGGTCAACTCCCTGATGACGCCTGGCGGCGGCGAGGATCCATCGCCAAAGCCCCGAACCACCTCGCAGGCCCCGGCGCGTCAGCCGAAGGCCCAGTGAAAGCCGCCGCATCAAGGCTGTTGCCTCCAGGCCGCGGTCGCGCTAGCCAAGAACCTTATCGCGCCCGGGATTAAGCCATTGAGCCTGAAATTCGCCCGCCCCCCCTGGGCCGCCCTCACGGCGGATGGCGCCCCCATGCGGCTCGGAGCGCGCATCAGAGGGCTCCTGGGCGGCGGCGCGAGAGACGCCAACAGCCCAGTCGATGAGGAGCAGGCGCCATGGAACGGCCCCGATGGGGCCCGCGAGGCGGAAACCGAAGGTGCTCTTGGCGTTTACAATCTCGGCAAGAGCTACGGCGGACGCCAGGTGGTCAAGGATGTGAGCCTGGTCGTGCGGCGCGGGGAAGCGGTCGGGCTGCTTGGCCCCAACGGCGCCGGCAAGACCACGGTTTTCTACATGATCACGGGCCTGGTGCGTCCCGACAAGGGCGGCATCGTGCTCGACAGCCATGAGGTGACGCAGTTGCCCATGTATCGCCGGGCGCGCCTCGGCATTGGCTATCTACCTCAGGAAGCCTCCATTTTTCGCGGCCTGAGCGTCGAGGACAATATCCGGGCGGTGCTGGAGGTGAGCGAGCCCGACAGGGACCGTCGCCACGAGGAACTGGAATCGCTTCTGGACGAATTTGACATCAAGCGCCTGCGCAAGGCCCCCTCCATCGCCCTGTCAGGCGGCGAAAGGCGGCGCTGCGAGATCGCCCGCGCCCTTGCCGGGCATCCCTCCTTCATGCTGCTGGACGAGCCATTCGCGGGCATCGATCCCATCGCCGTGGGAGACATTCAGGATCTGGTGCACCATCTCAAGCAGCGTGGCATCGGGGTGCTCATCACCGACCATAATGTGCGCGAGACCCTGGGCCTCATCGACCGCGCCTATATCATCCATTCCGGTCAGGTGCTGACCGAGGGCCTGCCGGAGGAGATCGTCGAGAACCCAGACGTGCGGCGCTATTACCTTGGGGAAAGTTTCCGCATGTGAGCGGACGAAAAAGGCTTCAATAGCATCAATTTTCAACAGAAATCGCTGAAAGCCCGGTGTAGTTTTCATACCCGGACTGCTATATGCAAGAAGCAAGCCGACTCCTGCCGCGTAGAAGGCGGCGCCTGGGTATATGTCTAATGGCCATTTCGACACGCTTGATGATGCGCCAGGGCCAGTCCCTGGTCATGACCCCGCAGCTTCTGCAGGCGATCAAGCTGCTCCAGTTGTCGAACCTTGAGCTCTCGACCTTCGTTGAGGAGGAGCTCGAGCGCAATCCGCTGCTGGAGCGCGCGGATGATCAACCCGACCACCTCGAACATACCGCGAGCCGTGAAACCGATGGGGACTTCGGCGGCGATGGCGAGGGGGACTTCAGCGGCGACGCCGGGATCGGCGAAACCAGCGAGGGCGGCGAGAGCTTCGAGACCCGCGACGGCGACTGGGCGAGCGAGGAATTCGCCACCGACGCCGGCGCCCTGGCTTCAAGTCTTGGCACTGAAATCGAGAACACCTTCGACGGCGACCGCTCCGCGCCCCCCTCTGAAGGCGGGGGCGAAGCTTCCTTCTCCTCCGATGGCCTTTCGGCGACCTCCTGGACCGGCTCGCCCAGCGGCGGAGAGGATGGGGAAGGAAACAACCTCGAATCCTATGTGGCCGCCAGCATCAGCCTGCGCGACCATCTGGCCGAACAGCTTGCGTTGGCCATCACCGATCCGATGGATCGGCTGATCGGCCATTCCATCATCGATTCGGTGGAGGACAGCGGCTATCTCAGCATCACTCTCGAAGACATCGCCGAGCGGCTGGGGACCTCTCTGGCGCGAACGGAGAGGGTCTTGCGCGTGGTGCAGACCTTCGACCCCAGCGGCGTGGCGGCGCGTGATCTGGCGGAATGCCTCGCGATCCAGTTGCGCGAGCAGGACCGTTTCGATCCGGCCATGCAGGCGCTGGTCGCCAATCTACCGCTGCTGGCCAAACGCGAGTTTCCCACCCTGCGCAAACTCTGCGGCGTGGATGAAGAAGATCTCGCCGACATGGTGGCCGAAATCCGCCGTCTCGACCCCAAGCCCGGTCGCTCTTTCGGCGGCGCCGCCATTCAGCCCGTCATTCCCGATGTGACGGTGCGTCGCGGCAGCGACGGCTCATGGCTCGTGGAGCTTAACACCGAGGGCCTGCCCCGCGTGCTCGTCAATCACACCTACGCGACCCGCGTGGTCTCGGGGGCCGCCAGCGCGGCGGACAAAAGCTTCATCACGGGCTGCCTGCAAAACGCCAACTGGCTGACCAAAAGTCTGGAGCAGCGCGCCCGCACCATCCTCAAGGTGGCCAGCGAAATCGTGCGTCATCAGGACGCCTTCTTCGCCAAGGGCGTGGAGCATCTGCGCCCGCTCAATCTGAAAACCATCGCCGACGCCATCGCCATGCATGAATCGACCGTCTCACGCGTCACCTCTAACAAATACATGTCGACGCCGCGTGGGCTTTTTGAACTGAAATATTTCTTCACCGCCTCGATCCCCTCAGGGGCTGGCGGCGAGGCCCATTCCGCCGAGGCAGTGCGCTTTCGCATCAAGCAACTTATCGATCAGGAATCGCCGGAATCAGTCCTCTCGGACGACGCCATCGTGTTGCGGCTCAAGGAGGCCAATGTGGACATCGCGCGGCGCACGGTGGCCAAATATCGCGAGAGCCTGCGCATCCCCTCCTCGGTCGAGCGGCGGCGCGAAAAGCTGGCGATGCAGCAGCGCTGAGTGTGCGCTGCAGCGCAATTTTTTGCGCATTTAAAGTTTGTTGACATCCCCCGAACGTCAACCTAACCCTTAAGCGTCGAAGATGTCGCCACCGGCGAAAATCGATCGCAGGGAATGGCGACCCAACTGGACGGGATGGCCATATGCTGCGCGTATCCGGCAAGAACTTCAACATCGGCGCCGCCATGCGGGAACACGTGTCGTCACGTATCGAAGCGGCGACGCAAAGGTACTTTGGCGGCGGCCTCAATGGCCATGTGATCATCGATCACGAGGGTTCAGGCTACCGGGCCGATTGCACGCTGCACCTGTCGTCAGGGGTGAGCCTGCATGCGGAGGGGCGCGGAGAGGAGGCCTACGCCAGCTTTGACCAGGCTGCCGACCGGCTGGAGCGACGCCTGAGCCGTCACAAGCAGCGTGTCCGGCAGAACCATTCCAGCAACACGCCCCCCACCGAGCCGACCCAGCACGCGGACGAGGAAATCATGCGTGACGTGATCCTCGAAGCGCCGGTCCAGGAAGAGCCGGACGACGGGGTTTTCAACCCCATCGTGATCGCCGAGCGCAGCCGGAGCCTCAAGGAGATGCCAGTCTCCGAGGCCGTGTTGGAGCTTGACTTCACAGGCGCCCCGGTTCTTGTGTTCCGGCACGCGGCCAGCGGGCGAGTGAATATTCTCTACCGCCGGGCCGACGGCAATATCGGCTGGCTGGACCCCAATGTCCCGTCGCCTTCCTAGGAACCAGAGGACGCCCCAGTGCTTTGCTTCGCGCCGCAGATTCAGATCGGCACGCTCTTTGCCAAGCGGGTAGCGTCACAGGGATAAGCACGCATGCCTTTGTCAGATCTGATCACGCCGGAAGCCGTCATCCCGACGCTCCGGGCCAGCTCCAAGAAGCAGGCGCTGCAAGAGCTCGCGGAGCGGGCCAGCGCCATCTGTGGACTGCCTGCGCGCGAGATCTATGATGTGGTGCTGCAACGCGAGCGGCTGGGCTCCACGGGGGTCGGCAACGGCATCGCCATCCCCCATGGCAAGATCGCCAAGGTGAAGCAGATTTTCGGGGTTTTCGCCCGGCTCGAGCGGCCCATCGACTTCGAAGCGCAGGACAGCGCCCCCGTGGACCTGATGTTCCTGCTGATCGCCCCGGAATCGGCGGGCGCGGACCATCTGAAGGCGCTCTCGCGCATCGCCCGCTCCCTGCGCGACCCCGCCTTCACCGCAAGGCTGCGCGCCAGCAAGGATCCTTCGGCGCTTTATCTGATGCTGACGCAGTCGCCCGCTTCGCACGCGGCCTGACCTACCGCCAGCGCCGCCCTTCATAATCGATGGCGTAGGCCAGCGGATGGGCGGCGATGTCCGCCATGCCCGCCAGCACTGTGTCGTGCGCCACAAGCACCCGCACAGGAATGCGGCGCACCAGCCATTCGTAAGGCGCCTTGCGCTCAAAAGAGGCGCGGAACTCATCCTGATCGAGCAGCGGCGCGATTCGCGGCAGGATGCCTCCGGCCAGGGTGACCCCGCCGGTTGACAGGAAAGTGATCGCCATATCCCCAGCAAAACGCGCCACAAGACGCCAGAAGGCGCGAATGGTCGCGGCCTCCTCCCCGGCAGGGTCGGCGAGGGCCATATCGACGATCTGCACTCCATCAAGCTCAGGCCGACCAAGGCCCAAAGCCGCCAGCCGCGCCCGGTGCAGGCGACGCAGACCCGGCCCGGAGATCAGCGCCTCCGGGGTGATGCGCCCCAGCACCGGCTCCACATGGGGCCAGAAGGCGCGCTCCTCGTCGGTGACGGGAGCGAAATCCAGATGGCCGGACTCGCTGGCGATGGCCCGCCACTTTCCCTCGGCCTTGATGAGAGCCGCCGTCCCCAGCCCCGTGCCGGGACCATTGACCAGCAACGGGCCGCCATCCCCCGCGCGCGGGGCGCCGATGGGCAGGGTCCATTCCTCCCGCAGGCTTGGCAGGGAGAGGGCCTGCGCCTCGAAATCATTGAACATGAGTCCCTGCTCCAGCCCCAGCGCGGCGGCGACCTGCGGGCCCTCGATCAGCCATGCGGCGTTGGTGAGCTGGATCCGGCGCCCCTCGTTTGGTCCCGCCGCGCAAAGCAGCATGGATCGCGGGCGCAGCGCCGATCCCGCCAGCGCCGCCTCCACCGCCTGCGCCAGTCCGGCGTGGTCGGCGGTCTTTTGCGGGGGCAGGGTGAGCGGAGGCGCGCCGGGCGTCACGACCAGCGACAGCCGCACATTGGTGCCGCCCACATCGCAAACCAGCAGAGGAAAAGGAAATTCCACGCGCGTCTCCGTCAACAGGGGTGAACCCGGTCGCTGGCTTCAGGTTCGCATAAATAACCAGCCGGTTGATATAAAGAATTCCTTATATGACGTTGCGAGTGGCGACGACCCCTGTTATAGACGCTCACCTTTCAAAGGATGGACCTCCCATGACCGCCAACGCCCACGATTACGCCGTCGCCGATATGAATCTTGCTGGCTGGGGCCGCAAGGAGCTGGACATCGCCGAAACTGAAATGCCCGGCCTCATGGCGACCCGCGCCGAATTTGGTCCGTCCCAGCCCCTCAAGGGCGCCCGGATCGCCGGTTCGCTGCACATGACCATCCAGACCGGCGTGCTCATCGAGACGCTGAAGGCTCTGGGCGCCGACGTGCGCTGGGCCTCCTGCAACATCTATTCGACCCAGGACCACGCCGCCGCCGCCATCGGGGCCGCTGGCACCCCGGTCTTCGCCATCAAGGGCGAGAGTCTCGTGGACTACTGGGAATATACCCATCGCATCTTCGAATGGGCTGACGGCGGCACGCCGAACATGATCCTCGACGACGGCGGCGACGCCACCATGCTCATCCATCTGGGCATGCGCGCCGAGAAGGGCGACGTCGCCTTCCTCGAAAAGGCCGGCAACGAAGAAGAGGAAGTGCTCTTCGCCGCCATCAAGAAGCGCCTGAAGACCAACCCGGGCTGGTACACGCGCAATGGCGAAGCCATCAAGGGCGTCTCCGAAGAGACCACCACCGGCGTGCACCGTCTCTACAACATGGAGAAGGACGGCACCCTCCTGTGGCCCGCGATCAACGTCAACGACTCCGTCACCAAGTCGAAGTTCGATAACCTCTACGGCTGCAAGGAATCCCTCGTCGACGGCATCCGTCGCGGCACCGACGTCATGATGGCCGGCAAGGTCGCCATGGTCGCGGGCTTCGGCGATGTGGGCAAGGGC
>CANGTC010000150.1 GCA_947456505.1 Beijerinckiaceae bacterium
CCTGGGTGCCCATGGACGACACCCATACGATGTTCTTCCATGTCTCCTGGAAGAAGAACACGCCGGGCCTGCGCAAGCTCAAGGACGGCACGCCCATCCCCGGGGTCAGCATCGGCAACGACTACCTGCCCAACACCAATGATTGGCATGGCCGCTGGCGGCTGAAGGCCAACGCCTCCAACGACTACATGATCGACCGCGACACGCAGAAAAGCGCAAGCTATTCGGGTATCGAGGGCATCCACTTGCAGGATCAGGCGCTCACCGAGAGCATGGGCGAGATCGTCGATCACACCTTCGAAAACCTGGCGGGCAGCGACCTGATGATCACCCGCACGAGGCGGCGCATCCTGCAGGCGGTTCGCTCGGCCCAGCATGGCGTCGCGGCCCCCGGCGTTGATCGTCCCGAGACCTATCAGGGCGCGCGGGGCGGCGATTTCCTGTCACCCAATACGGTTGGCTGGCTGGAAGCCTACGGCGAGCAGATGCGGGATTCGAAGAACCCGACAGGCGCCCTGAAGGTCGCCGCCGAATGAACAAGCGCGAGATACCGGCCATGAACATCAAACGCATGCTTCTTCCCATCGCGGGCCTGATCAGCGCATTGACCCTTCCAGCCATCGCGCAGGACAAGGCCGCCGTGCAGGCGCTCTATGAAAAAGCGCGCGCCGAAGGCGCAGTGATGATCTGGGGGCCGTCGCGCGGCGAGGTCGAATGGGTGCCTGAGGCCTTCGCCAAGGCCTTCCCTGGCATAGAGGTGCGCTTCGTCGGCGACAACGATGTGGTGACCAAGGCCATCACGGAAGCACGCGGCGGACGCAGCGAGCTGGACGTGATGTGGAATTCGGTCACTGCCACGGCGCCCATGATCCAGCGCGACATGCCCGCAACCATGGACTGGACGCCCTTCGGCCTGTCTGCGGAAGAGACCGGCTTTTCCGGCAAGATGGGCTTCTCCAACAAGGTCGCCTACGCCATCGCCTTCACCAAGGACGGCGCGAGCCCCGACGATCTGCCGAAGAAGTGGGACGATGTGCTGGCGGATAAATACAAGGGCAAGATGGTGGCGAGCCTCTTTCTGCTGCCCCGTCTGTTAGGCGGCCTGTCCCTGTCGTGGGGCATGGACCGCACCGTTCAATTCGCCAGGGATCTGACCGCGAACACTGGCCTGATGCTGACCAAGGCGCCGCGCGAGAGCCTGATACAGTCGGGCGAGCGGCAATTGGCCTATGGCGAGATCGACACAGGCTTTCGCCGCCAGATCAAGGACGGCAAGCCCTTCGCCATCACCCTGCCCGAGCCTGTCATTCTCGTGCAGTTCGGGGTGACGGTCATGGCCAAGGCGCCCCACCCCAACGCCGCGCGCCTGCTGGCGGGCTGGCTGACCACGCCCGAGAGCCGCAAGGCCCGCGCCGAGGCGACCGGCCAGGTGGATTATGAGAAGACCTCCACCGATCCCTTCGCCCAGAGCCTCTATAGCGGCGCGCGCCAGGCGGTCTTCGACCTGCCGACCAACATGGCCCAGCGCGAGGAGGCCATCAAAAAACTGGGGCCGATCATCGCCGGGCAGGCCCAATGAAGCAGCCTGAAGGGGCGCTCGCGCGCCTCGCGGGCCTCGACCTCACAGGAAGGCTGATCCCGGCGCTGGGCGCCGCGCTGGCGATCGCGCTCATCGGCGTGCCGCTGGCCATGCTGGTCTACGCGGCGCTGCGGGGTCCGTCGGACTTCCTACCCTTTGAGGATGGCGCCCACTATACGCTCGACAATCTGGGCGGACTGATCTCGGACCCTGCGCTGGCGTCACGCATCCTGCCAGACACGCTCGTCTTTGTGGCGGGGACAGTGTGCCTCACCACCATTCTGGCCTTCGCTCTGGCGTGGCTTGTCGAGCGCACGGACCTGCCGGGCCGCAATGTCTGGTTCGCGCTGATCGTCGCGCCCCTGCTGGCGCCCGTGCCGGTGATCGCCATCGCCTGGATCATGCTTTTTGGCCCCAACGCCGGATGGGCGAACCAGTTCATCCGCACAGTCGGCGGACTGACCGGGGAAGGTCCGCTGAACGTCTTCTCCATGGGCGGTCTGATCGCCTGTCAGTCGGTCGTCAGCGCGCCTTTTGTCTTCCTGCAGATCTCCGCCGCTCTGCGGGGCATGTCGCCAGCGCTGGAGGAGGCGGCCTCCATGTGCGGAGCGGGAACCCTCACGGCCTTTCGCCGCATCACCCTGCCTGTGCTGCTGCCGGGCCTGCTGGCGCCGATCATTCTGGTGACGCTGGTGACCTTCGAGCAATTCGAACTGCCGCTCATCATCGGCCTGCCCGCCAAGGTGAATATTTTCGCCTTCCGCATCTACACGGAATTGAACCCCGCCAGCGGCCTGCCCAATTATGGCGCCGCCTGCGCAATCTCCCTGCCCTTCCTGCTGCTGGGGGCCTTGTCTCTGGGGCTTTACAACCGCGCCACCAGAAGGGCGGA
Organism: Beijerinckiaceae bacterium; assembly: GCA_947456505.1. Taxonomy (GTDB): domain Bacteria; phylum Pseudomonadota; class Alphaproteobacteria; order Rhizobiales; family Beijerinckiaceae; genus Terripilifer. The sequence goes on from CANGTC010000150.1 coordinate 2,472, forward strand.
ACGCTTCGTCACCATTACGGGCAAGGCGACCGCCCAGAGGCGCCTGACTCTGGGCAAATGGAGGCTCCCCGCCCTCGCCCTGCTCTGCGCCTATGTGGCCCTCGCCGCTCTGCTACCGCTGCTGACGCTGGTCTGGACCAGTCTCTTCGGCTATGCGCCGCCTGGCCGGGTGAGCCTTGCGGAGGCCAATTTCACGCCCTACCGCCACTTTCTCTCCGACCCCATGCTCTGGCGGGCGCTGGGCAATACGCTTGTCGTGGCGACCCTCTCCGCCCTGTTGGTGACCGGGCTTGGCGGGCTCATCGCCTGGATCGTGACCCGCTCGAGCCTTCCGGGTCGGCGGGCGCTCGATATGCTCTCGTTCATGTCCCTGGGCGTTCCCGCTGTTATCGCCGGGCTTGCGGTCATGGTGCTCTACCTGTCGCTCCCAATCGGGGTTTACGGCACCATCTGGATCCTCGTCATCGCCTACTCCTATCGCCTCGCCACGACGACGCGGCTGGCGAAATCCGGCCTGATGCAGATCCATCGTGAACTCGAGGAGGCCGCTGAGATGAGCGGGGCGCGCTGGTTTGCGACGCAGTTGCGCATCCTGATCCCCCTTCTCACCCCCGCCCTCGGCTCGGCCTTTCTGGTGGCCTTCATCATCGCGCTGCGGGAGTTCACGATCCCCTTCATCCTCTACAGCAGCGAAAACCTCGTGCTGCCGGTGCTGGTCTGGCAATTGTTCCAGAATGGCGAGCCCGCACGCTCCGCAGCCCTTGGCGTGCTGATGATCGGCGTCATCATGCCCGGCATTCTGGCCCTTCGGATTTTTCTGACGCGGCGAGGATAACGCGGTTGCATCAGCTGGGTGATCTGACCATGATCCACTCAAATCCATGAGGAGCCTGCATTGACAGACACCCAATCCGCCGCGCCCCCGCGCAAGCAAAGGCCCCCGCCTAAGGAAGCCTTCATCGACGGCATCGAGCATGTGACGCCCGGCGTGATCCGCATTTCCTGCTCGGGACCAGAGCTTGCCCAATTCGCCACGCCGAAGCCAGGCGGGCACGTCAAGCTGTTCTTCCCGCCGCCCGGCGTCGTCTGGCCATCGAAAGACCCGGCGTCGGACATACCCCGCCCGCCCTCGCGCACCTATACGCCGCGCAACTTCGATCCCGCGCATAACCGGCTCGCAATCGAATTCGTGCGCCATGGCGAGGGGCTTGCCTCAAGCTGGGCCGAGCGCGCCCGCATCGGCGACCGCGTGCTGATCGGGGGACCCGGCGGCGGTTATGTCCCGCCGGAGGATCTGCGCAGCATCGTCATCATCGCCGATGAATCGGCCATGCCGGGCGCGGGCATGGTGCTGGAGGCCATGCCCCCGGGTTGCGCGGCGCAGGTCATCTGCGAGATTGCGGACACAACTGAGGAGCGGGCGCTGAGCCCCCTTGTCGCCTGCCAGCCCCTCTGGCTGCACCGGACGAACAAGACGGCCCTGCCCGGCGCCCTGCTTGAAGAAGCCGTGCGCGCCATGCCCAGCCCGTCAGCGGAAACCTACTGGTGGGTCGCCTGCGAGGCCGCCTCCATGAGGCGTATCCGCGATTTGCTCGTCGCCCAGCATGGCGTCGACCGCGCACGCCTGCATGTGCGGGGCTACTGGAAATTCGGAGAGGCCAACCATCCCGACCACGATTACGGTGCCGACTGACCGCAAAAATCAAAAACCCGAGAGGAAACCATCATGCTCACGCTCTATCACGGCGCCAGCGCCGTCTGCGCCGCCAAGGTGCGCGTCACCCTCGCCGAAAAGGGCGCGGATTACGACAGCCGCCCGGTGAACCTGCAGACCGGCGAGCAATTCGATCCCGAATATATGAAGCTCAACCCCAACGCCGTGGTGCCCACCATCGTGCATGAGGGGAATGTTCTGATCGAATCCACGGTCATCAACGAATATATCGACGACGTCATACCCGGCCCGGCGCTACGTCCCGCAGATCCCTATGGCCGCGCCCGCGTCCGCCTGTGGACCAAGCGCGAGGACACGATCCACGACGCCATCAACACGATGACCGCGTCGATCCTGTTCCGCGCCGAACTCATGCAAAAGCCGCCGGAGGAGCGCCAGAAGCGCTACGAGAAAATGCCTGATCCAGCCAAGCGTGCCAAATGGGCGGAGATCATGGACAAGGGGGTGGAATCTCCCTTGGTCGATGAGGCCCTGGCGCGCTTCGCCAAGCTGTTTCGCGACATGGAGAAGGCGCTCGCCAAGGGCCCCTGGCTCACAGGCGAGAGCTTCACCCTCGCCGACATCGGCCTGATCTCATTTTTCTATCGGCTGGAAATGCTGGAATGCGCGGGCATGTGGACCTGGCATTTCCCGCGCGTCACCGATTGGTTCGAGCGGTGCAAGGCGCGGCCCAGCTTCAAGATCGCCATCGCGGACCATATCCCCGCACCCGCCGCCGCCAGCTATCGCCTGCATTCGGCGCCCCTTCGTGAGACCGTCGAGGCGCGCTTCGCCGAGACCTTGAAACTGGCGTGACTAAAAGCGGCGGCGCGCGGAGAGCCCCGCGCCGCCGTCAACACCGGATCAACGAGCGTTGGTCGTGCAACGTCCGTCGGCGATCTTGAAATAGATGGGATCGCAGGGAAGATTGTCGCTATTGCACATCCTGATGCAGCCGCCCCAGGGGTCGGGCCAATTGTAGGCGTCCACATAACCGCCGATGTCCGGGCCCTGATAGAGCTGGCGGCCATCGTGGGTGTGGTAGCCGACCTGGTTCTGTTGGTAGTAGCGATGATAATGCCCGGCCCAGGCGGGCGCGGCGGCGCCAAGCAAGGCTAAAGCTGCGACGCCGGCGGCGAGGCTTTTCCTGATCGTCATGGTGCTCTCCTGTTGAGGTGACGCCCCGTCCGCCTCGTCGCGAGGCCCCGAAGAAGCTTCGCCCGACGCGCTGCGGACAGACCCATGCGACAAGTCCTCCGGCCCCATTGGGTTCCCCGGGGCGCGATACCCTATATTTACGAGCCTCCCCGGTTGGCGTAGGCATAACGTCCGGACATTTGAGGAGCCTGCGATGATCTTCCGCCGCAACGAAGCCAAGGAATGGGCGCGCGAGAATATGCGCGGCATCTGGGCCGCCGCGCTCACCCCCTTCACCCCTGGCAGCCTCGCCATCGACGAAGCCGCAGTGCGCCGCAACTTCCGCCACTGGATCGAGGATCTCGGCATCGAGGGCTTCTTCGTGGCGGGCAAGCAGGGCGAGTTCTTCTCCATGACGCTGGAGGAGCGCAAGCGCATCTTCGAGATCACCCTGGAGGAAACCCATGGGAAGGCCGGGTCCATCATGTCCTGCTCGGACCAGAACATGGAGACCGTGATCGAGCTCGCCAGACACGCCGAAAAGATCGGCGCGACCTCCATCGTGGTCCATGCGCCCGTGCTGCATTTCACCCATCGGCAGGACGAAACGCTCTACCAGTATTACAAGACCATCAGCGAGGAAGTGGGCCTCGCCATCGCCCTGTGGAGCCATCCGGACTCCGGCTATCTCATGAGCCCCGAGCTGTGCGCGCGCATCGCCGAATTGCCAAATATCGTGGCGATCAAATATTCCGTGCCGCGCGAGATGTATGTGCGCCTGACCGAAATGGCGGGCGACAAGATCATCGTCTCGACCTCCAGCGAGGAGGAATGGTTCGACAATATCGTGGAGCTGGATTGGCGGCTCTATCTGTGCTCCAGCCCACCCTATCTGCTGCAGACCAAGGTGGACCGGCGCATGCGCGACTACACGGACCTCGCCTTCGCGGGCAAGGTGGCGGAGGCGAAGGTCATCCGCGACAGCCTCGACCCCGTGCGCAAGGCCCTATCCTCCACCCGCCCGCCAGAAAAGCCACATGCCCATCCCAAATACTGGCAGGAACTGCTGGGCCAGGCGGGCGGCCCGGTGCGACGCCCCATGCTCGACCTCACCGAGGCCGAGAAGGCCCAGACCCGCGCCGCCTTCGAGGCTTGTGGGCTCAAGCTGCCCTGAGGGAGAGAGCCATGCGCAAGCCATTCAGCTTTCAGGCCTGGATCGCCGAGAACCAGCATCTTTTGAAGCCCCCCGTCGGCAACAAGATCCTGTTTCCCGACCACGACGGGCTCATCGTGCAGGTGGTGGGCGGACCGAACCAGCGGGTCGATTTCCACGACGATCCCGTGGAGGAGTTCTTCCACCAGTTCAAGGGCGACATGATCCTGAAGGTGGTGGATCGCGGCCAGCATGAGGACATTCGCATCCGCGAGGGCGACGTGTTCCTGCTGCCGCCGCATGTGCGGCATTCGCCCCAGCGCCCCGTACCCGGCTCCATCGGGCTCGTGGTCGAGAGTCCGCGCCAACCCGGCATGAAGGACGGGTTCGAATGGTTCTGCATGAACTGCAAGGGATTGGTGCATCGCATCGAGGTCGCCGTGACCGACATCGTGAAAGACCTGCCGCCGCTTTATGAGCAGTTCTATTCGGACCCCACGGCGCGCACCTGCCAGGCTTGCGGCGAGGTGCATCCGGGCAAGGTTCCCCCGCCCGGCTGGGTGAACATCTGACGCCGAAAGCCCCGTTTGCGCTTGGCGCAGGCTTGTTTATGATGAAAGTCAATCGGGCCGCAGCGCCCCGTTTCACCGAGTGGGAGAAGATGATGCGTTTGAAGACCCTGGCCCTCGCCAGCGCCGCCCTGTTCGCGCTCACCGCGGGCGCAGATGCCCAGCAGGCCCCCGTGAAGCTGGGCATCCTGACCACCCTCACAACCCCCGGCGGTTACATTGGCGAGGACGTTCGCGATGCGATGCTGCTCGCCATCGAGGAGGAAGGCGGCAAGCTCGGCGGTGTCCCCGTTCAGGCCCTGGTTGAGGATGACAAGCTAAAGCCCGGAGATGGCAAGCAAATCATCGAGAAGTGGATGGAGACGGACAAGGTGAAGCTGTTCACCGGCGTCATCTTCTCCAACGTGGCCATCGCCACGGTGCCCACCATTCTGGAGGGTGGCGGCATCTTCGTGAGCCCCAATGCGGGCCCCTCCAATTTCGCAGGCAAGGCCTGTCACAAGAACTACTATGTGGCGAGCTGGCAGAACGACAATCTGCATGAATCCGCTGGCGCGCTCGCCAAGAAGCTCGGCTACAAGAAGATGGTTCTACTGGCCCCCAACTATCCCGCTGGCAAGGACGCCCTGACCGGTTTCAAGCGCATGTATGGCGGCGAGGTGGTGGAAGAGATCTTCACGGGCCTCGACCAGACGGATTTCTCGGCTGAAATGGCGCGCATTCGCGCCGCCAAGCCCGACGCGGTCTTCCAGTTCCATCCGGGCGGACAGGGCATCGGCTTCGTGAAGCAATGGGCCCAGTCCGGCCTCAAGGATCAGATCGCCATGGTCGTCGCCGCGCCCTCCATGGAGCAGCGCATCGCCGCCGCGACAGGCGACGCCGCCATCGGCATCGCCGCGACCGCCCATTGGAACACCGACTTCAAAAACCCCGAGAGTCAGGCCTTCGTGAAGGCCTTCATGGCGAAATACAACCGCCTTCCCACGGTCTACGCCAGCCAGGGCTACGACACCGCCAAACTCATTGGCGCGGCTCTCAAGGCCACCGGCGGCAAGCTCGACCAGGACGCCTTCCGCGCCGCCATGCTCAAGGCGGATGTGAAGCTGACGCGCGGCCCCTTCAAGTTCAACAACAACCAGCACCCCATTCAGGACTGGTATGAGGTGAAGGCCGTGAAGGGCGCCGATGGCAAGGTGGCTCTGGAGACCGGGGCCAAGGTTCTGGAAGGCCACAAGGACGCCTATGCCCAGGACTGCAAGCTCTGATCTGGGGCTAGAAGTCTGAATTACCAGAACGAAACGCCAGCCGCTCCCCTCCCCCCCTGTGGGGAGTGGTACGGGGTGGGGGTTGCGACATCTCAGGCGTTAGCGCCTTTGCAACCGCCCCAGCGATCAGCATTCCCCGACCCCCACCCCGTCCGCTGACGCGGCCGACCCTCCCCACAACGGGGAGGGCATGAAACGCAGGCCCCCGGACCACGCCATGCAGCTTCTCTTCGAGCAGCTACTCAACGGGCTGCAACTGAGCCTGACCCTGTTCCTGCTCGCGGCCGGGTTGACCCTGGTCTTCGGCATCATGGGCGTCATCAATCTCGCCCATGGATCGCTCTATATGCTCGGCGCCTATGCTGGAGCGCTGGCGGCGACGAAATTCGGCAGTTTCTGGATCGCCCTGCCCGCAGCGCTGATTGCGGCGGGCCTTATCGGCGCGGCGATGGAATGGCTGGTGGTGCGTCGTCTTTACGCCCTCGATCATCTGTCGCAGGTGCTGGCGACCTTCGGGCTGATCCTCTTCTTCAATGGAATCATCGCCTGGGGCGTGGGACGCGCGCCCCTCCAGATGGACACGCCCCCCCTGCTCTCGGGCTTCGTCCAGCTCGGCCCCGACCTGCCCTATCCCAGCTATCGGCTCGCGGTCATGGTGGTGGGCGTATTGGTGGCGCTGGGACTCTGGTATGTGATCGCCCGCACGAAGCTGGGCATGCTGATCCGCGCGGGCTCGGACAAGCGCGAGATGGTGGCGGCGCTGGGCGTCAATATCGCAGGACTTTTCACCTTGGTCTTCGGGCTTGGCGCCCTGCTGGCGGGACTGGCGGGAGTGCTGGTGGGGCCAATTCGCTCGGTGCAGATCGGCATGGGCGAGCAGGTGCTCATCATCACCTTCGTGGTCATCGTGATCGGCGGCATCGGCTCGATCAGGGGGGCCTTCGTCGGCGCCCTGTTGATCGGCATGTGCGACACCCTCAGCCGCGCCTATGCGCCCATGCTTTTGAAGATGTGGCTGACCGGCGAACTGGCTGACGGGCTTGGCGCAGCGCTCTCCTCCATCATGATCTATCTCGTCATGGCCGTGGTGCTGGTGGTGCGCCCGCGCGGCCTCTTTCCGGCGGGGAGCTGAGCATGGGCCTCAATCGCGAGACCTTCGCGGCCCTTTTGGTCATCGCCTGTCTGATCGCGGTGCCTTATGTCGCGCCCATGCTGGGCGGCAATTATGTGATCACCCTAGCGACCCGCGTGGTGATCCTCGCCATCGCCGCCTCAAGCCTCGATCTGCTGATCGGCCGGGGCGCTCTGGTGAGCTTCGGCCATGCGGCCTATTTCGGCCTTGGCGGCTATGTGGTGGGCATTGCGGCCTTTCATCTGGCCAATGACGCGCCCATCTTCGGCTGGGCGGGAAGCAATGAGGCGCTGGTGGTCTGGCCGCTGGCCATGCTGGTGAGCGGGTTTGCGGCGCTCATCATCGGCGCGCTGTCGCTGCGTACGACCGGCGTCTATTTCATCATGATCACGCTGGCCTTCGCGCAGATGGTCTATTTCGTCTTCATCGCGCTGAAATACTACGGCGGAGACGACGGGCTTTCCATGAACTCGCGCAATCTCTTCGCGGGCGAACGCATCACCAATGCGCAGACCTTCTACTGGATCAGCCTTGGCGCGCTGGGCCTTTGCCTGCTCATCCAGTGGCGGCTGGTGGTCTCGCGCTTCGGCATGGCTCTGCGCGGAGCG
>CANGTC010000151.1 GCA_947456505.1 Beijerinckiaceae bacterium
AGCCAGGGCGGCGGCACCAAGGACACCTGGGTCGTCGACGACCCCCAATTGGCCTGAGAGACCCATGCTCGCTCGCACCGCCGACAGCCTCTTCTGGTTCGCCCGCTACATGGAGCGCGCGGATTTCGTGGCGCGCATCGTCAATACGACGCGGCGCCTGGAATCCCTGCCCTCCGGCGAAAGCAATGTCGCCAGCGAATGGGCAGCCGCCCTCTCGGCGGTGGGCGCGCTGGAAGCCTATGAAGCGGCCCACGACACGGTGGAGCCCAATACCGCCATCGAGTTTCTGCTGTTTGACGCCCGCAACCCCTCCTCCATCGTCAACTGCATCGAAAGCGGCCGCATCAATGCGCGGGCCGTACGCACGGCGCTCACCATCGAGACCTGGCAGACCATCAACGAGGGCTGGCAGGAGATGAAGAAGGTGCAGGCGACCCATCAGGCGCGGGGTCTTGGCACCGAGGAGCTGGTGGCGTTCCTGGATCTCGCCATGAAGCTGGCGCTGGACGTGGATGGCTCGGCCTATCGCACCATGCTGCGCAACGACGCCTACTGGTTCTCGCGCCTCGGCCTCTATGTAGAGCGCGCGGACAATACGGCGCGCATTCTCGACGTGAAATACAACATCCTGCTGCCCGAGAGCGAAAGCGTCGGCGGCTCGCTGGATTATTTCCAGTGGAACGCGATCCTGCGGGCGGTCTCCGCCGTCACCTCCTACCACTGGATCTATCGCGATGGCGTGAAGCCCTGGCTCATCGCCGATCTCTTGATCCTGCGCCCGGAAATGCCCCGCTCGCTGCTCGCCTGCTATGGGGAGATCGTGCGCTTTCTCGACGCCATCTCCAGCGCCTATGGCCGCCAGGGCGCCGCCCAGCGCCGCGCCCGCCAGATTCTCGGCAGGCTGGAAAACGCCACCATGAAGGATGTTTTCAGCGCGGGCCTTCACGAATTCCTGACGGATTTCATCGAGGACAATAACTCGATCGGCGGCGCCATCGCCGAACAATATCTTCTCGACTGAGGCGGACATGCGCATCAAGGTCCACCACGAGACCCTGTTTCATTTTGAGACACCCCAGAAGGCTGTTCTGCAGGCCCTGCGCCTTACCCCGCGCGCCTTCGAGGCCCAGCATGTGGCGGCCTGGCGCATCGATGTGGATATGGATTGCCATCTGGCCGCCAGCGAAGACGCCTTCGGCAACATCACCCACGCCTTCACCGCCGAGGGCGCCGTGGAGCGTTTCAAGGTGCTGGTCGAGGGCGAGATCGAGACCATCGACATGGCCGGCGTGGTGCGCGGCGCGCGCGAGCCCTTCCCCGTGGAGCTCTATCTGCGCCCCACCGATCTGACCCACGCTGGCGAGAGCGTCGGCGCCTTCGCGCGCGAGGCCATGGGCGCCGCGACCGAGCCGCTTGAGCGGTTGCACAATCTCATGCGGGCCTGCCACAAGGCCGTCGCTTTTGACGCCAACCGCGCCGAATTGAGCGCCGTGCAAACCCTCGCGACTGGGAAGGGCGACGCCGCCAGCCTCGCGCATCTGTTCATCTCCAGCGCGCGCTGGAGCGGGACCCCGGCCCGGTGCATCAGCGGCTATATGCTGCGCGAGGAGCCCGTCGGGCCGGAATCCTTGCATGTCTGGGCGGAGGCCCATGTGGAGGATCTGGGCTGGGTGGCCTTCGATCCCACCCATGCGGTCTGTCCCACGGACCGTCATATTCGCGTGGCCTGCGCGCTGGATCATCTGGGTGCGCGTCCCGTGCGTAGTTCCCACTCGGGCGCGGGCGCCGGCAAGAGCGACGTGCGCGTCGTGAAGGCCCAGGCCCAGCGCCAATGGCAGAGTTGATGGAGCGACAAAGACGCCGCTGACGCCGACAGCGCGCTTGTCCGGAGGGTATTTCGATGACCTATTGCTGCGGCGTGCTCGTACGCGAGGGCCTTGTGATGATCGCCGACACCCGCACCAACGCGGGCATCGACAACATCTCCACCTATCGCAAGCTGCACATGTTCAACGAGCCGGACCGCCACGTGATGATGATCGCCTCCGCAGGCAATCTCTCGGCCACCCAGAGCATCCTGCACCTTGTGAGCGAGGGTTTCGATAATCCCGAAACCAAGGAGCGCGAGCGGATCACCGAATGCAAGAGCATGTTCGACGCCGCCCAGCTCATCGGCAGGGCCATCCGCCGGGTGCAGACCATCGAAGGCGAGGCCTATCAGCAGGGCAGCGTGAAATTCGAGGTGTCCTTCCTCTTCGGCGGGCAGATCGCGGGCGACCGCATGCGCCTGTTCATGATCTACGCGGCGGGCAATTTCATCGAATGCTCGCAGGACGCGCCCTTCTTCCAGATCGGCGAATACAAATATGGCAAGCCCGTGCTCGACAGGGCCGTGAATTTCGAGACAAATCTCGATGACGCCCTCAAGGTGGCGCTGGTGTCCATGGATTCAACCATGCGCTCGAACCTGGGCGTCGGCCTGCCCATCGACATCGCCACGAGCCGCCGCGATTCCCTGCGCCTGGAGGTCGATGAGCGCATCGACCATACCGAACCCTATTTCCACGACCTGCGCGACCGGTGGTCCACAGCCCTCAAGCTCGCCCATGCGGGCATCCCGGCGCCGCCCTATGGGAAACACCGGAAGCGTTGACAGCCCTTTTTCCCGGCTCTTGCGCACCCGCCCAAAGGGGATTAGGTTTCCCCCAGAGCCGAGGGGTGCCGCTGGGTTGAGCGGCTGAGATCATACCCGTCGAACCTGATCTGGTTAACGCCAGCGGAGGGAAGGCGAAGCGGGGCCAATGGGCCCCATCTGCAATCCTCTCCGGTATCGAACAACAGGCCGAGCCCATGGCGCGGCGCAGGAGGACCACATGAACGTGCAGCCCAAGCACAGCACCCTTGTTCCGGAAACCGTGACCACCGGTCCGCTGACCGGTTCTCGCAAGGTCTACTATTCGCCCGAAGGCCGCCCTGAAATCCAGGTTCCCTTCCGCGAGATCGCCCTGAGCGACCCCAACGAGCCCACCCTGCGCGTCTATGACGCCTCCGGCCCCTATACCGAGACCGACTCCCGCATCGACCTCGCCAAGGGCCTGCCCCCCGTGCGCGACGCCTGGCTCGCCAAGCGCGAGGGCCTCGAGACCTACGAGGGCCGCGCCGTGAAGTCGGAAGACAATGGCGACGTCTCCGGCGACAAGCTGGTGCCCGCCTGCCCCGCCAATCGCAAGCCGCGCCGTGGCCTCGATGGCAAGATGGTCACCCAGTATGAATTCGCCCGCGCCGGCATCATCACCGAAGAGATGATCTATGTGGCGCATCGCGAAAACCTCGGCCGCGAGAAGATGCTGGAAGGCGCGGAAGCGCGTCTGGCCGACGGCGAGAATTTCGGCGCTTCCGTCCCCGCCTTCGTGACCCCCGAATTCGTGCGCGACGAGATCGCGCGCGGCCGCGCCATCATCCCCTGCAACATCAACCATCCCGAACTGGAGCCGATGATCATCGGCCGCAACTTCCTGGTGAAGGTGAACGCCAACATCGGCAACTCCGCCGTGACCTCCTCGGTCGCCGAGGAAGTCGAGAAGCTCGTCTGGTCGATCCGTTGGGGCGCGGACACGGTGATGGATCTGTCCACCGGCCGCAACATCCACAACATCCGCGACTGGATCATGCGCAACTCGCCGGTGCCGATCGGCACGGTGCCGATCTATCAGGCGCTGGAGAAGGTGGATGGCGACCCGGTGAAGCTCACTTGGGAAATCTTCCGCGACACGCTCATCGAGCAGGCCGAGCAGGGCGTGGACTATTTCACCATTCATGCGGGCGTACGTCTGGCCTATGTGCCCCTCACCGCCAAGCGCACCACCGGCATCGTGTCGCGCGGCGGCTCGATCATGGCGCGCTGGTGCCTGGCGCACCACAAGGAGAGCTTCCTCTACACCCACTTCGAAGAGATCTGCGACATCATGCGCAAGTATGACGTCTCCTTCTCGCTGGGTGACGGGTTGCGTCCCGGCTCCATCGCCGACGCCAATGACCGCGCCCAGTTCGCCGAATTGGAGACGCTTGGCGAACTCACCAAGATCGCCTGGGAGAAGGGCTGCCAGGTCATGATCGAAGGACCCGGCCATGTGCCGATCCACAAGATCAAGATCAACATGGAGAAGCAGCTGAAGGAGTGCCACGAGGCCCCCTTCTACACGCTTGGGCCGTTAACAACCGACATCGCGCCGGGCTATGACCACATCACCTCAGGGATAGGCGCGGCCATGATCGGCTGGTTCGGTTGCGCCATGCTCTGCTACGTCACGCCCAAGGAGCATCTGGGCCTTCCCGACCGGGACGATGTGAAGGTGGGCGTCATCACCTACCGCATCGCCGCCCATGCGGGCGATCTCGCCAAGGGCCATCCGGCCGCGCAGCTGCGCGACGACGCCCTGTCGCGGGCGCGCTTCGACTTCCGTTGGGAGGACCAGTTCAACATTGGCCTCGATCCCGACACGGCGCGCAGCTACCACGACGAGACCCTGCCGAAGGACGCGCACAAGGTCGCGCATTTCTGCTCCATGTGTGGGCCGAAGTTCTGCTCCATGAAAATCACGCAGGATCTGCGCGTCGAGGCGCAGGCGCTGCTGGACAACGAGAAGGCCGTGCTCGATGGCATGGCTGAGAAGAGCAAGGAATTCCTCGACGGCGGCGGCGCCCTCTATGTGAAGTCCTGATCTGACCTGACCTAACCGGGCGGGCGCCGAGCTGATCGGCCCCGCCCACCCCTCCCGATTTTTGACGTCGGTAACGTGCAAATCGCCCGATTGGGAACCTGTGTCTGAGGAGATCCCCCATGATTGATGCGATCAAAAATCCCAGCCGCCGCACCATCGCGCGCCTGCTAGGAGCGACAGCGGGCGCTGTCGCCATGCCCTCCATCCTGCGGGCCCAGCAGAGCGTGATCCGCATCGGCGTGATGGGCGATCTCTCGGGCTATTCCATGGAGATCGGCGGCCCCGGCGCCGTCATCGCCACGCGCATGGCGGTGGAGGATCATGGGAGCAAGGCGGCGGGCATGGCGGTGGAGGTGCTGCAAGCCGACTTCCTCAACAAACCCGACGTCGCCTCGCAGATCGCGCGGCGCTGGTTTGATGTGGATGGTGTGGACGCCGTCACCGACCTGCCCAACACCCCCTCGGCGCTGGCCGTGGCGCGGCTCGGCAAGGAGCGCGAGAAGGTGATTCTGGTGGCCGAGGCCGCCACACCCGAACTCACCACCGGTCAATGCTCCCCCACCACCTTCCACCATGCGGACGACACCAATGCTTTGGCGGCGGGCACCGCGAAGGCGCTGCTCGAACAGGGGCTGAAAAGCTGGTTCTTCATCACCGCCGACTTCGGCTTCGGCCACCAGATGCAGGCCTCCGCCGAGCGGATTGTGCGCGAAGGCGGCGGCACGGTTCTGGGCGCGGTGCGCCATCCCCTTGCGGCTTCCGATTTCAGCTCCTTCCTGTTGCAGGCGCAGGCCTCCAAGGCGCAGGTCATCGCGCTCGCCAATGTGGGCGAGGACACCACCACCGCCATCAAACAGGCTGCGGAATTTGGCATCGGCAGGGGATCGCAGGTGATCGCTGGCCTGCTCATGGTCATCAGCGACATCAAGGCTCTGGGGCTCGATGTGGCCCAGGGGCTCTATGTCACCGAAGGCTTCTATTGGGACGCCAACGACAAAACGCGCGATTTCGCCAAACGCTTCGCTGCGCGCAATGGCGGGAAGATCCCAACGAAGGCCCATGCGGCCAATTATATTGGCGTGCGCCACTATCTCGACGCGGTGGACGCTGCGGGATCCAAGGCGCCGCAGGCGGTCATGGCGAAGATGCGCGCATTGCCCATCGACTATCTCGGCAAGCCCGCCCGCATGCGCGAGGATGGCCGCGTGATCTATGATCTCGATCTCTTTCAGGTGAAGAGCCCGCAGGAGTCGAAGGGGCCTTACGATTTTTACAAGTCTATCCGCGCCATCAAGGGCGATGAGGCCTTCGCGCCCGTGGACCCCAAGACCTGCGCCATGCTGGCGTCGAAATAGCGGGGCCTAGAGCCCCAGATAGGCGCGGCGCACACGGTCGTCGTCCAGCAACGCCGCGCCGCTGCCCGATAGCGTCACCGCGCCATTCTCCAGCACATAGGCGTGGGAGGCGAGCTTGAGGGACGCCGCCACATTCTGCTCCACCAATACGCAGGTGAGCCGCTCGGCGTTGAGGCGCTTCACGATGTCGAGCACCTGCAGCACCAGCGCGGGGGAGAGGCCCAGAGAGGGCTCGTCGAACATGACGAGTTCCGGCTCGCCCATGAGGCAGCGGGCGATGGCGAGCATCTGCTGCTCGCCGCCAGACAGGGTGCCAGCCGCCTGCCCCGCCCGCTCGCGCAGGCGCGGAAACAGCTCCAGCATGCGCTCGTAGTTCTGCGTCTTGCGGGCGCTGGCGCGCGGCAGCATGGCGCCTGTGAGGAGGTTCTCGCGCACGGTGAGGCTGGGGAAGACCTGCCGCCCCTCCGCCACCTGCCCCAGCCCCAGATTGCAAACGCGGTGGCTGGGCTGGCCGGTGATATCAACGTCCTTGAAACGGATGCGGCCTGCGCTGGGCTTCAACATGCCGGAGATGGCGCGGATGAGGGAGGTCTTGCCCGCCCCATTGGCGCCGACGATGGCCACGATGGCGCCTTGCGGCACGTCCAGCGTCACGCCCGCCAGGGCCTGCGCATCGCCGTAATGAAGATCGAGCCCTTCGACGCTGAGCATCAACCGAGCGCCTCCGCGCCAAGATAGGAGGCGATGACCTGGGGGTGGCGCGTCACCTCGCGCGGCGACCCTTCCGCAATGGAGGCGCCGTGGTTGAGCACATGCACCTGCTCCGCAAGGGCCATGACCGCGCGCATGACATGTTCGATGAGCACGATGGTGACGCCCTCCTCGCGGTTGATCATGCGCAGGATCTCCACCATTCGGTCCGTCTCGGTGGGACGCAGGCCCGCCATGACCTCGTCCAGCAGCAGCAGTTTGGGCCGGGTGGCGAGGGCGCGCGCCACTTCGAGGCGCTTGCGGTCGGGCAAAGTAAGGGAAGCCGCTTTCTGCCCGCGCCGATCCCACAGATCGAGCTTGCGCAAGACGTCCTCGGCGGCGGCGAAGGCCCCTTGCGGGCGCCCCTGCCGCAGCATGGCGCCGATGGCGACATTTTCATGCACCGTAAGCCCGGGAAAGGGCCGCACGATCTGGAAGGTGCGGGCGAGACCGAGGGCGCAAACCGCTTCTGGCGCCCTGCCATCGATGCGCGCGCCATCGAAATGGATCGCGCCGTCATCGCAGGCATAGACGCCCGCGATCAGATTGAAGAGCGTCGTCTTGCCCGCGCCATTGGGGCCAATGACCGCGAAGATCGCGCCCTTCTCCACCTCGAGCGACACCGCGTCGACGGCCACCAGGCCGCGAAAACGTTTCGTCACGTTCTCCACCCGCAGCAGGCTCATGGCTTGCCCTCCCCGACGCCCAGCCATTTGCGCAGAAAGGGCCAGATGCCGTTGGGCGCCAGGAAGATGATGATCATCAAGGCGAGGCCGAAGAACACCGCCTTGGCGCCGGGCGCATTGATGCCCAGGGCCTGCGTGGCGAGGATGAGGCCCTCGCCGAGCGGCACCAGAATGAAGGCGCCGAGAATGGGCCCAAACAGCGTACCGATGCCGCCGATGATGGGCGCCAGCATGATGTCGATGGAGCGCTGCATATCGAAGATCTGTGCGGAGAAGACGTTATTATAGTAAAACACATGGGCGACGCCGCCGAGCGCGCTCATGGCGGCGGAGACCACCACCGCGCTCATGCGCGCGCGCGTTACGTCAATACCCACGGCACGCGCGGCCTCCGCATCCTCGCGCACCGCCAGCCATTGATAGCCGAGCTTCGAGCGGCGAAGGGCCACGCACAGAGCGAAGGCTGCGGCGGCCATGGCTAGGGAGACGTAGTAAAAGAACAGCGGCCCACCGCGCAGATTCCACCATTGGCCCTCCGATCCCGCCACCGGCAGGAAAAAGCCGCCCGCGCCGCCCGTCCATTTGAGATGATCGAAGCCGATGCGCGCCACTTCGGCGAAGGCGATGGTCAGCAGGGCGAAATAGACGCCCTCGATGCGAAACTGGAAACTCAGGGCGCCGATGGCCATGGCGACGCCAACGCAGAGCAGGACCGCCACGAAAAGACCCAGCAGCGGGCTCAGGCCGAAATGCACGAAGAGCGCCGCGCTGACATAGGCGCCGAGCCCCAGATAAAGCGCATGACCGAGGGACAAGAGGCCCGCAAAGCCCATCATCACATTCCAGGCCTGACCCATATAGGCCGAGAGAAAAACCAGCACGAGAACGGAGGTCTGGTAGCGATCCAGCGCCAGGGGCAGCGCCACCAGCACGGCGGCCATAAGGCCCAGCAGGACATGCTCGCGCCTCATGCCGCGCGCTTCCCCATGAGGCCCTGCGGACGCAGGGCGAGGATCACCACCAGCAGGCCGAAGCAGACCATGGTCTTCATGGAGGGCGCGATGGCGATGCTCGCCAGCGCCTCGGCGACGCCGATGACCAGCCCGCCCAGCAGCGCCCCGCCCATGGAGCCGAGGCCGCCGATGATGACGATGGTGAAGGCGAGCAGAGTGAAGGCTGGCGCCAGCATGGGCGTCACATCGGCGATAGACACGAGCAGCGCCCCCGCAGCGCCCACGCAAGCGAGGCCGATGCCGAAGGTGAGCGCATAAAGCTTGTCGATATCGAGCCCCACCACGGCGGCGCCCGTGAGATTGTCCGCGCAGGCGCGGATCGCCAGCCCCATTTGCGTGTAGCGGAAAAAAGCGAAGAGCGCGCCCGCAACGCCAAGCGCCGCCAGCGCCGCATAGGCGCGCACCTTGTCGATGAGCACGGGGCCGAGCATCCAGCTGTCGTAACTGTAGGGCAGATCCACATGGCGCGCGTCCGGCCCGAAGATCATCAGGAGACCATTGACCATGATGATGGCGAGGCCGACCAGCAGGATGAACTGCTCATGATCGGGCCTGCGGATGAAATGCACGACCAGGCTGCGTTGCAGACCATAGCCCATCACGAAGAACAGCGCCGCCAGGGGCGCCATGGCGATGAAGGGGTCGATCTTCAGGGTGGTGAAGAGAATGAAGGCGCCGTACATGCCCACGACCGCGAATTCGCCATGGGCGAAATTCACCACGCGCACAACGCCGAAAATCACCGACAGGCCCAGCGCCATCAGGCCATAGACGAGGCCTGTCAGCATCCCCTGAATAAGCACTTCAAGAACGAGGGGCAGCGTCATTCCTGACGCGCCCCTGTCTCTCGCCGGAAGGTTAAGCTCACTTGCGGCCCTGCCAGCTCGCCAGCGGCAAGGCGGGCGTTCCCGCCGCCACCTCGGTGGGATAGACCACCACCGGCGTCTGCTTCTGGTTCTGCACCACGGCGGTGCCGATGGCGGTGTTCTGGCCCTTGGCGTCGAAGGCGATGGGGCCGCCGATCATCACATGCTGGTCGATCTTGGTCGCGCGCACAGCTTCCATGAGGGTGGGACCATTGGTCGTCCCCGCGCGCTTGAAGGCGTCGGCGGCGATCATCAGGGCCTCCAGGGTGAAGCCTGCGTTGAAACTGTCCACCGCAAAACGGTTGTTGGGGTTGGCCACCTTGAAGGAGGCCTCCAACGCCTGCGTCACCGGCGACTTGGGGTTGGCCCAGGGCAGGTTGAAGATCATGCCATCCGATAACGGACCAAGCGCCTGATAGAACTCCTCGTCATAAAGGCCGGGAGAACCTGGGGAGATGATGGCCTTGGGCTCGAAGCGCTGGCGCACCATGTCGCGCACCAGCTTGATGGCGTCGCCCGCGCGGGTCACCACCATCACGAGATCGGGGTTGA
>CANGTC010000152.1 GCA_947456505.1 Beijerinckiaceae bacterium
CGAGCACTTCAAGTTCCTCGCCGCCAACACGACGAAGACCCCCAAGCAGGCGATCCCCAGCCCCTCGATGCTGCACTATCGCGGCGGCCGCAAGATGATCAACATGGGCGTCTATCCGACCATGGAGGAGTTCTATCACGACCTCGGGCAGGCCTATAAGCAGGCGGTGCATGGCTTCTACGCCGCTGGCTGCCGCTATCTGCAAATCGACGATTGCAGCTTCGCCTATCTGTGCGATCCCAAGCAGCGCGAAATGCTGGCCGCCCGTGGCGATGATCCGACCAAGCAGGGCGAGATCTATGTGGGCATGATGAATGCGGCGCTGGAGAACAAGCCCGCTGATCTGGCCGCCACCATGCATGTGTGCCGCGGCAACTTCCGCTCCACCTTCATCTCCTCGGGTGGCTATGAGCCGATCGCGGACCTGATGTTCAACACCCTGAACATGGACGGCTACTTCCTCGAGTGGGACAATGATCGCTCCGGCGGCTTCGAGCCCCTGCGCTTCCTGCCCAAGGGCAAGACCGTGATTCTGGGCCTCGTCACCTCCAAGACCGGCACGCTGGAGACGCGCGAAGACCTCATGCGCCGCATCGACGAAGCATCGAAATATGCGCCGCTCGACCAGCTGTGCCTGAGCCCGCAGTGCGGCTTCGCCTCGACAGAGGAAGGCAATACGCTGGCCGACGAAGAGCAGTGGGCGAAACTGAAGCTCGTCATCGACGTGTCGAAAGAAGTCTGGGGCAAGTAAACGCCCGCGAGCAACAGGCCGCTCCGCTCCTCGAGGGGAGACGGAGCGGCGCCTACAGACAACAGGGAAGATGAATGGCGAAATTCCTCGATCTTGCAGCCGCTGTCGAAGAGATGGTGCGCGATGGCGATGTGCTCGCGCTGGAAGGGTTCACCCATCTCATTCCCTTCGCCGCTGGCCACGAAATCATCCGCCAGAAGCGGCGCGATCTGACCCTCGTGCGCATGACGCCGGATCTGATCTATGACCAGATGATTGGCATGGGCTGCGCCAGCAAGCTCATCTTCTCCTGGGGTGGCAATCCCGGTGTTGGCTCCACCCACCGCATCCGCGACGCCGTGGAGAACCAATGGCCCCGACCCCTCGCTCTGGAAGAACATTCCCACGCCGCCATGGCCAACGCCTATGAGGCGGGCGCGGCGAACCTGCCCTTCGCCATGCTGCGCGGCTATATCGGCGTCGATCTGCCCAAGATGAACCCGCAAATCCGCAAGATCACCTGCCCCTATACGGGCGAGGAGCTGGCCACCGTTCCCGCCATCCGTCCGGATGTGGGCGTCATCCATGCGCTGCGCGCAGACCGCGAAGGCAATGTGCTGCTGGAAGGCATCACCGGCTGCCAGAAGGAAGTGGTGCTGGCCTCGAAGCGCACCATCGTGACGGTCGAGGAAATCGTGGACGATCTGCGCGCGCCCTCGCCCAATTCCGTGATCCTGCCCTCATGGACCGTTGGCGCAGTGGTCGCCGTGCCCGGCGGCGCGCATCCCTCCTACGCCCATGGCTATTACAAGCGCGACAACTCCTACTACATCGCCTGGGACAAGATCTCCCGCGAGCGTGAGACCTTCCTCGCCTGGATGGAGGAAAACGTCATGCGCAAGGGGCCGGAAGCCTATGCTGTGCATGCTGGCGGGAGGGCTGCGTGATGAGCCTCTCCTACACCCCTAACGAGATGATGACCATCGCCGCAGCCCGCGCCCTGCGCAATGAGGATGTGTGCTTCGTGGGCATCGGCGCCCCCTCGGCCGCATGCAATCTCGCCCGCATGACCCATGCGCCGCAGATCACCCTGATCTACGAATCCGGCACCATCGCCACCAAGCCCAATGTGCTGCCCCTCTCCATCGGCGATGGCGAATTGTGCGACACCGCCCTCACCACCGTGCCCGTGCCCGAGATGTTCCGCTACTGGCTGCAGGGAGGGCGCATGAGCGTCGGCTTTCTGGGCGGCGCGCAGATTGACCGCTTCGCCAATCTCAACACCACCGTGGTCGGCGATTATCACAAACCCAAGGTGCGCCTGCCCGGCGGCGGCGGGGCGCCGGAGATCGCCACCAATTGCCATGAGATCTTCATCATCATGGCCATGGGCAAGCGCGCCTTTGTGGACAAGCTGCCCTTCATCACATCCATGGGCCATGGCCCCACGGGCCGCGAGCGCCGGGCGCTGGGCGTGAAATCGAAGGGCCCGACGCGGCTCATCACGGACCTCTGCCTCTTCGAGCCGGACCCGGAAACGCAGGAGATGACCGTCGTCTCCATTCATCCTGGCGTAACGCGCGAGCAGATCATCGAAAACTGCGGCTGGACGCCGTCTTTCGCAGCCAATGTCGCTGAAACGGCTGCGCCGGATGCGAAAGAACTTGAAGTGCTGCGCGACATCCAGGCGCGCACCAAGGCCGCCCACGGCGGCTGATCGTTTTAATGCAAGCGGCCATCCCGCCGCTTTTGAAGGAGAGCGACATGCATACCCAGGTCGGCATCATCGGCGCCGGACCCGCAGGCCTTCTGCTCGCCCGCATGCTGCATTTGCAGGGCATTTCTTCGGTCGTGCTGGAATCGCGCAGCCGCCCCTATGTGGAAAGCCGCATTCGCGCCGGCCTGCTGGAGCAGGGCTCCGTGGACCTACTGACGGAAACCGGCATGGCGGATCGCCTCTACAAGGAGGCCATGGTGCATGAGGGCATCGAACTCTTGTTCGACGGCCAGCGACATCGCATCGACATCACCGGGCTGACCGGCCGCAAGGTCTATATCTACGGCCAGCAGGAAGTGGTGAAGGACATGATCGCGGCGAACCTTGCGGCCGGCGTGCCGATCCTGTTTGAAGCGGAGGCCAGCAAGATCAGCGGGCTCGAGGGCGAGCGCGCCTCGATCCACTATAGGCACGAGGGCAAGGAAGAGGTGCTGACCTGCGATTACATTGCGGGCTGCGACGGCTTCCACGGCATCTGCCGCGACGCTATCCCGCCCCACCTCATGCGCGGCCATGACCGCATCTATCCCTTCGGCTGGCTGGGCATTCTGGCGGACGCCCCGCCCACGAAGGACGAGTTGCTCTATTGCCGCCACGACAATGGCTTCGCCCTCTTCACCATGCGCTCGCCCACGGTGTCGCGCTGCTACATTCAGGTGCCGCCGGACGAGGATGCGGACAAATGGTCCGACGACCAGATCTGGAGCGAGCTGGAGACGCGCCTTGGCAAGCATGAGGGGCTGAAGATCAGCACCGGCAAGATCACCCAGAAGTCGGTGACCGCCATGCGCAGCTATGTGGCCGAGCCCATGCGCCATGGCCGCCTGTTCCTGGCGGGCGATTCCGCCCATATCGTGCCGCCCACGGGCGCCAAGGGCATGAACCTCGCCATATCCGACATCTATGTGCTGTCGAAGGCGCTGGTGGCTTTCTACAAGAAGAACGACGCCAGCCTGTTCGACACCTATGGCCCCACCTGTCTGCGGCGGATCTGGCGCGCGCAGCATTTCTCCTGGTGGATGACCTCCATGCTGCACAATCTGCCGGACGCCAGCCCCTTTGACGCCAAGCGTCAGGTGGCCGAGCTCTACACCATCGCCACCTCCAAGGCGGGGCAGACGCTGCTGGCGGAGAACTATGTGGGCCTGCCCTTCGAGACCTGAGGGGCTGGCTCCGCTTGCCTCGACGCCCGCCCGGGCGTTATCTGGGGTGCGAAAGGCGAGCGAAATGCAGACCAAGCAGAGCGAGATCGACCAACGAGGCCCCGGCGACGCCGATCCCACGGCGACGCTGCCCAGACCCGTTGACGACACCGACTATGAGCATCGCCACTTCATCAATCTGGTGGCGATCGCCTTTCTCCTGGTCATCGCAGGGGCGATCATCTGGACCGTGCGGGCGATCGACCAGAATGAACAGCTGCAGCGCTGTTTCAATTCAGGCCGACGCGATTGCGTGAAGATCGACACGCCGCCGTCCAGCATCGTGCGGGTGCCGGTCCGATAAGTTATTCCGCTGCTTTCCGCTCTTCCGCAACCTCGGCGGCCACAGCCGAAGCCGCACGTTTGCGCAGCACCCATGACAGGCCCAGGACCAGCACCACGCCCACGGAACCACCCACGGCTTCGTCCACCAGATGAGGCCAGGCGCCGAAGACGGTGTGCCAACCGGAATCGGAGACCATGAGGGAGCCGGACACCCAGCCCAAAAGCCCCGCGCCAGCCCAGACGAGGATCGGAAAGCGCTGCAGGAGGGTGATGATCAGCGTCGCGCCGAAGACGATCAGCGGCACGGAGAGGCAGAGCCCGAGGACGATCAGCGTGACCGAGCCATTGGCGGCGGCGGCGATCCCAATCACGTTATCGAGCGACATGACCATGTCGGCGATGGCGACGGTGCGCACCGCATTCCAGATCGTGTCCGACTCCTGCACCGAGGCCTCATCGGCCTCGTCGGTCAGCAGCTTTACCGAAATCCAGAACAGCAGCGCGCCGCCCACCAGCTTGAGGTAGGGAATCTCCATCACCCAGACGATCGCCAGCGTGAAGATGATACGCAGCACAACAGCCGCGCCCGCACCCAGCATGACGCCAATCTTGCGCTCGCGCGGCGGCAGGGACCGGCACGCGAGGGCGATCACCACAGCGTTGTCGCCGGACAGAATGATGTTGATGCCCATGATCTTGAGCAACGCGATAAGAAATGTTGTGTCCACGGTCGTTTCCAATCTTGATTTGTCTCGACCATGCCGCCCGGCGCCGATGCGGTCAAGCCTGCGGCGCTGGAAACACTGGCCTTGCGGAGCCCGCCATAGAGATGACAGCGCAGGCGGTCGCCTCGACCATGGCCCCAAGCCCCGGACGCCGACGACCACCCTTGCGGGGGCGTGGGATATGGATGAAGCCCACGGGCCCCCGGGTCCTCGCAAGCGTCAAGAACAGGGTCTGGTTGCATACATAGTCGCCAGCGTCGATGGACAGCCGCGTGACCGCAACGCGATCCATCGCCGCGCGGATGCGTTGCGCTGGCCAGCGGGCGAGGCGCTGGAATGGCTCTTCGGGCAAAACCACGCCTGAACCCGCAAAAGCCCGCGCAGCATCGGGCCGCAGGGTTCCCAGCCGGTTCAAGGCGCGCCGTTCGACGCTGAGCGCGGCGCGCCGTGCGGCGAGGCCAAGATGCAGAACGACATCCGGGCGAACCTCTTCGAGCGCCGCTGAAAGCGCACCCTCCACATCGGCGAAGCGCACCGGCAGCACGCGCGTGTGAAGGCCTATGGAGAGCCGCGCGAGCCGCTTGCCATGACGGCGCTCCAGCTCGCGGGCGAGGGCCATCGTGGGGTTCGACGGGGCGCCGGGAAAGGCGCCGAAAGCGGTCACGAGCACCTTGATCATGGGGCCTTTCTCGCGCTCAAGATCACGCAAAATTGTTTCGGTCCCATTCTGGTCACGATTACGGTTCACTAGGAACCTGAGCAAAGAGGCTCGTTAACTTTTCGTCAAGCAATCCCTTGCTTGATGGGGGCGGCGACCCGTTCGGGCGCCGTCATCCCGGAGGATTGAAGCATGCGCCTGGGCCCCCAGCCCCGGAAGGATCGCTTGTCGGCCCGAATCAGGGTCGTGATGGCCTGCGTCCTGGTTTCCCTTGTGTCGGGCTGCATGGGCGAGGGCATGAGCCCGTCCATGGGCCTGTTCGACTCGAAGCCTCAAACCTCCGCCCGTTCGGTGACCATGTTCGTCGCCTCCACCCGCAGGGATGATCGACGGGTTGGCGATGCTGTGGGCGACGGCGGGTTGCACCACGCCCTGGTGATGGTGAGCGTGCCCCCAGGGCATCAGCCGGGCGTCATAGAGGCGCCCACCTTCGGCAAGCCCAGCCTCAATCGCCATTTCACCCTCACCAACGCCAGCGCCATGACGCCTGAACGTTTCAAAGGCGAGCTGGGATCCCATATCTCCGGCCGGGTCGGCGCGGATCGCGACATCCTGCTCTATGTGCATGGCTTCAACACCAGTCTGGAGGAAGCCCGCCTGCGGCTGACCCAGATCGCTGTCGACGCCAGCTTTGGCGGCGTGCCCGTGCTTTTCACCTGGCCCTCGGAATCGGGCATGCTGAGCTATGTCTCGGCCAAGGAGCGCGCTACCGCCTCGCGCGACGCCCTGCAGGGCCTGATCCGCGATCTGGCCGCTGTGCCGGGCGTCGGACGGGTGCATGTGCTGGCCCATTCCATGGGCTCCTGGCTCGCCATGGAGGCCCTGCGGGAAAACGCCATCGCGGGCCATCCCGATCTCGACGGCAAGCTGGGAGACGTGATGCTCGCCGCGCCCGACATTGATCTGGGCGTCTTTCGCCAGCAGATGGCGCGGCTGGGCTCGGTCGCCCGCGTCTCCATCTTCGTCTCGCGCGAAGACCGGGCGCTGTCCCTGTCGAGCCGCCTTGCGGGAGACCGGCCGCGCGTCGGCGCCATGGACCCCAAGAATGCGCAAGACGCCGCCGACCTGCGCAAGCTGGGCGTGCGGGTCTATGACCTCAGCGGCGTCTCCAACGGTTTCATCGGCCACGCCGCCTATGCGGACGCCCCCGCCGTGATCCGCTCCATCGGCGCCCAGCTCGCCGAACCCCGCAAGGAGGACTCCACCTCCGTGGCGGTGATCGACGCGCGGGGCGCTGGCCCCGAGGGCGAGCGGATCGGCGGGGCGCAGCCGCCTTCCCCCATGGCGCAGCCCCTGCCCTCCATGGAGGATACGCCGCAGTCTGCGAAGGGGCTGCGGTAGGGCTGGATTTTGGAGACCAGATTTTGTATATAGATCTGCATTACAAGGAGGCTCAGGATGGTTGATCTGGCCCAGAAGCGAGACGTTGCGGTCTCGATGCGTTTCCGGGATGAGGATCTGGGCGTCATAGACCGGGGTGCGGAGCTAAGTGGTTTGTCTCGCACGGAGTTCATGCGCAGGGCCGCCCTGCATGAGGCGCAGCTCGCCATCCTCAATGAGACTTTAGTGCGGCTGGCTCCGGAAGCCTTCGAGCAGTTCGTGGCGGCCATCGACGCGCCCGTGACGGCCCTGCCGCCCAAGATGATCGAGCGTCTGTCGCGCAAGGCGCCCTGGAGCGTCACGCCCGGAACATGATCTGCCCGCCCGAACCCCTGACCGCCGACCACGACCTCGCTGACTTCGATTGCGGCAAGCCAGCCTTGAACGAATGGTTGCGAACCTATGCGCTGACCAATCAGACCAGGGGCTTCACGCGGGTGATGGTGGTTTGCCACGGACGCCGGGTGATCGGATTCTATGGCCTTGCGCCAACAGCGGCGCCGCCCCCTCTCTTGTCACGCAAACTGCGCACCGGACGCCCGCCTGATCCGATTCCCTGCCTACTCTTAGGCCAACTGGCGGTAGACAAGGACTTCGCAGGCAAGGGGCTTGGGAGCGCAATGATCGCCCACGCACTGGAGCGTTGCGTAACGGCAGCGCAAACAATCGGTGGGCGCGCGGTTATTGTGCGGGCCATCGACCGGGAAGCAGAGGCCTACTGGAAAACCTGCGGCTTCACCCCATCCCATGTTGACCCTTCCACACTGTTCCGCTCCCTCGACGACATCGCAGCTTCGCTAGCGCGAGCGTTGCAGCCCTGATCCTCATCCCCGCTTGCCTCCAGCCCCCTCCGGCGCCAACATGACCGGGGCAAAAGACTGAGACCTTGAGGGGGACGCGCATGGCGAAAACTGTCCATGTCTGCATTGGCGGCTCCGGCGCCTATACGCTCGAGGAGATGCTGGAGAACCGTCCCGGTCACCGGCAGGCCGTCGTGAACGAATGTTTCGCCCTGGGCCCCCTGCGCGACATTCATCAACCCGCAGGCATGGCCGCGCGCGCAGCCTGGTGGAACCATATGCTGACCGCGGCCCGTCAGGATCAATGGGCGCCTGACTTCGCCGACTATGTGGGCCTGACGGATCTGGCGCAGGCGCCGGACCCGGACGAGATCGCGAAGATCTGGTGCGGCGCCAATGCGGATGAGCAGATCCTGCTGCGCGCCGTCTGCCACGCATGGCCCCATACGCCGCTGTGGATCAGCGAGGTGATAACGGCCCAGCCCTATGACCGCTATCAAAAGGCGGTGGGCGCCTGTCCCCCCTGGGTTTTACGAAAAATGGAGGAGCTTGCGCGACCGCTGACGCAGGAGGAGCGGGACGAGCTGGCCGCCGATTGGCTCAGGCTGACCAAAGAGGACCATCTTGTGCGGCTCTATGAGAAAGGTCAGATCCGGGGCTGCGACGAAACCCTCTACGACGAACCGCTGCTCGCCCAATGCACGCGCGCTTTCAAGAAGACGATCGACGTCGCAGCGCCCATCATGGGCGACCACCTCGTGAGCGACACCTTCCTGTTCTACCGGCTTCGCACCATGGTCGAAGACGGCCTGCTGGAGACGCAGGGATTTGCGGAGGCGTTCGGGGATACGCTAGTGCGCTTGGCTTAACCTCGCGCGGTAAGGAGCGCTGCCTCGCCATGACCAGAATCGCACATGTCAGCATGGACGACCTCGCCGCGCAGAACATTGCGGCGCTGATTGCGGGCAGGCCCGATGAGGGCCAGATCACCGTGAACGATTGCCTCGCCTATGGCCCCCTGCGCGACTTGCACATGGAAGCAGGCCGCGCCGCGCGGGCGACATGGCTTGACCGCATGTTCGAGGCCGCTGATCTTGAGAACGAAACGAAAGGCTGCGAAAAGCATCCGGGCCTTTCGTAGCTGGCTCCGGCGCATGATGAAATCGCACTGATCTGGTGCGGCCAAAACGGGATGGAGCAGACACTGCTGCGCGCGCTCTGCCACGCATGGCCACAATCGCAACTCTGGATCAGCGAGGTCCCGCCCTTCACCGCTGATTTCGAGGGACGTTCGCCTGTGGCCGTCTGCTCGGTGGACAAGCTGCGACAGACGCAAATGCGACCGCTCACGTGGGATGAGCGCAAGGCTCTGGCTGACGAAGCAGGACCAGATGCTGCGCCTTTACCTCGAAGGTAAGTTGGTAAGCTGCGACGAGAGCTTCTTAGACGAAGCCCTGCTGTCCCAATGCTGCCCCGATTTCAAACGCGCCATCTACGTTGTGGGAGACGTGATGGGCCGTGCTGCGGATTATGTGAGCGACGCCTTTTTGTTTTATCGCCTGCGGGCGCTCATCGCGCACGGAGTTCTGGTGGCGCAAAATAGAGAGGCTGGGATAAGGGGACTTTGGGTGCGACGGAGGTGAATCTCACCCCGCCAGCGCCGCCAGAATTCGCGCCCAGCTGCGCGTTCCCTTGTGGAACGAGCTCAGCTCGTATTTCTCATTGGGCGAATGGATGCGGTCATCATCGAGGCCAAAGCCCACCATCAGGGCGTCCATGCCCAGATCCCGCTTCAGATCGCCCACGATGGGGATCGAGCCGCCGGAGCCGCCCAGCACCGGCTCGACGCCCCATTCCTCCTGAAGCGCGCGGCGGGCGCGGCTAAGCGACTCTGAGGCGAAAGGCAGGGTCAGGCCGGGCGAGGCGCCGTGGCGAATGAACTGCGCCTCGCAATCGGGCGGCAGATGGGCGTTCACGAAGGCGCGGAAGCTCGCCAGCACTTTCTCGGGGTCCTGCTGGCCCACGAGGCGGAAGGAAAATTTCGCGCTGGCCTGGGCGGGCAGCACGGTCTTGGAGCCCGCGCCCGTATAGCCGCCGATGATGCCGTTCACATCGAAGGTGGGCCGCGCCCAGATCAATTCCAGAATGCTGCGCCCGCGCTCGCCAGCGGGATGCGACAAGCCCATGTCGCCCAGAAACTTCCCCTCGTTGAAATCGAGCGCCCGCCACTGGGCCGCGACCTCTTCGGGCAGTTCGGACACGCC
>CANGTC010000153.1 GCA_947456505.1 Beijerinckiaceae bacterium
AGCCATCGATGGAGGGATGGATGACGATGCCGCAAGCGAAGGGCTTGTAGGAGTTGAGCGCGGTCTCCCAGACCTTGCCGAGATCGCGGGTGATCTCGTCGAAGTCGCGCGCCACGGACATGACATGGGCGAAGCCGCGCGGGGCTTCGAGCACGCGGTTGGAGCTGGTGAAGTTCTGCTTGGCGAGCAGTGCGGAGGCGATGCCGTTCTGCGCCGCGCGGCCGGGGTGGAAGCTCTTGCACATGGTGCCGAACATTTCGCGGAAGCCCGCGGACTGGGTGCCCGCGATGCCCAGCGCCCAGGTCATCTGCTGTTCGTCGAGGCCCAGCATCTTGCCGACGGCGGCGGCGGCGCCAAACACGCCGGCGGTGCCGGTGATGTGCCAGCCAATGTCATAATGCGCGGGATAGACCGCGTTGCCGATGCGGCATTCCACTTCCACGCCGATGATGAAGGCATGCAGCAGTTCGGCGCCGCTCACGGGCTGATATTCCGCCATGGCGAGCACGGCGGAGGCGATGGGGCCTGCGGGATGGATGATGGTCTTCAGGTGCGTGTCGTCGAAATCGAACACATGGCTTGAGATGCCGTTGAGCAGGGCGGCGTGCATCACGTCGAAATGCTCGCGGCGGCCCAGGATCGTGGCCTGCGCAGGGCCGGAGAAGGGGCCAAGGGCGGCGATGGCGCGGTCGAGCGTTTCATGACGCGATCCGCCGACGGCGCAGCCCATCCAGTTCAGGAAGGACGAGATGCCGGACTTGCGGACATCGGCCGGAATATCCGCCAGGCTCGAGCCCACGATCCAGCGAGCGAGCGTGCGGGTGACTTCTTGGGACATGGCGGTTTCCTTTGGGCTGTGTTCGAAATGTTTTTGCGTCAGGGGCCTGGCGCAGGCGCGCGCACCCGCTAGCCTTCATCGGGGGCATAGCCACATTGGGGCGCGTGGGCAAGGGCGCCGCGCCTTGCGCATTGCATGTGCGGGCGTCCGCTTTATGCTGGCGAAAATCAAATATCGTTTCGAGGAAGCGCCGCCCGCATGGATCAGACCCCACCCGTCCCCCTCGGCGCCATCTATGGCCTTTTCTTCCGCATCGGACTTTTCAGTTTCGGCGGCCAGCTCACCAGCTGGATTCATCGGGAGGTCGTGCTTGTGCGTGGCTGGATGACCAATGAGGAGTTCCTGTCGGGCATGGCGCTGTCGCAGATCCTGCCGGGGGTCAATTCCACCAACACGGCGGTTTTCGTGGGCCAGCGGCTGCGCGGGGTCTGGGGAGCGACGGTGGCCATCGCCGCCATGCTCACGGGACCTTTCTTCGCGGTGATTCTGGCGGGGATCCTCTATAAATCGATCGTTGGCTGGGATGGCGTGCAGTCAATCATGGAGGGCGTGGCGGCGGTCGCGCTGGGCATGCTGGCCCGCATGGGCATTTCGGCGGGGCGGGGCGCGGCGAAGGGCGTGGCGCCTGCGCTCGCCATGCTCGTCACCTTCGTGGGGGTGGGCGTGCTGCGCCTGCCCATGCTGGCGGTGGTGGCGGTGGTGGCGCCCATCAGCGTTCTGGTTTGCTATCATCAAGGCGACCGCCATGAG
Source organism: Beijerinckiaceae bacterium (assembly GCA_947456505.1). GTDB lineage: Bacteria > Pseudomonadota > Alphaproteobacteria > Rhizobiales > Beijerinckiaceae > Terripilifer. The sequence goes on from CANGTC010000153.1 coordinate 1,589, forward strand.
GGATGAGAACATCTATCTCGCTCTTGTGGCGATTCTCGCGCCCCTCTCCATCGCGGCCATCGGTGGGGCGACGGGCATTTATGCGCCCCTGCAGCATGAAACCGTCGAGCTGCGATCCTGGCTCACGGCGCGCGAATTCATCGATCTCTTCGCCATCGCACGGCTGGCGCCGGGGCCGGGGTCCATGCTGGCGCCCCTCATCGGCTGGAAGGTGGCCGGGATCAGCGGCGCCCTGCTGGCGACGGTGGCGCTCTATTTGCCCTCGTCGGTGCTCTGCTATGGCGCAGCCCTGGTCTGGAATCGCCATCGCGGCAAGCCCTGGCACAGGGCGTTGGAGGCGGGGCTGTCACCGGTGGCGGCGGGGCTGATTTTCTCCGGGATCCTCGGGCTTTTGCGCCTGGGTGAGACCGGGCCGCTCAGCTGGTTCACCGTAGCGCTGGTCGCCGGGCTTTTGATGTGGCGGCCGAAGCTGCATCCCTTGCTTTTGATCGGCTGTGGGGCGCTGGCGTTTTTCCTGCTGCACGTTGTGGGGGCTTGACGCCCAGCGCCTCGGCCGAGAGCCAGAAGACTTCGCCCGCGCTCTCTTCCGTGTCGAGCCACAGGAAGGGCAGGTCCGGAAAATCGCTTTCGAGGATCTCCCGATCCTCGCCTATCTCGCAGATCATCCCGCCGCCGACCTCCAGATGGTCGGGCGCCGCCAGAATGAGGTTTCGCACGAGATCGAGCCCGTCGCCCCCGCCCGCCAGCGCCATGGCGGGCTCGGCGGCGAATTCGGGGGGCAGTTCGTTCATGACCTCCTCGCCCACATAGGGCGGATTGGTGATGATGAGGTCATAGCGGCGGCCCTTCAGGGGCTTGAAGAGATCGCCATGGAAGAGGCTTATGCGCCCGCCCTCGCCGCTGGCCTCCACATTGATTGTCGCCACTTCGAGCGCCGCCTCCGACAGATCGACTGCGTCGACCTCCGCCATGGGGAAATGTTTGGCGGCGAGAATGGCGAGGCAGCCTGAGCCTGTGCACAGGTCCAGAACGCTGCGCACCGCGAAGGGATCCGGGATCAGCGACCCCGGCCCGCCCGCGAAAAGATCGGTCCGCAGCAGTTCCCCGATGAAGGAGCGCGGAACGATGATCCGCTCGTCCACATAGAAGGGCACGGAGCCCACATAGGCCTTGTGGAGCAGGTAGGAGGCCGGCTTGCGGGTGGAAATGCGGGCCTCGATCAGGTCGATGACGCGCTTGCGCTCATCCTCCAGCAGCCGCGCGTCGAGGAAGGGCTCCAGTTGGTCGATGGGCAGGTGAAGGGCCTCCAGAATGATGAATGCCGCTTCGTCGAGCGCCGTCGTCGTGCCATGGCCATAGACGAGCTGGGCCGCATTGAAGCGGCTGATGGCCCAGCGCAGCAGGTCGCGCAGGGTGAGGAGATCGCGCAGGGGCGTGGAGGGGGAGGCGGCCATGGGGAAACTCAGCAGGATGGGTCCTGCTTCTTGCAGGCTTGGCGCTGGCCTGTCAAAGCGCGCCGCCCCTCAGAGCCCCATCGGCGGGATTTCCATGGGCGGTGGGCTTGGCATGGGGTTGGGGTCCTGGGGAACCTCGCCCGGGCTCCAGGGCGGCGCCTCCGGTGGAAGGTCGGGATAGGCGGGTTCGGGGCCTGGGTCGATGGGAAAGCCCGGGGGGACGGGCGCGGGGCTGGGCGTGGGATCGCCCGGGGGCGCATCGGGAACGCCGGGAGGTTGCTGCAGGCGCATGGGGCTCACCGGGGCTGTGGATTGCGTTTTCGCCATGGGCGCCAACGCGCCCACCGCCCACGATGTTCCGGGAACCTCGCGTCAGCGAGGCCGTTCCTCTTGCTCTTTGCACAGGAGGAGAAGACATGAACAAAGGCTTGATTGGTTTGGGCTTCGCCATGGCCTTGGCGCTCTCGAGCGCGGCGCAGGCCATGCCTGTGGCCACCGATGCGGGCGCCGACGCCGCAGAGATCACACTCGTCGCCCAGGGCTGCGGCCCTGGCATGCATCGCGGCCCCTATGGCGGGTGTCGGCCCAATTACGGGCCGCGCCGTTATGGCCCGCCGCGTCGTTTGGGGCCAGGCTGCATCATGCAGCAAACGCCTTATGGCGTTCGCAGGATTTGTCGGTACTGAAGAACGACGCCAGGCTCTCGCATGCAACGGAAGTCTGGCGCTTTCACACAGATACAAAAATATGTCACATGACGAGAATGCAATTGTGATGTGGCTTGAGATTTTTTTAATCAAATTCGCAGAACCTGCGTTTGGCTCGAATGAGTATTGCGTAGGGCCAAAATTACGGCCATCCCGGCGGGGGCATCCGCCGGGATGGTTGGCAATCTCTTCTTAATCACTCCCCTTCCATACGAATGTGCATTACAAGGCCTGATGCTCAGGTTTTTGATGGAGAATGCGCGTGGAAGAGACTCTCACCTTCATGTCCGATGGACTGAAGTTATCGGCTGCGATCAGTTTGCCGGAAGGGTTGGCGCCCGGCGAGAAGCGTCCGGCTTTCATCATTCTCCATGGGTTTGGCAGCACGAAGAAGGCGGGCAATGTTGTGACGCCCGCCGCCATGCTCAATCGTCTGGGCTATGTGGCCATGCGCTTCGATATGCGCGGCTGCGGCGACAGCGAAGGCGAGCATGGGCGTTTGATCTGTCTTGAGCAGGTCAGCGATACGCGTAACGCCATGACGTTTTTGCAGGGCCATCCTAATGTTGATCCTGCCCGCATTGGCGTGATGGGCAGCAGCTTCGGCGCCGCAGTTTCTGTCTATACGGCGGGCCTTGATGAGCGTTTTGCAGCCTGCGTTTCGGCCTCCGGTTGGGGCAATGGCGCCACCAAGTTCGAAGGCCAGCATGGCGAGAATTTCCCGGCCTTTCTGGCCATGCTCGAAGAGGGCCGCGCCCATCGCGAGCGTACCGGAGAATCCATGATGGTGTCGCGTTACGACATCGTGCCGATTCCCGCCCATCTGCGTGGCCATGTGATTGAAAAATCATCCATGCAAATGCCGGTTGAGACGGCCCAGAGCATGTATGATTTCCGCGCCGAGGATATGATCGGCCGGATCGCGCCGCGCCCCGTTTTGCTGCTGCACAGCTCGGTCGATTCAGTGACGCCGACATCGCAGACTATCGAGATGTTCAAGCGCGCGGGCTCGCCCACCGAAATGCATCTTTTCTCGGGCACCGATCACTTCATGTTCGCCGAGCATAACCTGCGCGTGCATGAAGTCGTCACCTCGTGGCTGGCGAATTTCTTCCCCGTGCACGGCGAGCCCGCCGCGCATGCGAAGGGTCACTAAGAATTAACGCCGGGCGGCTTCATGAAAGTCGCCCGGCGTTTTGATTTCATGCCTCAGGCCGCCGTCTCCATCTCCGCAGGCGCCATGCGGATGAGATGATCGAAGGCTGACAGCGCCGCTTTCGCGCCCTCGCCCATGGCGATGACGATCTGCTTGTAGGGCGTGGTCGTCGCGTCGCCCGCCGCGAAGACGCCTGGCATGGAGGTCTGGCCGCGTGCGTCGACTTCGATCTCGCCGCGCGGGCTCAAGGCCACGACGCCCTTCAGCCATTCGGTATTGGGCACAAGGCCGATCTGCACGAAGATGCCTTCGAGTTCCACGCGATGCTCCTGGCCGCTCTTGCGATCCTTGTAGGTGAGGCCGTTCACCTTGGCGCCGTCGCCATGCACCTGCGTGGTCTGCGCATGGGTGAGGATCGACACGTTCTTCAGGGAGCGGAGCTTGTTCTGCAGCACCGCGTCGGCGCGCAGGGCGGTGTCGAATTCAATCAGGGTGACATGGGCCACAAGTCCCGCCAGATCGATCGCCGCCTCCACGCCCGAATTGCCGCCGCCGATCACCGCCACGCGCTTGCCCTTGAAGAGCGGTCCATCGCAATGGGGGCAATAGGCGACGCCCTTGTTGCGATATTCTTCTTCGCCCGGCACATTCATCTGCCGCCAGCGCGCGCCGGTGGAGAGGATCACGGTCTTGGATTTCAGCGTGGCGCCGCTGGCGAGCTTCACTTCCAAAAGCCCGTCAGGACGGCTGGCGGGGATCAGCTCCACGGCGGTCTGAAGGTTCATGATGTCGACGTCATACTCCTTCACGTGCTGTTCCATGGCGGCCACGAGTTTCGGACCTTCGGTATGTGGCACGGAGATCAGGTTTTCGATCCCCATTGTATCGAGCACCTGTCCGCCGAAGCGATCCGCAACAATGCCAGTGCGAATGCCCTTGCGCGCCGCATAGACGCCGGCGGCCGCGCCAGCAGGCCCGCCGCCAACCACCAGCACATCGAAGGCGCCCTTGTGTTTCAGGGCTTCCGACGCGCGCTCAGCCGCGCCCGTGTCGAGCTTGGCGAGGATCTGTTCGAGGCCCATGCGGCCCTGCGCGAAGGGCTCGCCATTGAGAAAGATGGAGGGCACCGCCATGACCTTGCGGCTCTCGACTTCCGCCTGAAATAGCGCGCCGTCGATGGCCACATGCTGGATGCGCGGATTGAGCGCGCTCATCAGGTTCAGCGCCTGCACCACATCCGGGCAGTTCTGGCAGGAGAGCGAGAAATAGGTCTCGAAGCGGAAGTCGCCATCGAGGTTCCTGATCTGCTCGAGAATTGCAGGCGCCTCTTTTGACGGGTGTCCGCCGACCTGCAGAAGCGCCAGCACCAGGGAGTTGAATTCGTGGCCCATGGGCAGGCCAGCAAAATGCACGGCGATGTCGCTGCCCACGCGCTTGATGGCGAAGGATGGCTTGCGGGCGTCATCGCCCTGGGCAAGCGTGATCTTGTCGCAGAGGGAGGCGATCTCTTCCAGCAGTTCGCGCATTTCCAGCGCCTTGGCGCCGCCATCAAGCGAGGCCACGAGCTCGATGGGCATGGTGATGCGCGTGAGATAGCCTTGCAACTGGGTCTTGAGATTGGCGTCCAACATCGCGGTGCTCCGAAAAGTGGGCCCCGGGCGGGCGTTTCCGCCCGGGGAGGTTTCTGGGTTCAGATCTTGCCGACCAGGTCGAGCGAGGGGGCGAGGGTCTTCTCGCCTTCCTGCCACTTGGCGGGGCAGACTTCGCCGGGATGGGAGGCGACATATTGCGCAGCCTTCACCTTGCGCAGCAGCTCCAGCGCATCGCGGCCGATCCCGCCAGCGGTGATCTCGACGATCTGGATCTTGCCCTGGGGATCGATGACGAAGGTGCCGCGATCAGCCAGGCCAGCTTCTTCGATCATCACGTCGAAGTTTCGGGTGATCGTGCCCGTGGGGTCGCCGACCATGGTGTAGTGGATCTTGCCGATGGCGGGCGAGGTGTCGTGCCAGGCCTTGTGGGCGAAATGGGTGTCGGTGGACACGCTGTAGATCTCGACGCCAAGCGCCTGGAAGGCGGCGTAATTGTCGGCGAGGTCTTCGAGCTCGGTCGGGCAGACGAAGGTGAAGTCGGCGGGATAGAAGAAAACAACCGACCACTTTCCGTGAAGATCGGCGTCGCTGACGTCGATGAACTTGCCGTTCTTGTAGGCGCTCGTCTTGAAGGGCTTGATGGGGGTGTTGATGAGGGACATGGGATTCTCCTGTTGGATCAGCGCGAGGGCTCGCTAGGCCCGCAGATCGGCGTTCCCGGAAACCAGAGGTTTCGGGTTGGCCCGTCAGGCGGGGTCGGTGTGCCTTCGGTCGTTGTTTGAAGACATGGGCACCCTACGCGCCGCCCCCAATCCCGTAAAATGGGAAGATCCGATGGTTTCCATAGGCTGATCCGATGGACGTTTTGGCTTTTCTATAGAATCGCCGATGGATGGAGGCGTTGCAGGGGGCAGGCTCTCCAGCAAATGCTGGCCTTTGCGCGCGATCATCAGTATCGACATGATCCAGCGAGCCAGGCCATTCGGCCGCTCTTGTGATCCATTGAATGTCCGCATCGGGCGCCGGCGCTGCGCGCGAGTGCAAAGGGAGGTTTCATGACGCTTTCAATCCGCCGTGTGGTCACCGATCACGATTCCCAGGGCCAGTCCGTGGTCCGTTTTGACGAGATCACCACCAACATCGTCTCGCGCCGTCCCGGCCATTCCAGCACGGTCATCTGGTCCCATGCGGATACGCCCGTCGATAACACCGAAGCGCGCGACGGCGGCTTGCGCGATGTGCTGGATTGCGCGGCCAATGGCGCGATCTTTCGCGTGGTGGAATATGCGCCGGGGGTCTCCTCGCGCATGCATCGCACGGTCACTGTCGATTACGCGGTCGTCATGGCCGGCGAGATCGACATGGTGCTCGATGGCGGCAAGGAGGTTCATCTCAAGCAGGGCGACGTGCTGGTGCAGCGCGGCACGGTGCATGACTGGATCAATCGGGGTTCCGTGCCCTGCGTCATCGCCTTCGTGCTGATCGCCGCCAAGCCGGTCGAAATCGGCGACAAATCGCTGGGCGCCCTCGGCTGAACGGGAACAGATCATGTTGAAGCCATCCATCCTCGCCCTCGCTCTTTGCGCGGGCCTGTCGCATGTCGTCCAGGCGCAGGCCCAATGGCCGAATGAGCGCGTCATCAAGATTGTGGTCGCCTCCTCGGCTGGCGGCGGCACCGATACGGTGGCGCGCGTGCTGGCCAGCGAGTTGGCCAAGCCCATCGGTCAGCAATTCGTGGTCGAGAACCGTCCTGGCGCGGGCAATGTGCGCGGCAGCGATGTCGTCGCGAAATCGGCGCCCGATGGCTACACCCTGCTGATGTCCGCGAGCACGCTGGCCATCAACCACGTCATGTACAAGCAATTGCCCTATGATGTGGCGCGCGACTTCGCGCCCATCACGCAGATGGTGTCATTGCCCAATGTGCTCGTGGTGGGCATGGGGACGCCCTTTCGCACCTTCGGTGATTTCCTCTCCGCCGCCCGCGCCAAGCCCGGGGCCCTGACCTATGGCTCGGCGGGCCTTGGCACGGCGCCCCACATGGCCATGGAGCTTTTGCGCGTCTCGGCGAACATTGACATTCTGCATGTGCCCTATACCGGCGTTGCGCCTGCGCTCAATGACATCATCGGCGGTCGCGTCGATAGCATGCTGGTGAATTTTCTCTCGGCCAAGCCGCAGATCGATGGGGGAACCCTGCGGGCGCTGGCCATGTCGAGCGCATCGCGCTCGCGCTTCATGCAGGATTTGCCGACCATCAGCGAATCCGGGGTGCCCGGCTATGAGGCGATCCAGTGGTTCGGCCTGCTGGCGCCGGCGGGTACGCCGCAGGCCATCATTGACCGCTTGCAGGCGGAGACCGCGAAGATTCTCGACACCCCCGCCATGAAGGCGCGGCTGGCGCTGGAAGGCGCCGAGCCCGTCGGCAATTCGCCTGCAGAATTTTCCGCGCTCATCAAGGCGGAAATGGCGAAGTGGTCGCAGGTGGCGAAAGCTGCGGGCATCAAGCCTGAATAGGCTAATGCGGGATGACTGGCAGCAGCAGATGGGAGGGATGCGCGGGGTCGTGATGGATCCTGTGCACCACCGTCTGCGCCGAGCAGATGTGATAGGGCACATATTCCGCATTTGTGGCGCCCGCGACGCCCGTGGGCAGATCAAGGGCGGTGATTTCAAGGCAGAGCCGATGGCCCGCCTTGAACATGTTGGCGGTCGCCATGATCTCGATCTGATATTCCTCGACCACGCCCGGCGTCACCTTCCGCTGCGCCTCGCGCGTCAGGGGATGCCAGGGGCGGCCAGGTTTCGAGCGCGCGGGATCGACGGCGCGGTGGGAGGCCTTGAGCCATCCGCGCGTCACTTCGCGCTCGGGCATGTCAGGTAGATCGCGCTCGCCCTCGCGCACGCTGCGCACGGAGACATCGGGGCCGACGTCCTTGATGATCACGATCCAGTTCGTATCTTCCTGATCGATGGAGGCGTAGAGCGTGAGCGCGATGGGGCCTGCGATCAGCACATCGCGGGCGAAGGGTTCGCTGAGATAGCGCAGGCTCTCGATCCGCTTTGTTTGCGTCGGCGGCATCTGCACGAATGTGTCGGGCGGCGAGAGGTCATCGACGCTGCTGAGGGTCATTGGCTGGGCGCGCAGGCGCTCCCAGGAATCCAGCCACAGCTTCGTCCATTGCACATCGGGCGGTGGCCAGTCGGCGGCATGGCGCCATTCGTTGGCGCCCATGACCCAGTAGCGCACGGGTGGGCCATCCATGGCGCCAGTGTCCATGCCCTTCAGCCAATGGTCATACCAGCGCAGAATGTCGCTGTGCAGGGAATGGAAGGGCCGCCCGAGATGGGCGGGGCCCGCCAGCGTCAGGCGCTTGGGCC
>CANGTC010000154.1 GCA_947456505.1 Beijerinckiaceae bacterium
CATCCTGCGCACCGACTTGATGAACTGCTGCCATGGAACTGGCAGACGAAACGTTCTATGATAGACGCGAAAGCAGCCTAGACATCAAAATCGAAAATCAGCAGGTGCGGCCTACGCCGGATGGCTACACGCCGCTTGCTGGATCGCCGAGAGCTTCCAACCCTGCTGGCCGGATCCGACGGGACGCACGAAGGTCCAGACCTCCGTGGCCTGATCAGCCCGGGTGGGATCGCCCGACACAACGCGGCCCGTGGCGCGGTCCTGCATCACGTCGATGAGGGAGAAGCGCATGGCGACGGTGGCGTATTCTTCGCTGTTCTCGCGCCAGGCCTCCGCAAGATCGCCCTGCAGCAGCTTCACGCCCGAAACCTTGTTGATCACGCCATTGCGGGCATGCTCGGCGATCTCCTGCGAAAAGTAGGAGACCATCTCGTAGGTGGCGATGGCGCGAAGGCGATCGAGATTTTCATCGCTGTAGGCGCTCTGGCTTTCGCCGAGCAGACGCTCGAACTGGCTGAAGTCCGCGTCCTGAAGCTGGATGGGCGTGACCACCGGGGCCTGCGGCTGCGGCGCGGCGCCGCCATAGCCACCAAAACCGCCGAAGCCGCCCTGCGGGGCAGGCGAACCCTGAAAAGCCGAGCGCGGCGCCATGCCAGCCATGGCCTCGGCCGGCTGGTTGCGCCGGGCGAACCAGTTCATGGCGAAACGCACCACGAAGAAGAGCACGGCGAGCTGCAGCATGAGGCCCAGGATCGACTCAAGGCCGCCGAGACCGCCAGTCATTCCATGACCGAAGAGCATGCCGACGAGGCCCGCGCCCAGCAGGCCGGCCATCAGGCCGCCGCCAAAGCCGCTGAACATGCCGCCCCGCGCAGGCGCCGCCGTCGCCGCCGTCGCCGCAGGGCTGGGGGCAGGCTGCGGGGTCATGGAGCGTTGCATGGGCGCAGCGGAATTGGGGGCGGTTGAGGTCGCAGGGGGCGCGGAGTGGGTGTTCGCCCCACGGCTGCCCGCGCTCGACCCGCCGCCAAGGCGCGCCTCGGCCACAGCAGGCGCAAGAGCGACCATGGCCGCCAGACCAAGCGCAACAGCACTGTTGCGCAAAACCAGACGCCGCAGAGAAAAGGGAAAGGAGGACATGCAAGACCCTCATTGAAACCGGGCGAAGCGCCCGTTTCGATTATATGGGGGCGCCTCAGGCGAAATGAAACAGGGATGAAATCACATTTCAGCGGGCGCAAGTCGCGTTAACGTGAAGCTCCAGAACGCGCGCGCTTACCCAAGGTGAAGGGGGCCGGGCGGGACAGGGGCCCAGACGAGATCATGTGCAACCCAATGAGCCGACCCGACAGTGTAGGATGTCGGGTCGGCTCGAGGGACCCGAAACCACCGACAGTTGAGCTGCCAAGTTTAGGCTCGGCTATGATGGACGTGCATACCTACATCCACCTGTTCCAAGCTGACCTATTACCGAGCTTACAATGCATCGATCAACTGATAGAACCGACTAAAAGTTGACCGAAAGCGTTAGCCGACACTGCGGTCGGCGTTGCGATAATTGTCCCCTGCGGGGTGCCTGCAGACGCCACCGATGCGATAGCCTGCGTGAACCCGAGAACGTCCATCGCGCGAATATCGGTAGTGCTTAGGGTTTGCAAAGTCCCGGCATCATAAAATGCATTGAAAGCATCTTCACGCGTTAAAGGAGAAGAATTCGAAAAATCACCATAGTCAGAACTGGTTGCGAAATCAGCAAGATGGGTCAGCCCATTGTCTAGCGAGAGGTAAGAAGCCCCTACCCCTCCCGAGAAAGAATGGACGCCGGCAGCTGAATAGCGAAACAGGTCTTCTATTCCATATGGCCCATATCCTGACGTACGCCCCATAGCATGCGTCAATTCGTGTAGCGCTACTCCGACAAGATCGGCACTGGGAACGTCGGTTGCGAAGCCTACATAGCCATCTATATTTGACGCTGTGCCACTGATGAGACCTAGCGCTTTTTCCTCCGCCGACCAGACAGCGACGCTACCGTTCCCATTTGGGTTCAGCGTCGTTGACAAGCCAGCATATGCTTGCTGATCGTCTTTGGACGTACTTGAGCTTAATAGCGTATTTTTTAGCGCCCCAATGGAGATGTAGTTACCATAAGCTGGGCCAGCGGCAGCGGATCCATTAGTTAATTTCTGCCCGGCGACCTCTCCATATCCAATATTGAAGTTAAGGGTGATATTGTTCGAAAACGTTTGCTGCAAAATATTGGCCGCGCTCTGAACCGCTGATCTAAATGCTTGGGGAGCCGCCTGAGCGTTTGTATCCCAGACGAGGTTAATCTTGAGACCGGAGGAAGTAATTTGATTGATTTTGAAATTTCCAGTCATCAAAGCTATTGCATCATGATCAGCCGCAAATTGCGTAGTCGTCACATCGACAGTTTGCCCTATGTCTGTTACAGCGATGTTACTGATCTTACCGGCCTTGGCGAGCGTCTCAAGATTATCTAGATTAGCAACGATATTGCTCAACGTATCAGCAACAGCCTCGGTATTCACATGTGCATTTTGTCCAACCAAGATGGCTACGCCAGCCGCAACCCCAGAGACTGACAGAACACCAGCACCAAGAATATTTTCAAGTGAAGCATAGGAGAGAAATTGCTGGTAAGTCATATTAACTAGCTTAGCATCGCTGATTGTAATGCCAATAAGATGACTGACGCCACTTAGAGAGCTTAAATTGCTCTGGATGTTAGCTGCGGTATCTATGATAGTGAACGAAGTTACCTTTGTATTTGACTGAAGTGATGAAGCGCTCGCTACCGTCGCCCCATTTACGAGAAGATTGAAAGCCGAAGAGATCTTTGTCAGAATCGGCATGTCAATATTGAAAGCCGCATTTGTCAATGAGAAGGTCGGCTTTATTTTATCGGTCAAAGTGATCGCGGAAAGCTTACTTTCGGACAAAAGCGTACCAATACCGCCGATGATATTTGCTGCAGTATCTGCAATCGAAAATGACTTAATGGTTGGGTCAGCCTGAAGCTTTGCGGAATTAGCGACTGTGGTGTTTGGCAATGTCGGGGTTGAGGCAGCAACAGCAGAAGTTGTGATTTGATCCGTTATCATCGTGATAATGATCGATACTAATGATTGGGCGGCGCTCGCCGTCGATCCCAAATTGACACAGTTATTAAATTGGGAAGGCAGAGAGACCGATGGCGCGTTTGCCATATCTAGGAAGGCCCAAGCATGATCCTGCATGGGGCTCGCCACCAGTGAAAAATTGTTGAAATTATTGGTAAGTAACAGGGTGGCTCCCGTCTGCTGATTAAAAGTGTCCCAGAGGGTGCATGACAGAGCGTCTGAAAAACTTGCTGACCAGATCGATGATTGTTGCACAGACTGCGATGCTTCTGCAAAATCAAGGCTGTTTAAATCTGTTAGCAGGCCCTTATTTTTGGCCCTTTCCAACAATTTTGATAAGGAAACCATTTTACCACTCCTACATATCGGATTCGCAAATGCCCCCAAAATCAGGCGACCTGCTCATTAAACGCCATAATCGCCCAAAAATAAAACCCACACGTGTACATTATCTCACAAAAATCGAAATAAACTGACTATCTAATATAATAATATAGATAACATTCAGAAGGCCGGCTCGATTAGTTTGAACAGCAGATTGGTTGCGCGCCACCCTTCCGGACCATGGCATACCGCTTTTCATCCCCTTGAAATCAAATCGCAACATCGAGATGTTATATGACAGCAGCCTTTACAGGTAGCGTTATAAAATCGAGAACATATTTGGAAAGCTCGGGTGCTGGCGGCGCATCCACACCCGCTGTGAATGATCGGAAAATACGTTCATGTTCGTGATCAGCATCGCTGCAATCTTAATCTTCTAGATATGATCAATGGGTCCTGACCCTAACTCACCGCTCTTTCAAGCTTTGGCTCATGTACTCTGCCAACGGTGCTATCATGAATTCGAGGATTGACCTCGATCCCGTCTTGATTTCAGCGCGCACAGACATGCCCGGCATTAGAGGCGCGGGCTTTCCATCCAATGTCAAAGTGCCAGGCTCGAGGCTGATCCTAACAGTATACAACAGCCGCTCGCTACCCTCGATGTTCGAGGATAGATCGGCTTTTCGTTGACTTCCAAAAGCTATGGATTCGTTCGGGTTCGCCTGCGGTTCCGCATCTTGTGCGACGGAAATCACATGTCCCTTCAGCAATCCATAACGGGTGAACGGAAAAGCGTCCACCTTCACTTCGACGTCCATATCTTTAAAGACAAAGCCTGCCTCGCGATTTGGCAATACAACCTCGACTTCAAGCGGACTGTCATCTGGCGTAATCGAGACGAGTTGCTGGGACGGGCTTACAACTCCACCCAGTGTCCTAATGCTAAGTTGTGTAACTACTCCATTCATGGGACTTTTTATGGTTGAAAGCTCCAGGCGGCGGTTGGCTTTGACCAGACTCTCGATAGCAGCGTTCTTTTGCGTCAACGCGCGCGACAAGTCATTATATGCGTTCTTCAAGAACTCAGCCTCAACCTGCTTTTTCTGATGAACAAGTGCCGCCACGTTAGATTCGCTACTGGCGATTTTTTGCCTTTGAACGGCCATTTCCGCATTTATCTCGATCACCTGCTGCTGTGCTTCAAGGTCGAGTAATTTAGAGCCGAATTCGATTTTCGCAGCATTAGAGCGAATGCTCGCACGTTCCTCGATCAAAGGCAGCAAATCTCGCGATTTGTTGAAGAGCAATTGCGCCATCTCCATCTCTGACCGTCGTGTTTCCATTTCACGATCAATGGCGGAAATTCGAGCTTGCCGCTCAAGCCTTTGTACCGCCAATTGAAGCCGCGATCTTTCAATTTCGGAGGGAGGAATATCGGTGATGTCCCCAAATTCATCAGAATGATTGGCGCCGATGAAAAGGCGCAACCGCATTTCATCAAGCCGTGCTTGGACTATGTCTTCTCTAGCGTGGTCAATTTCAGCTTGGATTGCTGAGGTATCAAGTAGAATGATTGATTCCCCTTTCTGAACACGTTGCCCGGGTTCAACGAGGATGGATTTGACAATTCCAGCTTCAGGAGCCTGTATAATCTGAGTGCGGGCCTGCGTGACTATTTTCCCGGCGGAAATAGCGACGATATCGATGCGCCCAAGTGATGCCCAGACAAGGCTCAGAAATGCGACTGCACAAATTGTCCAGGCCATGGCCCTACCTATCGGCGACGGCGGTGTCAGTGTAATTTCAAGTGCGGCAGGCAGAAACTCCCGCTCTACTGGCCCTATCGTAGGCTTGCCCTTATCGATAGCGGTAATTTTGGGGATCGCGACAGGCATCTTCAATGTCCAACAACGGCTTGCAGGCGATGAAGGCTGGCGTAACGGCCTTTGGCAGCTATCAGATCATCATGTTTGCCGTCTTCTACAATAGTTCCGTTCTCGATGGTGATAATCCGATCCGCGCTGCGAACCGTTGATAATCTATGTGCGATGATGATGACAGTGCGGCCTTCCACGATCTGGCGCATGTTCGCCTGAATGACTGATTCAGATTCGTAATCAAGCGCTGATGTGGCTTCATCGAAAATGAGGATGCGAGGATTACCCAGCAAGGCGCGTGCGATGGCTACCCTTTGACGTTGTCCTCCCGAAAGCGAAGAGCCACGTTCACCAATAATGGTATCGTAGCCATTCGCCATCCTGCCGATAAATTCGTGCGCGCCCGCAAGCTCAGCCGCCTTGACCACCTCTTCAATTGATGCCGCAGGCAAGGCCAAAGCAATATTTTCTCGGACGGTCATATTGAAGAGCACATTTTCTTGTAGAACAACGCCAACCTGCCGCCTGAGCCATGCAGGATCCGCCAGGCTGATGTCGCGACCATCAATCAACACCTGGCCCTGCTCCGGCACATAGAGCCGTTGAACAAGCTTAGCGATAGTACTTTTTCCTGAACCTGAAGGACCTACGATTCCGATCACTTGCCCTGCAGGAATCGACAGGGAGACGTTTGAGAGCACAGGTTGGGCGTCGGGACGATAGCGGAAAAGCACGCTTTCAAGCTTTATATCGCCCACAATTAGACCACCCTGCGCTGCATGAGCAGAAGGACTGGGTTCAGGTTGCGTGTTAAGGATGTCACCGAGACGATCGATCGAGATCCGGACCTGATGGAAATCCTGATACAGTTGCGCCAATCGAAGGACAGGTCCGGTCACTTGGCCGGCCAGCATGTTGAAAGCGACCAATTCACCGACGGTAAGTTCGTTATTAATGACGAGTCGCGCCCCAACAAGCAAGGTTAATACTGTCGTGCCCTTGCTTACAATCGTAGTTATTTGGTTCGCGACGGTGGCTAGAACTTGGGTCCGAAATGACGCCCCGACATAGGACGCTAATTGCTCCTCCCATTTTCGCTGAACAATCGGTTCCACCGCCATTGCCTTGATTGTCTCGACGCCAGTGACGCTTTCAACAAGGAAGGCCTGGTTTTCAGCACCGCGGGCGAACTTCTCGTCGAGCCGGGCTCGGAAAATGGGCGTCACGATGACGGCAATGCCAAAATAAAGAGGTAGAGTTCCAACGATTATCCAGCCCAAAATACTGCTGTAAAGAAACATCATAGCAATGAAAATAATCCCAAAAAAGATATCTAGAACCAACGTTATCGCTGACCCCGTCAGAAACTGACGCACAGTCTCAATCTCTCTGACCCTGGCGACAGAATCGCCAACCCGCCTCGCTTGAAAATAAGCCAACGGCAAAGTCATAAGGTGTTTGAAGATGCGAGCTCCAAGCTCCACATCAATCCGGTTCGAGGTATGTGCAAATAGATAACTGCGCAAGCCTGATAAAAGGACATCAAAGACCGACACAAGCGCCAGTCCGCTTGCGAGAACTTCAAGTGTCGACAAGCCACGATGCACTAGAACTTTATCAATCACTACCTGAAAAATAAGAGGTGTGATGAGGGCGAATACCTGAATGAAAAACGAAGCCAGCAAGACATCATACATGACATTGCGATATTTCTGGATGGCGCTCCAGAACCACATCAAGTCAAATCTACGATTAAGATCCTTAATATGAGAGCGACGGGCAACAAGAATAAGACTACCGGACCATTCCTGCTCAAAATCAACCCAGTTGCGAATGACTGGCCTCACATCGAACATCGACTGACAAAGTACACCCTCTGCGGCGACTTTTCCGATCACGACGAACGTCCCATCATGCATCAATGCAAGAGCGGGAAGTGACGTCTTATGAAGTCTGGAAACAGAGGATTTTACTACTTTCGCTTTTACGGGGTATTTTCTCGCTGCGCGTAAAAGATCAGATTGGGTAAGCGGCACCGCTGACCCGGAGTTGTGCTGGATCTGAACAGGATCCGCAGCGAGTCCAAGAACCTGCAATGTCAGGGCAAGGGCCCATGCTCCCTGATCTGTCTCGAGATTTGTCATTCGCGGCTCATCAAACAGGCAAAATAATGATCAGAATACTAACAAGATTTCGTTAATGTTCCGGTTACAATTTGACCAGCCTCTTGTTTGTTGATTTTAAAGTTAATTGACCCGTTCCGTGAAAAGGTCCAGACTTTTCCAAGAAAGTTCAGTTGATCTGAGTCACGTGCAAAAAAATACAATCAGCGTAATATAGGTCCCCTATACACGTCGTCTAAATAGGTGACACCGTCCATGAGCGACTACTATCGAAACATAAATGAGGATCTATTGAACAGGATCCCATCAAGCTCAAAGCATGTCCTGGAGATCGGGTGTGGATCTGGTTGGATGGGCGCAGCGTTTAAATCTAAAAATCCGTCATCCAAATATTTCGGAATCGAGCTCTTCAAGACCTCTGCCGATGAGGCGTCCTCGCTTTTAGATGGCGTGATTTGCGCGAATATTGAACATGATTTGACGCTCCCCTTGAAATTGGCTGGTAACTTCGATGCCTTGGTTTTCGGCGATGTTCTGGAGCATCTGCTTGATCCCTGGCGCGTGTTAAGCGAACTTCGCCAATATGTAGTGCTTGGCGGCTCCTGTGTTGCTTGTATCCCAAACGTTGCTCATTGGAGTCTCATAGCGGGATTGCTGCAAGGAAAATGGGAATATGCCGACGCCGGCCTTCTTGACCGAACGCACCTTAGATTTTTTACAATCGAATCTGCTGTCGATATGTTTAAAAAAACGGGTTGGACTGTCATAGATGTCGCCGCTCGGGACTTCTGGCCCGATCAGACCGGACTTGCGTTAAACGCTCTACTGCCCGCTGCAGTTGCGTTTGGCGCCCCTGAGGCTACGGCTCGTCTGAATATGTCAGCCTTTCAATGGTTGATCACCGCGACAAATGGGCCGCCAGCCAATAATATGTAAGCTGGAGATAAGCCCTACTCCGCATGTCTCATGATGGGCTGGAGCACGGTTTTCTGAGACATCGTTGAGCGCTACTTTCTGATCAATTGGAGGTAGAGCATGAACGACAAGAACATCGAGAAGTCAGGCGCAATGGAGGCCCCGACGGCGCCAGCGCGCGCCCACAACGCTGGCGATGGCGCCGTCGGGGCCGGTCCCGTTGGGCGGTTTTCTGCGCAGAGGAAGCTGGCGGTGGTCCAGCGTCTCTTGCGGGGCGAGGCGCTGGAGATGGTGTCGCGGGAATTGAACGTCCCTGCGCACCGGCTGTCACAATGGCGGGACCGCGTGCTTGAGGCCGGGATGAGCGCCCTGAAGGAACAGGAGCGGGACGCCCGTGACGACGAGATCGCGCGGCTGAAGGCCAAGATCGGCGACATAACCATGGCCAACGAACTTCTCTACGCCAAGATCGATAAGCTGGAGGCGGGCCGCCCTTTGGCCCGCAGGAGGTCGAGGACATGAGCCAGTCAACCTCGCCCTTCAGAAACAGGGTCTACGGAACGGCGCTCGTCTGCCGCACCTGGAAGGTTTCACGCGCCACTGTCTATCGTCATGGGACTACGGCTTGCGCCGATCCAGATGTCGCACGACCATCCCTCCGGCGCGGGCCCGTCGGCGCTTGCGCCGATCAGGATCTGCTTGTTCATATCAAAGCAGAGATCCAAGCAAGTCCCTTTCAGGGCGAAGGCTACCGCAAGATCTGGGCCCGGCTTCGGTACAAAGGCGTCCGTACGGCGGCGCGGCGGGTGCGGCGGGTCATGAAGGAGAATGGGCTGCTCGCACCCCATCGTCCCCGGGTTCGACCCGAGCACCTTCACGATGGGACCATAGTCACAGAGCGCGTGGATGAGGTCTGGGGGACGGATATGACCCAGACCGTCACGACGGATCAAGGACGGGCCTATGTCTTCATCGCCGTCGATCACTGCTCGGGCGAACTCATCGGAACCCATGCGTCCCATCAGGCCACCCGCTGGGAAGCTTTGGAGCCGATCAGACAAGGGGTCGCCAGACACTTCGGCGGACTTGCTCAGGATAGGGCTCTCGGGCTGAAGTTGCGCCACGATCATGGATCCAACTATATGTCCGATGACTTCCAACAGGAGATCAAGTTCTTCGGCATAGCCAGTTCGCCCGCCTATGTGCGCCAACCCGAGGGCAACGGGGTCGCAGAGCGCACCATTCGCATGATCAAGGAACAGTTGCTTTGGGTGCGCTTCTTCGGCACCGTGGAGGAGTTGCGACTGGGACTGGCAACCTTCGCTACCCAATACAATGATGCATGGCTTCGCCAGCGCCACGGACACAAGACGCCAAATCAAATCCGCGCCGAACAGCGCGGACTTGCAGCCAATGTCGCTACGGGATTAAAAATGGCGGCCTAACTGGCGCTAAGCGATGTCTCATAACCAGGCCGCAGTACAG
>CANGTC010000155.1 GCA_947456505.1 Beijerinckiaceae bacterium
GGTGCCGACCGTGCCATGCAGCATGGCGGCCATGGGCTTGCCCGCCACCTTCGCATAGCCATGGGCCATGCCCACGGACACTTCCTCATGCAGGCAGGTCAGCCATTCCGGCTTCTTGTTCTCGCCGTAATTGATGAAGGATTCCTGCAAGGCGCGGAAGGTGGAGCCAGGGCAGGAGGCCATGAAGTCGATGTTCAGGGTCTTGCAGACATCCACCATGAAATCCGAACCGGTTTTCTCGGTGGTCAGCGCCTCCACATGGCCGGGCGTATCATTCTCGGCCGCCGTTTGCGCCGCCGTCGGGGTCGGGGCCTTGGGCCGCGCGGCGGGTGGCGTCGCCTGCGCGATCTGGACGGGCGCAGTCTGGGCCTGCGCGGGCGAACTGAGTCCCGCGCCGCCAGCGACCGCGACTCCGGTCAGAAAGCCGCGGCGGTCCAGGCCCGCTTGATCCTTCGGTTTTTTCTCCATGGCGTATCTCCCTGAGACTTGTCTTTGTAAGGATGAGCTTAAATCATCGAATAGGGGAAATGGCAAAGGGCTCTGGCCACTAGCCCCCTCGCCAGAACCGTCCCCGATCATGCGTCCTCGCGCCTATTTGTAGATCTCGCTCGACAGAGCCAGATACTTCGCCTGGGTCTCCACATGGATCGTGCCCATGAGCTTGGCGCCTTCCATGACGCGCTTCTCCGGCGGCACCTTCTCCTGCACGCCCTTGGTGACCGAGAGCAGTCCCATGGAGGCGACCAGCAGTTGGTTCTCCTCGCTGATATAGTAATTCATGAAAAGCCGCGCCGCGTTGGGATGGGGCGCGTTCTTCAGCATGCCATGGTCGAGACGCACATAGGCGACGCCCTCCTTGGGCGTGATCACCCGCACCGGCAGGCCCTTGAGGCCCTGCACATTCACCGAGATCTGCGGCACCCAGATCGGATATTCGCCGCGCGCCACGCGCCGCTCGCTCTGGCCGACATCGCGGGTGAAGACGAGATCCTGCTTGGCCAGCGCCCGATGGAATTCCTCGCCAAATTCGGGTTGATCCATGATCGCGGCGAAGACGGCGAAACCGCCGCCCAGCGCCCGCATGTCGTCCGCCAGAATCTTGCCCTTCCATTTGGGGTCCAGCAGATCCCGCCAGCTCTTGGGCTCTTCGGCTGATGTCACCATGTTCGAATTGACCATCATGGCGTAGCCGGTGATGAGGCTCCCCATCTCCCATTTTTCCGCAGGCTGTCCCTCGATCATATTCGCGGTGTTGGGCACATCGCCATATTCCTGCACCTGGCCCGCGCGGAAGAGGCGGGTGATGGAGGCCTGCCCGTGCTGGATCACATCCGCCACGAAGCGCCCTGCTGATTGCTCCGTGCGCAGCCGCTCCTCGAGCTCGCTGGCGCGCACATTCAGCAGATCCACGGGGATGCCGTATTTCTTCTCGAAGTTCCTCTTCACGAGATCATGCAGCTGGGGGCTGACATAGGACGTGTACCAGACCACGCGCCCTTCCTTCTTGGCCGCTTCCACGAGCGCGGCGGGCGCTTCCTGCGCCCTTGCGGCGCCGGCGAGGCAAAGCGCTGAGCCGAGCGCCAGCGCGAAAAGACGAGATGTGTTGAACATGCGTTTCCCCTGTCGGCGCTGCGCGGCCGTTTGGCTGGCCGTTGGACGCTACATGATCAGCTTGCCGCATTACGGCTCTTTGTTCAATGCGTCGGTTGGCTCGAATGCAGGCCCCCCTGCGCCCCGAATGCTTGGCTTTAGTCAGCCAGCGCCTTCATCCGAACTTGGCAACGCTCGCCCCCTGCACTAAGACCGATCTGGCGGCGCCCGGCCGTCGCAGGCCTGAATCATCCGCAAGACCCCAAGGGCGAGCGGCGAAGGGGGGATATCAACATGCGCTATCTCGCAATTTTGCTGGAAACCCTGAGATCGGCGCGGACCGGCCTCGTTCTGGCCGCCGCGCTTCTTCTGTCTCCGGCCGCCGCGCAGCAGGTCAAGATCGTCATCGGAACATCCCCGATCGCCGATGTGATGCCTGCCTTCGTGGCCAAGGAGAAGGGCTTTTTCGCCAAACGTGGGCTGGATGTGTCCATCACTCTCATCCCGCTCAATCCCACGATTCCCGCCGCCCTGCATGCGAAGTCGATTCAGATCGGGGCGCCTAACGCCGCAGTCTTCATCCAGGCGGTCGATAGCGGGCTTGATCTGCAAATCGTTTCCGGTTCGACGACCACGCCGAACATGGGCGCGGGCATCGCCTATCTGACGCGTGAAGATGTTCCCTTTGATGGCGCGCGTAGTCTTGAGGGCAAGAAGATCATCATTCCCGGGCTTAGCTCCTCCGTTGATGTGCTCTTTCGCAAATGGCTTGCGGACAAGGGCGCCGATGAGAAGAAGATCAGTTTCGTCGAAATACCCAGCGCGCAATCAAGCGACGCGCTCAAGGGCAAGACCGTCGACGGCGCCGTCGCCGTGGAGCCTTTTCTGACGCGCATTCAGCAGGCGGGCACAGGCAAGATCGCGGCGCGCTTCATGGACGGGTTGGCGGACGAGAAGTTGGGGATTTCCTTCATCGCGACCCGCGATTGGGTGAGCCAGAATCCCGAAGCGGCCAAAAATTTCGCCGCAGCGATCGCTGAGGCCATGGACTGGGCCAACGCCAATCAGCAGGAGGCGCGTAACCTCATGCAGCCCTATCTCAATCTGCCGCAGGCGGTGCTTGACGCGATTCCTTTTCCGCATATGCGCAACAAGGCGACGCCGGAATCGGTAGCCTGGTGGATCGACGTCATGAAGAGCCAGGGGCGCGTGCGCAGCGCCCTCAAGCCTGCCGAAATGATCATGCGCTGAGGCGCTTACTCCGAGCCCTCGGGAATGCGGCGGCTCATTTTCTTGAAAAAGGCTATGAAAGTCGCCCCATCCGGGCAATGGGCCGTATGGCGGCTGCCTGCCGGGCGCCAGACGAAATTGCCGGCGGTGCATTCGCCCTCGTCGTCAACCAGCCTGCCTTCCAGCACATAGGTTTGTTCGATTTCCGGGTGCTCGTGAAAGGGAATGACGCCGCCCGGCGCCATCCGGAACAGAACGGTCATTTCGCTCGTGTCGGGGTCGCTATAAAGAACCTTTCGCTCGGATCCCGGAAGGGTCGTCTTTTCCCAGGCGAGCCCGGCGACATTCACATAGTAGGCGTTCTTTTCGAGAATCTTTTTGCCCACATAGGCGCTCATGAGCTTCCCCCGTGTTTTTTGTCTGCGACGAACCATCTGTCGCGCGGATCATAACTTCTGTGTTCCGCCTGTCCATAGACCGGCGAGGCGCGATGGTTCGTCGTGAAGGGCTGACGGCGCCCTTGGTCAGCGTCCCGGCGTCAGCAGATGGCTGGCGCCTTCGCCTCAAGGAAGAGGTCTTATATTGAGCGATAGACATATTTATAGTTTATATATACACGAATATTCATAGTAATCATTCAATAAAAATTATGATGTATTTATGATGCACATGTATATCAAAATTAATTGTAATAAATTTACTGAAGATATTGGTCCTATAAATTCCCTTCACTGAAGGGAGACGGATTCATGAAAAAGATTCTACTCGCCGCACTTATGCTCGCTGGCCCCGCTGTAACGGCTTTCGCTGCGGACATGCCCTCTCGCAAGGCGCCTGTCGTCGCGCCCGTCGCAGCGGCTCCCCTCTGGAGCGGCATCTATCTAGGCGCGAATGCGGGCTACGTCTTCGGCAGGTCAAGCCAGCGCGACGCCTCCCCGCCCCCCGCCGATGGCGATTATGACGTCAAGGGCGGCATGATCGGCGGCGCTGTGGGTTACAACTGGCAGAGGCGGAACTACGTCTATGGCCTCGAGGCCGACACGTCCTTCGCCAGCATCGCCGGTTCGTCCAGTGTTTGCGGCGTGGGCGGTTTGGCGGCGCATGCCTGCGGCACCAAGTCCGACGCTTTCAGCACCGTGCGCGCGCGTGGCGGTTTGGTCATCGACAACAGCCTCATCTACGCCACCGGCGGCCTGGCCGTGGCGCGGATCAAGGCTTATGACCTCGGTTTTTCGTCGGTTGCAGGCCAGAGTGGCTCGGCCACTCGCCTTGGCTGGACCATCGGCGCTGGCGTCGAGCAGAAGCTGGACGCCCATTGGTCCGTGAAGGCCGAATATCTCCGCGCCAGTTTTGCCCGCACCACCTATTTCACGCTCACGGGCTTCTCACCTGAGAGGGTCGACATGAGCGCCAACATCCTGCGCGCTGGCGTGAACTACAAGTTCTGATCGTCGCGACGCGATGAGATGACAGGGGGCCCGGAGCCAAGCGCCGGGCCCTTTTTCGTTGCGACTATTTCCAGCCGATCAGATCAATCACCGCGCCCATGCCCGCATGGGCGCCGCCCTCGGACATCATGGTCTCATATTGCTTGATTTCGAGCTTGGCGAAGCCGCCGAACTCGGCCTCCAGCATCTCGCGGGTGTAGAGATGATCGAGCTGCTTGGGTCCGCCGGTGCCATATTCGAGCTGCTTGGGGGTGTAGCCTTCCAGCAGCAGCAGGCCGCCGGGCTTCAGGGCCTTGCGCATGCCCGCCCATTTCTTCGCCCGCTGCTCGGGGTCCGAGAACTGGGTGAAGATTTCCGCCACCACATCGAAGGCCGCTTCCGGATAGGCCCATTCGTGGACATCGGCGAGAACCAGCTCCAGCTTCACGCCGCGCTTGTCGGCCAGCGCCTTGGCCTTGGCCTGGCCATTGGGGGCGAAATCAATGGAGAGCACGTCGAGGCCCTGTTCGGCGAGCCAGACGCCGTTGCGGCCTTCACCGTCGGCCACCGCCAGCGCTCGGCCCTTGGCGGGCAACAAATGGCGCTGGGCCGCCAGAAAGGCGTTCGGCCCCTCGCCGAAGATATATTCCGGCGCCGCATAGCGCCCCTGCCACCTGTCATATTCGCCCATGGCGACCTCCTTCTGAATTGAGCCTGGCGCCAGCATAACGCCCTGCGCCCGGTTTGCGCCACCTCAAAGCCAAGGCTGCGGCGCTTGCTGTATGGGGTGAGGCTCATATATGCGTGATAAAAGATCGCCCCTGGGGCGTATTTGCCGGAGTTTCCTGATGTCCCTTGCAAGCCTCTTGTCCCGTCTGGCGGGCGAAACAAGCATTCCCGCACTCGAACATGACGCCTTTCAGGAGGCTTGCCTCTCCCAGGCCTGTCATGTGGTGGATGTGCGCGAGCCCAATGAATATGCGGCGGGCCATATTCCCCATGCGCAGAACCATCCCCTGTCCAGTTTCGACCCCGCCAAGCTGCCTGCGGGAAAGCCGGTGGTGCTGGTCTGCCAGGCGGGCGGTCGCTCGGCCCGGGCCATGGCCCAGGCGCACGCCCATGGCCGCACGGATGTGATTCATTACCTGCCGGGCACAGGCGGCTGGATCGCCCAGGGCGGGCCGGTGGCGATGTAACGGGCGCCAGCCATGGACAGCTATGTCATCGTTTGCCCCCATTGCAGCGGGCTCAATCGCGCGCCGGCGGATCGCCTCACGGCGCGGCAGATTCCGGACTGCGGGCGCTGTCACGCGCCGCTCTTCACCGGCAAGCCCGTCGATCTGCCGGACGCCGCCGCCTTCGACCGCATGATCAGCCGAACGGAGATCCCTGTGGTGGTGGATTTCTGGGCTGCCTGGTGCGCCCCCTGCCGCCAGATGGCGCCCCACTTCGCCGCCGCAGGGGCGGAGCTGGAGCCGCTGGTGCGCTTCGCCAAACTTGACACCGAGGCCGCGCCTGACGTCTCGGCGCGCTTCGGCATTCGCGGCATCCCCTGCATGATCATGTTTCGCGGGGGACGCGAAGTCGCCCGTCAGGCGGGCGCTCTCGACAAGCGCGCCATTGTGGCCTTCGTGACAGGCGCGTCCTGAGGCGCGCCTCAGTCCTTCGCGTAGCGGCTCTTGGGCCGCGCGAGACCCAGATGGTCGCGTAGAGTTACGCCGTTGTATTCCGTCTGGAAGAGCCCGCGCTTTTGCAACTCGGGCACAAGCAGCGTGCAGGCCTCGTCGAGGCTGCCGGGCAGATAGGCGGGCTGCAGGATGAAGCCATCGCAGGCGCCGGCGCGGAACCACGCCTCCATCTCATCGGCGACCCGCTTCACCGAGCCCTTGATGCTGCGCTTGCCGCGCGCCCCGGCCAACCGCATGTAGAGCTGGCGCATGGTCAGGTTTTCCTTGCGCGCCATGGCGATGACGCCGCGCGGGGTGCCCCCAACGGGTTCGGGCGAGATTTCGGGCAGGGGACCATCGAGGTCGTAGCCCGAGAGATTGGCGCCTTCGAGCACCATGGAGAGAATCTCGCGGCCGACTTCCGGGTGGATGAGCGACTGCAGATATTCGAATTTCTCCTCCGCCTCTTCATCCGTCTCCGCGACTGTGGCGCTCAGGCCCGGCAGGATTTTCAACTCGTCGGGATGGCGCCCATATTTCGCCATGCGTCCCTTCACATCGTCGTAGAAGGCCTTGCCTGCGGGGATGTCGTGGGGCGAGGTGAAGACCACTTCGGCGGTGGCGGCGGCGAGCTCGCGGCCGGTGTCGGAGGCGCCCGCCTGCACGATGACCGGATGGCCCTGCGGGGGGCGGGGCACATTCAGCGGCCCGCGCACGCGCAGATATTTGCCCTCGTGATTGAGGCGATGGAGCTTGGTGGGGTCGAGATAGAGGCCGCTCTCCTTGTCGCGAGGAAAGGCGTCGTCGTCCCAGCTGTCCCACAGGCCCTTCACCACCTCCACGAATTCATGGGCGCGCTCGTAGCGGTCTTCGTGATCGTAATGGGCCTCGCGGCCGAAATTATAGGCCTCCGCCTTGAAGGAGGAGGTCACCACGTTCCAGGCTGCGCGCCCGCCGCTCATGTGATCGAGCGAGGCCATCTTGCGAGCGATGTGGAGAGGCTCATTGTAGCTGGTGGTGGCGGTGCAAACGAGGCCGATCTGTTCGGTGACTGCGGCCAGGCCGCCCAGCAGGGTCAGGGGCTCGAAATGGGCGGTATATTGCGCCGAGCGGCTCAGCGTCAGGTCGGAGGCGTCGCGCACAGCCAGCCAGTCTGCGAAGAAAAGGAAATGGAACTTCGCCTTTTCGGCGGTCTGCGCCAGGCGCACGTAATGTTTGAAATTGACGCCCGCGTCCGCATCCGCGCCCGGATGGCGCCAGGAGGCCACATGATGGCCAGTGTGATTGAAAAATACGCCGAGCACCATCCGCCCGTCACGGCCCGTCATGCGTTCATCCCCTATTGCACGCCCGGCGAACCCGGCGTCGCGAACTTAGTCTTGCGGGGGCGC
This sequence comes from Beijerinckiaceae bacterium, assembly GCA_947456505.1. Lineage (GTDB taxonomy): Bacteria > Pseudomonadota > Alphaproteobacteria > Rhizobiales > Beijerinckiaceae > Terripilifer. The sequence goes on from CANGTC010000155.1 coordinate 7,306, forward strand.
TAGGGCAAGGATGGTCTTCTCCAAGGGGCTTGTTTGCGACGGAGCGCGCTTGCGCTAAGTTGCGCGCCAATCAATTGGGGACGCCGCCGTGAAGTCTGAAACCAAGCATATCTCCGCCGAGCGGCTCGCCCAGTTCATGTGCTCGCTTTTCATGGGACGAGGCATGGGGCAGGCGCAGGCGCAGGCGCTGGCCGATGTGCTGGTCTGGGCGGATCTGCGCGGCGTCTCGTCCCATGGCATGGCGCGCCTGTCCATGTATCTGCGCTTTCTGGACGATGGGCAGATGGACCCCAAGGCCACGCCCGAGATCGACAGCCGCGCGGCGGCCTTGTTTGTGGTGAAGGGCAATCGCTGCGCGGGGCCGGTCGCCATGCAGCTTGCGCTGGAGGAGGCTGGCGAGCGCGCCCGGGCTTTCGGCGTCGCCACTGCGGTCATCAGCGGCACGACCCATACGGGAGCTATCGGACGCTACGCCCATGCCGCCGCCGAGCAGGGCTTTGCGGCGATCATGCTCAACAGCGGTCCGCCGAACATGGCCTACCACGGCGCGAGGGTGAAGAGCCTCGCCACCAGTCCCATCGCCATCGGCCTGCCCACCATGGAGGGGCCGCTGTTGCTCGACATGGCCACCGCCACCATCGCCAACGGGCGCCTGCAGCAGGCTGTGCGCTCGGGTGAGCCGATCCCGCCCGGCTGCGCCCTGACCAAGGACGGAACGCCCACGACGAACGCGGCGGAGGCCGACATCCTGCTGCCGCTGGGCGGTCCCAAGGGCTCGGGCCTCTCCTTCATGTTCGAATGTCTGACGAGCGTGCTGGCTGCCAATCCCATTCTGCTGGGCATCATCGGCTCGGGCGCCAAGGGACCGCATGTGCACAACGCCATGCTGATCCTCATCGACATCGCGGCCATGCGGCCGCTGGACGAATTCAAGCGCGAGATGAGCGCCTTTGGCGCGGTGGTGCATGATCTGCCCCGGCTTGATCCGGACGCCGCGATCCTGCTGCCGGGCGAGCGCGGCGCGCGCAACTTCGAGCGCCGCTCCAGGGAGGGTATTCCCCTCACCCAGAAGACCCTCGCGGGCCTTCTGGAACTGGCGGAAAAGGCGGGGGTCGCCCCGCCTCAGCTCATCTGAGCCTATCAGCCCTTCATGGGAATGTTGAGGATGCGGGCGGCGTTGCGCCAGCAGATGTCCTCACGCAGCGCCTCGTCGAGCGCCACGTCATCCATGAAATGCCCGGCCTCGGCGGCGGATTCGAAGGGATAGTCCGCCGAGAACATCACCCGTGAGCCGCCCAGCGCCGCCACGGCGCAGTTCAGCGGCTCCGCCGAGAACATGCCGGAGACCGTCACCGCGATATTTTCCTTGATATATTCCGAGGGCTGGCGCTTCAGGCTCACCCCATAGAGCTTGGCGCGGCTGTCGAAGCGCCAGAGCAGGTAGGGCAGGGTCTCGCCCAGATGGCCCAGCATGAGCAAGGCCTTGGGGAAGCGGTCGAAGACGCCGCCGAAGATCATGCGCAGGGCATGGGTGCCGGTCTCCACGCCCCAGCCCCATGTGGCCCGGGTCAGCTCCTTGTAGGAGCCGAAGCTGGCGTAGGGCTGCACGGGGTCGGCGGGATGCAGATAGATGGGCGCCTGCAGCTCCTCGGCCTTGGCCCAGAAGGGGTCGAACTGGCGCTCGTCGAGATAGGCGCCCATGGAATTGCCATTGATCATGGCGCCCTTGAAGCCGAGGTCGCGCACGCAGCGCTCGAGTTCGCGGGCGGCGGCCTGGGGATCCTGCAGGGCGATATGGGCGAAACCCAGATAGCGGTCGGGGCGGGCGCTGGTCACATTGGCGAGAAAATCATTGGCCTCGGCCGCCTTCGCCGTGGCGCGGGCGGCGTCGGGCTCCACCTGTACGCCGGGACCCGCGATCGAGAGAATCGCCTTTTCGATGCCTGCGCCATCCATGCTGGCGAGGCGCATGTCGCCGAAATCCGTGAGGGCTGCGTGGATCTTGTCGAAAATCGGCTTGGGCACGTCCGTCATCGTCGGCTGCCAGTATTCGATCAGGCCCGGCGAGATGAAGTGTTCTTCCAGCGCGATCTTCTTCATGGCGTTCTTCCCTGGTCAGCGAGCGCGCCGGGGGGCTCCCGGGCTCTTGTAAGCGAGACCGCCTATTGATACAGTTGCACCACATGATGGGTCAACAAACTTTGGGAGGCATCAGTCGTGACCATTAAAATCCGTGGCATCGATTTCCAGGACAATCTCGACAACGA
>CANGTC010000156.1 GCA_947456505.1 Beijerinckiaceae bacterium
TATTCGAAGGTGAACCCGGCGGATGCGCCCATCGTCACGGTGGCCGTGATGTCGCAGACCCTGCCGCTGCGCACCCTCAGCGATTTCGCCGATACGCTGATCGGCCCGCGCCTGTCGGAGATCAGTGGCGTCGGCCGCGTGTCGATCCAGGGCGGCGTGCGCCCTGCGGTGCGCATCCAGGCGGACCTTGCGCGCCTCGCCTCCTATCGCCTGGGGCTTGAGGATCTGCGCCAGGCCATCGTCGGCGCCAATGTGGCGGGGGCCAAGGGCGCGCTGGATGGCGCCCAGCAATCCTACACCATCGCCTCCAACGACCAGATCGGCGCCGCCGAGGCCTATCGCACCATTGTGGTCGCCTATCGCAACAATGCGCCGGTGATGCTGCGCGATGTGGCCGACGTGATCGACGGCCTCGAGAACACGCGGGTCGGCGGCTGGTACAACGGGCGCACGGCCATCGTGCTGGATGTTCAGAAGCAGCCGGGCGCCAATATCATCGATGCGGTGGATCGTCTGAAGCGTGAGCTGCCGCGCCTGCAACGTTCGCTGCCCGCTGGGGCGGAGCTTGTGGTGGTGCATGACCGCACCCAGACCATCCGCGCCTCCATCGCCGATGTGCAATTCACGCTCGTGCTGGCCATAGCCCTTGTGGTGCTGGTGGTGCTTCTGTTCCTGCGCACCCTGCGCGCCACCATCATCGCGGGCGTCACCCTGCCGCTTTCGATCCTGGCGAGTTTCGCCGCCATGTGGGTGGCGGGCTTCAGCCTCGACAATCTCTCGCTCATGGCGCTCACCATCGGCACGGGCTTCGTGGTCGACGACGCCATCGTGATGATCGAGAACATCGTGCGTAATCTGGAGAGCGGCAAGACGCCTCTGCAAGCCGCGCTCGATGGCGCCCGCGAGATCGGCTTCACGGTGATTTCGCTCACGGCCTCGCTGGTGGCGGTGTTCATTCCTCTGCTCTTCATGACGGGCATCGTGGGCCGCATGTTCCGCGAATTCGCGATCACGCTGACTCTGGCGGTGGTGGTCTCGGCGGTGATCTCGCTGACGCTGACGCCCATGATGTGCGGGCGGCTGCTGCGCGCCATTCCCGAAGGCGTTCAACCGCCGCGCCTGCTGCGGATCGCCGAATGGCCCTTCGCAGCCATGGCGCGTTTCTATGACGCGACGTTGGGCTGGGCCATCGCCCGGCAGGGCCTGATGATGCTGGTCACGCTGGTCACGCTGGGCCTCACGGTCTGGCTCTATATCGCGATCCCCAAGGGGTTCCTGCCGGTGCAGGACACGGGCCTCGTCACCGTGAATGTGGAGGCGGCGCCCGATGTCTCCTTCCGCGAGATCTCGCGTTTGCAGGAAGAGGTCGCCGAAATCATGAGCCGCGACCCGGATGTCACCGGCGTGGTGGGCGTGGTGGGCGTTGGTCCGCTCAACGCAACGCAGAACGCGGCGCGTCTCACCGTCGTGCTGAAGCCGCGTGAGGAGCGTCGCGCTGACGCCAGCGTCATCGCCGAGCGGCTGCGCCTCGCCGCCGCCGAGGTGTCGGGCGTGAAACTCTACGCACAGCCCGCACAGGACATTCAGATCACCACCCAATCGAGCCGTTCGCAATTCCAGTATACCCTGTCGAGCACCGACGCGGCGCAGCTGGACATCTGGGCAAAGGCGCTCGCGCAGGAGCTGCGTTCTTCCGGCGTCGTGCGTAATGTGGCGGCCGAGACCAACGATGGGGGTCTGCGGATTTTCATTGATGTGGACCGCGAGAAGGCGGGGCGCCTCGGCGTGGGCATGCAGGCCATTGACGACACGCTCAACAGCGCCTTTGGCCAGCGGCAGGTCTCCACCATCTATGCGCAGTCAAACCAGTATCGCGTGGTGCTGGAGGCCGCGCCCCAATATCAGACCGACCCCGCATCCCTCGCCAAGCTCTTTGTTCCGGGCGCTGGCGGCGTACAGACGCCGCTGGAGACCGTGGCGCGCATCAAGCGCATCACGGCGCCCTTGGCGGTCATGCATCAGGATCAGTTTCCCGCCGCCGTGGTGAGTTTCGATCTCGAACCGCACGCCTCCCTTGGAGATGCGGTGCAAGCCGTCGCGCGGGCGGAGGCCGAAATCGGCATGCCCGGCACGGTCATCGGAACCTTTCGCGCCGACGCCGCCGAGTTCAGGCGCTCGCTCGCCACCCAACCCTGGCTGATTCTGGCGGCGCTCATCACCATCTATGTGGTGCTGGGCATGCTCTATGAGAGCTTCGCCCATCCCTTCACCATTCTCACCACGCTGCCCTCCGCAGGCGTCGGCGCGCTGCTGGCCCTGATGCTGACAGGGCAGGACCTGTCCATCATCGCGCTCATCGGAATCGTGCTGTTGATGGGCATCGTGAAGAAGAACGCCATCATGATGATCGACTTCGCGCTGGTGGCCGAGCGTCAGGGCCTTTCGCCGCAGGAGGCGATCCTGCGCGCCTGCCATCTGCGTTTTCGCCCGATCATGATGACAACCCTGGCGGCCCTTTTCGGCGCATTGCCGCTCGCCTTCGCCAGCGGCTCGGGGAGCGAGTTGCGCATACCGCTGGGCGTCTCCATCGTCGGCGGCTTGCTGCTCAGTCAGTTGCTGACGCTCTACACCACGCCGGTGATCTATCTGGCCGTCGAGCGCCTGCGCGCGCGCCTTGGCTGGCGCGGCTACAAGCGCGCGCTGACGCCGCGCAAGGAGATGGAGGGCGTCGAATGAGGAGCCTCTCCGCCCCCTTCATCCTGCGCCCGGTGGCGACCACCCTGCTGTCTTTCGCGCTCTTCATTCTTGGGTGCCTGGGCTACGCCTTCCTGCCCGTGGCGAATCTGCCCAACGTGGAGTTCCCCGTCATCCGCGTCACCGCCAGCAGGCCGGGCGCGGACCCCTCCACCATGGCGGCGAGCGTGGCGGCGCCGCTGGAGCGCACGCTGGGCTCCATCTCCGGCGTCAATGAAATCACCTCCTGGAGTTCGCTGGGCTCCACCAGCATCACCCTGCAGTTTGATCTGGGCCGCAACATCGATTCCGCCGCACGCGATGTGCAGGCTGCGCTCAATGCGGCGGCGACCGATCTGCCCGGCGACATGCCGAGCCTGCCGCGTTTCCGCAAGGCCAATCCCAACGCCATGCCGGTGGTGATCCTGGCGCTCACCTCAAATACGTTGGCGCCCGACGCCATGTTTGATCTGGCGGATTCCATCATCGCCCAACGCCTCTCGCAGGTGGAGGGCGTGGCCGAGGTGCAGGTCAATGGCGCGGAGCAACCGGCCCTGCGGGTTCGGCTTGATCCGGCGCGTCTCGCGGCCATGGGGCTGGGGTTGGAGGAGGTGCGCAGCGCCATCGTCGCCGCCAACACCCTCTCGCCCGTGGGTGGATTCGAGGGCGAGTTCGTCACTCAGACCATCGCGACCAGCGGCCAACTCACTCATCCTCAAGACTATGAGCAGATCATCCTGCGCAGCAAGTCTGGCGCAGTGGTGCGGCTGGGCGATGTCGCGACCATCGCGGCGGGCGTTCGGAATACCCGCGCGGCCGGCTGGTACAATGGCAAACCCGCCGTCATCATCCAGATCACCAAATTGCCCGACGCCAATGTCATCACGACGGTGGATGGGGTGAAACGCCTCTTCAGCGATCTCAAGCATCTGGTTCCGCCCGGTCTTGAGTTCAACATCATGATGGATCGAACCGTCATGATCCGCGCCTCCATCGATGATCTGCAGAAGACGCTGGTCGTCTCCATCGCGATGGTCATGCTGGTGGTCTTCGCCTTTCTGCGGCGCGCTGCGCCGGTGCTGGGGGCTGGCGTCTCGGTGCCACTGTCGCTGGGCGTCGCCTTCGCGAGCATGTGGGCCTGCGGCTATACGCTCGACAACCTCTCGCTCATGGCGGTGGTGATTTCCGTGGGCTTTGTGGTCGACGACGCTATCGTTATGGTGGAGAATATCGACCGCAATGTCGACGCGGGCATCAGTCCCATGCGCGCGGCGCTCCTGGGCGCGCGGCAGATCGGCTTCACCGTGATCTCCATCAGCCTGTCGCTGATCGCAGCCTTCATTCCGCTGCTCTTCATGCCGGGCATCATGGGGCGCATGTTCCGCGAGTTCTCGCTCACCCTCGCCTTCGCAATCCTCGCCTCCGCCTTCGTCTCCCTCACGGTCACGCCCATGATCTGCGGGCGCTTCATGTCGCGGGGTGAGCGCGTCTCCGGCTGGTTCGACCGCGCGCTTGATGATCTGCGCGACGCCTATGGCCGCTCGCTGGAGGCGGCGCTGGCGCGGCCCTTCATCGTGCTGGGGATCTTCCTGCTCACGATTGGCATGACCGTGCAGCTCTACCGCGTCGTGCCCAAGGGCATGTTGCCGGAGGATGACCTTGGCCTGCTCTTCGCCTTCACCGAAGCGGGGCCGGACATTTCCTTCCCGGCCATGCAGGAGGTCCAGAGCAAGGCGGCCGCCATCATCGCTGCGGATCCGGCAGTGGAGTCGACCGCCTCCTTCGTTGGCGGCGGCTGGTCGGTGAACAGCGGGCGCATGTATGTGGGGCTCAAGGCCAAACGCGACGACACCTCGAAGACGGTGATCGCGCGCCTGCGCGAGCAGCTTTCGCTGTTGCCGGGCCTGCGCGTGTTCCTCGTCGCCATGCAGGACGTGCGCGTGGGCGGGCGGCAGGGCAAATCGAATTTCCAGTTCACCCTCTGGGGCTCGGACGCCGAAGAGCTCGACGCCTGGGGCGTCAAGGCTCTGGAGGCGGCCAAGGCTCTGCCGCAACTGGTCGATGTCTCCAGCGACCGCGAGAAGGAAGGGCTGCAGGCCAGGGTGGTCATCGACCGGGCGGCGGCGGCGCGCATGGGCGTCAATATCGCCGCCATCGACAATGTGCTCTCGGACGCTTTCAGCCAGCGGCAGATCTCGACCATCTATGGCGACCGCAACCAGTACAAGGTGGTTCTGGAGGTGACGCAGAGCCGCCAGCGCGATCCCGGCGATTTTTCGGGGCTCTTCGTGCCCGGGACAGGCGGGGTGCAGATCCCCCTTGGCGCCGTCGCCCGGGTCGAGCGTGGCTCGGCGCCTCTGTCGGTCAATCATACCGGCCAGTTCGCCTCGATTACGATCAACTACGCCGCAGCCCCTGGCATGGTGGCTGAGGACGCCAACACGGCCTTGCAGGCGGCCATATCAGCCATCGCCCTGCCGCCAGGGGTGCGCGCGGATTTTTCGGGGGACGCCAAGGCTATCAAGGACACCTCCAACGATGGGTCCATGCTGATCCTGGCGGCGCTGCTGGCGGTCTATATTATTCTGGGGGTGCTCTATGAGAGCCTGATCCATCCCCTCACCATCGTCTCGACCCTGCCGCCCGCCGGGCTTGGCGCACTGATCGCGCTGCAGGCCTCGGGCATGGAGCTGACCATGATCGCCTTCATCGGGATCATCCTGCTGATCGGCATCGTCAAGAAAAACGGCATCATGCTGGTGGATTTCGCCATCGCCGCCGAGCGGGAGCGGGGGCTGGCTTCGCCGGAGGCGATTCGCGCCGCCTGTCTGGAGCGGTTCCGTCCCATTCTGATGACCACCATGGCGGCGATCTTCGGGGCGATTCCGATCCTCGTGGCCACGGGGGCGGGGTCGGAGCTGCGCCGTCCGCTGGGGGTCACCATCGTGGGCGGGCTCGTTCTGTCGCAGGTGCTGACCCTCTACACCACCCCGGTCATTTATCTGCTCATGAGCCGTCTTTCTCGCCGCAAGGCTCCAGCGCTCCTGCAGAAATCCGCCATGGGTCTGCCTGCGGAATAGGCAGGAGGCGCTTTGACCTGAAGGGTTCATCCATTTTCAGGGCCTGCGCGTAAGTTAGGGGTTGCGGCGCCTTCTGCTTGTCCGCGCGTTCCTTATCGGTCGCTCTGACCCTCTTTCTGTGCTAGAGCGCCCCCGTCCTTCGCAGTTGCGAAGACCTTGCCTTCTGGTGCCTGATGCGACGCTTCCTGATTTTCTCCTTTGTTTTCCTTCTGTTGGCTGGTCTTGCCGGCGGGCTCGGTTATTTCCAGTTCTTTTTCAAACCGGAGATGATCAAGGGAATCATCGCCAAGGTTCCCCCGCCGGTGGCGACCGTGGCCGTCACCGAGGCGAAGAAGGAGGAATGGGTCGAGCGGATCCCGGCGGTTGGCACCTTCCGCGCCGTACAGGGCATCGAGCTGGCCCCGCAGATCGGCGGCGTGATCCGCGCCTTTCATTTCGACTCCGGGCAGGAGGTCGCCAAGGGCGCCCTGCTTGTGGAGCTGGACGACTCAGTGGAGCAGGCGGACCTGAAGTCCAATCTGGCGACCCTCAAGAACGCCGACCTGGCGCTGGACCGTCAGCGCCAGCTCATCACGGGCGGCTCGACCTCCCGCTCGACTCTCGATGCGGCCGAGGCTGCGCGCGATCAGGCCGCCGCCGCCGTGGAGCGCACCCGCGCCCTCATCGCCCAGAAGGCGCTGACGGCGCCCTTCGCCGGCCGCATCGGCCTACGCAGGGCCGATATCGGCCAATATGTCTCGCCCGGCACGGGCATCGCCAGCCTGCAGCAGCTTGACCCCATCTATGTGGATTTCCCCGTCCCCGAGCAGGCCATCGCGGAGCTCGCCACCGGGCAGGCGGTGGAGGTGATCGTGGACGCCTGGCCCGATCAGACGTTCACCGGCAAGGTGATTTCGCTCGATGCGCGGGTGAGCGCCGAGACCCGCAATCTGATCGTGCGCGCCGAGATCAGAAACGACGCCAAGCGCCTAAAGCCCGGCATGTTCGCCAATGTGGCCGTGCTTGTGGGCAAGGCGCAGTCGTTGGTGACCTTGCCGCGCACCGGCGTCACCTATTCGCTCTATGGGGACAGCGTCTACGTGGTGAAGCCCGCGCCCGCCGCCCCTGGGGCCGCGCAAGCTGCGCCTGCGCCCGCAGATCAAATGATCGTGGAGCGGCGCGCTGTGAAGTTGGGCGACGCCCGAGGCGCGCGCGTCTCCATCCTTAGCGGGCTTGAGGCTGGCGAGCAGGTGGTCAGCGAGGGTCAGTCGAAGCTCATGGCGGGCGCGCGGGTGCGCGTCGACAATTCGCTGGCGCTGCCTGCCGCGATCAATCCCTTGCCTCGGCAGTAGGGGCGAGCCATGAGCGCCTTCACAGATCTTTTCATCAGGCGGCCGGTTCTATCGACCGTGGTCAGCCTCATGCTGCTGCTGGTCGGCGTTCAGGCCGGTCTGAAGCTGCAGATCCGGCAATATCCGGAGTTGCAGCAGACGACCCTGACCATCACCACCACCTATCCCGGCGCCAATGCGGACCTCATTCGCGGGTTCATCACCACGCCGCTCGAGCAGGCGGTGGCGAGCACCGAGGGCATCGACACGCTGGTGTCGAGCTCCCAGCAGAATGTCTCGACCATCACGCTGAATCTGCGGCTCAATGCGAGCGCGGATCGGGCGGTGACCGACGTTCTGTCGAAGATCAATCAGGTCAAGAGCACCCTTCCGCGCGAGGCCAATGATCCCGTTGTCGTGAAGAAGACCGGGCAGGGCATCGCCCTGATGTATCTATCCTTCAATTCCGCGACGCTGACGGCCTCGCAGATCACCGATTATCTCATCCGCGTGGTTCAGCCGGGCCTGCAAACCCTCGACGGCGTGGGCGAGGCGCAGATTCTGGGCGGGCAGACCTTCGCCATGCGCATCTGGCTCGATCCCGAGCGCATGGCTGCGCGCGGCGTGACGCCTGGCGATGTGCGTCTGGCCCTCGCCGCCAACAATTTCACCTCGGCGGCGGGTCAGATCAAGGGCGACTGGGTGCAGACCAGCATCAACGCCCTGACTTCGCTGGACAGCGCCCAGGCCTTCTCGCAACTGGTCATCGCCGCGCGCGGCGACTCGCTCATTCGTCTTGGCAATATAGCCCGTGTGGAACTGGGGCCCGAAAGCGCCGAATCCTCCTCGGTGTTCGACGGATTGAAAGCCGTGTTCATCGGCGTCTACGCCACGCCCACGGCCAATCCGCTGACCGTCATCAACAATGTGCGCAAGGCCTTCCCGCAGTTGCAGGCCAATCTGCCTGCGGGGCTTGATGCGGGCGTCGCCTATGACGCCACCGCCTTCATCCGCGCCTCAATCTGGGAAGTCGCCAAGACCCTTGGCGAAGCTGCGTTGATCGTGGTTGTCGTGATCTTCCTGTTCCTCGGCAACATGCGCTCGACGCTGATCCCCATCGTCACGATTCCGCTGTCGCTGGTGGGCGTGATGATCATGCTGCTGGCGCTGGGCTATTCGATCAATCTGCTGACGCTGCTGGCCCTGGTGCTCGCCATCGGCCTTGTGGTGGATGACGCCATCGTGGTGGTGGAGAATATCTATCGCCATATCGAAGAGGGCATGACCCCCTTTGACGCCTCCATCAAGGGCGCGCGCGAAATCGCCGGGCCCGTCATCGCCATGACGATCACGCTCATCGCGGTCTATGCGCCCATCGGCTTCGTCTCGGGCGTCACAGGCGCCTTGTTCCGCGAATTCGCCTTCACGCTGGCGGGCTCGGTCTTCGTGTCGGGCTTCGTCGCGCTGACCCTCTCGCCCATGATGTGCTCGAAGCTTCTGAAGCCCCACAGCGTGCAGGGCCAGGGCCGTTTCGCCGCCTTCCTCGACCGCATGTTCGAAGGCCTGCGCAAACGTTATGAGCGCAGACTGCATCGCACCCTCGAGTTCCGAGCCATGACCGTGCTGGTGCTGGTGGGCGTGCTGGCGCTCACCGCCATCATGTATCTGTCCACCCCGCGCGAACTGGCGCCGGAGGAGGATCAGGGCTTCATCGTCAGCATCGTCAAGACGCCGCAATACGCCAATCTCGATTATCTCGAGGATATGACCGGCAAGCTGCAGACGGAGATCGCCAAGATCCCCGAGAACGAGCATGTCTTCGCCATCAATGGTTCGGGCGGCGTACGCCAGGCTTTCGCGGGCCTGATCCTGAAGCCCTGGGAAGAGCGCAAGCGAAGCCAGAAGCAGGTGCTGCAGGATCTGCAATCCAAGCTCACTCTGATCCCCGGCGCCCAGGCCTTCGCCTTCGCGCCGCCGGCCCTGCCGGGCTCGGCGGGCGGTCCGCCCGTGCAATTCGTCATCCGCACCACTGGCGATTACCAGCAGCTGGCGGGTGTGCTGGCCGAGATGCAGCAGGCGGCGCAAAAGAGCGGCCTCTTCATCTTCACCGACGCGGATCTGAAGTTCGATACGCCGCAGATCGAGTTCAAGATCGACGCGGACAAGGCCAATCGCCTTGGGGTCAGCATGCAGGATGTGGGCTCCTCGCTGGCCACCTTCCTCGGCGGCAATTATGTGAATCGCTTCAGTCTCTATGGCCGCAGCTATCAGGTCATTCCCCAGGCGCCGCGCGAGTTCCGCATCACCGGCGACTGGCTGCTGCGCTATCAGGTGCGCACGACCTCCGGCGAGCTGGTGCCGCTTTCCTCCA
>CANGTC010000157.1 GCA_947456505.1 Beijerinckiaceae bacterium
GCCCTCTGGGCCATGGCGCAGAGCACCATCGACGCGGGCGCCGACGCGCTCATCGTCCATGCGCGCAAGGCCTGGCTCAAGGGCCTCTCCCCCAAGGAGAACCGGGATGTGCCCCCGCTGGACTATCCGCTGGTCCATGAACTGCGCCGCGCCTTCCCCCAGATCCCCATCGCCATCAACGGCGGCGTCGCCACCATCGAGGCGGCGCAAGAGCAGCTCGCCCATGTGGATGGGGTCATGCTCGGCCGCGCGGCCTATCACGACACGGACCTGCTTCTGCAGGTGGACCCCGAGCTTTTCGGCGAGCCCGCGCCGCTCTCCTCCACCTTCGAGTTGATCGAGGCCTATCTGCCCTATGTGGAGGCGCGGCTGGGGGAGGGCTATCGCCTCGCCGACATGACCCGCCACATGCTCGGCCTCTTCGGCGGCATGCCTGGCGCGCGCGCCTGGCGCCGCCACCTGTCCACCGAGGGGGTCAAGCGCGGGGCGGGGGTCGAGGTGCTGAGGGATGCGGCGCGGCTGGTGCGGCCCGCCGTCGCGGCCGCCTGAGGCGCGTCACCCACAGGCAAATCGCCTTAACCGTTGCATGGAGGCCCGCTTGAGCGCACAAGGGGGCCTCTCACGGGAAAGTGACCATGCTTGAAGGCATCTCTATCGGCGATTTCGTATTTTTCGCTGTTTCGCTCGCTGCGGCGGGCGCTCTGACGGGCGTTCTTGCGGGCGTCTTCGGCGTCGGCGGCGGGGCGCTCATCGTGCCCGTCCTTTACGAGCTGTTCCATTTCATGGGCGTGCCTGAGGAAGTGCGCATGCCTCTGGCGGTGGGCACCTCGCTCGCCATCATCATCCCCACCTCCATCCGTTCCTATGTGGCGCATAAGGCGCGCGGCGCGGTGGATATGACGATCATCCGCGCCTGGGCCGTTCCCACGGTCATTGGCGTCATCGTGGGCAGCGCGCTGGCCCGTTTCGCCCCGCCGGTGGTCTTCAAGCTGGTCTTCGTCTTCGTGGCGGGCCTGAGCGCCTCGCGGCTGCTGGGCAATTTCTCGTGGCGCCTGGGGGATGATCTGCCCAAGGGCCCGCTGATGACCTTCTACGGCCTCGTCATCGGCGTCTTGTCGGCGCTCATGGGCATCGGCGGCGGGCAGCTCTCGTCCATGTTCATGACCTTCTACAACCGTCCGATCCACCAGGCCGTGTCGACCTCGGCGGGCATGGGGGTCATCATCTCCATCCCCGGCGCCATCGGCTATCTGCTCGCGGGCCTCGACAAGACGGGCTTGCCGCCGGGGTCCATCGGCTATGTGTCCATCGTCGGGCTCGTGTTGTTCGCGCCGGTGAGCGTGTGGACGGCGCCGCTGGGCGTCAAGCTCGCCCACGCCATGCCCAAGCGCACGCTGGAGCGGGCCTTCGGCATTTTCCTGCTCTGCGTCTCCCTGCGGTTCGTGCTGAGCATCGCCGGTTACTGAGCGGGCTTGGCCTTCAGCGTGAGCAGGTCGCCCTCCACCCCATAGGCGGCGAGCCGCTCGAGAAAGCTCTGGCCCAGCAGATTCTCCCCCAGCGCCCCGCGCCGGGCCACCAGCGCCCGCAGGTTGCGCTCGGTGATGCCCCCGATGGTAAGGGCCTTGAGGGTCACCGGCGCCGCCCGCGCCGGGCCGTTGGCGGTCTGCACCGTGGCGGAATAAGCGAGCGCCTCCACATCGAAGCCCAGCTTCCCCGCATCTTCCGCCCGCAGCACGACGAGGGAGGCGCCGGTGTCGAACATGAAGCTGAGCTTCACCCCGTTGGCCAAGGCGTCGAGGGCGAAATGTCCATCCTTGCGCCGCACCACCTGCGCGAGGCCTGGCGAGGCCGAGATCACGCGGCCCGGCGCCAGCTCCGCCATCACGCGGCCATAGAGGGGCTGCAGGGCCTCCCGATAGACATAAGCGACCAGAATGGCGGCGACGATGAGGCACCAGAGCGCAAAGTCGCGCAGGGCCGAGCCGAAGCGTCCGCGATAGCGCTGCAATAGGGAGGCCGCCATGACCACGGCCATGAGCCCGTAGGCGGAATTGGCGATCACCGCGCCTCCCTCCATGCCTCCAAGGGTCTGCCCTTCCGGCCAGAAGAAGGCCAGCGCCGCCGCCATCACCACCGCGATGACGAGGACGAGGCCCATGTCAGGCGCTCGCTGCGGGGAGCGCCTTTTGCGCCGCCTTGGCCGCCAGCGTCCGCGCCAGCCGCTCCTTCAGTTGCGGCATGAGGGCGAGGCGCTGCTCTTCGGTGATGAAGCACCAGGAGCCGATTTCATCGCGGGTGCGCCCACAGCCTTCGCACAGGCCATGCACGGGGTCGGTCCAGCAGATGTTCACGCAGGGGGTGGAGATTCGATGCATGGCGCGACCCTAGAGCTTCGTCCCGCCCGTTTCAAATGCGCATGCACAGGGCGATCAGAAAGGCGATCTCGGCCAACTGCTGGGCCGCGCCCGCCACGTCCCCCGTCTGGCCCCGGATCTGCCGGTTGGACACATAAACCATCCCCAGCGCCGCCCCGCAGGCCAGCGCCACAGCGGCCAGGGAGAGCCCCGGCGCGCCGCCAGCCAGCCACCAGGGCGCCAGCCCCGCCCCCAGCGCCAGCGCGCCTCCCAGGGCCATGGCGCTGCGCTGCGGCCCCACCGCCGCATGGGCCGCGCCATCCTTGCGAGCGGCGGGCAGCAGTGCGATGGGCAGCAGGCCCAGCCAGCGTGAGAGGGCGGCGGCGGCGAAGAGGGCCGCCAGAGCGGGCGTCAGCCCCATGCGCAGCAGGGCGGTGAGGGCGGCCCAGCGCGCCAGCAAGGAGAGGCCCAGCGCCACCCCGCCGAAGGTCCCGATGCGGCCGTCGCGCATGATCTCGAGCTTGCGCTCGATGGTCCGCCCGCCGCCAAAGCCATCGGCCACATCCGCCAGACCATCCTCATGGAAGGCGCCAGTGGTGGCGGCCAGCGCCATCAGCGCGAGCACGGCGGCGAGTTCTGGCGCCAGCACGGCGCCCGCGCCCGCCAGCACAAGGCCTGCGGGCAGGGCGATCAGCAGCCCCGCCACAGGCACGAGCTGCACCGCCCGGCCGAAATCGCCCATGGCATGGGGCGCGGCCTCGAACCGGAAGACCGGCAGCGGCAGCCGCGAGTAGAATCTCAGGCAAAAGAGGAGATCGCTGAGGAGGCGCATCTTTCCTGAATGAGCCATTGCGCGGGCGCTGTCGAGCCCGGCTTGCAATCCCTCCCAATGGAGCTATGACCCAAGGACCCCAAATGAGAGCATCCCATGTCCGCCTCCGGCCTCCCCTTCGACGATATCCGCGCCCTTCTGGACACCATGCCCGGCCCTTCCGACACCTGCGTGGAGGATGCGCGGTCGCGTGACGCCCAGCTCACCAAGCCTGCGGGCTCGCTGGGGCGGCTGGAGGAGATCGTCGCCCATATGGCGGCCTGGCAGGGCCGTTCGCGGCCTTTGGTGCAGCGGCCGGTCGTGGCGATCTTCGTGGCCAACCATGGCGTGACGGCGCAGGGCGTTTCCGCGTATCCAGCCGCCGTCACCCGCGCCATGCTGGAGAATTTCGCCGCCGGAGGCGCCGCGATCAATCAGATCTGCGCCACCTATGATCTGGGCCTGAAGGTCTTCGAACTCGCCCTCGACCATCCGACCCCCGACATCACCCAGGAGCCCGCCTTCGACGAGGCCGGCTGCGCCGCCACCTTCGCCTTCGGCATGGAGGCCATCGCGGGCGGGTCGGACCTGCTGTGTCTGGGCGAAATGGGCATCGGCAACACCACTGTCGCGGCCGCCATCTATCACGCGCTTTATGGCGGGGAGGCCGAGCATTGGGTGGGGCGCGGCACGGGCGTCGACAATGCGGGCCTCGCCCGCAAGGTGGATGCGGTTCGCCGGGCGGTGGCCCTCAACAAGGGCAACCTGAGCGATCCTCTGGAAGTGATGCGCCGCCTTGGCGGGCGCGAGATCGTCGCCATCGCCGGCGCCATCATGGCCGCGCGCATGGAGCGTGTGCCTGTCATCCTCGACGGCTATGTGGTGACCGCCGCCGCCGCGATCCTTCACGCGCTGGATCCCCGCGCCATCGACCATTGCCTGGCGGGGCATCTGTCCGTCGAGGGCGCCCATGGGGATGTGCTCGCGCGGTTGGGCAAGAAACCCCTGCTGGATCTGGGCATGCGCCTTGGCGAAGGCTCGGGCGCCGCGCTCGCCGCAGGCGTGGTGAAGGCGGCCATCGCCTGCCATCAGGACATGGCGACCTTCGAGCAGGCGCAGGTGCCGGGGAAGGCGCATTAGTCACCGCCTCCCCACCAACCTCTCCCCATCCGCCCGAAACATCCTCCGCGCCTCGTCGCGGCTGTAAAACATGTGCCCGCCCGCATAGGTCTCGAAGCGCAGGCGCTCTGATGAGCCCGTGAGGAAAATCTGGTCCAGCACCATGCGAGTTTCGAAATAGGGGGTCACGAGGTCGGTGAGGCCGTGGGCCACCAGCACGCCCATTTTCGGATCCAGCGCCATGGCGCTGCGCAGATCGTTCACCGCTTCGGGGTTATGGCCCCGGTCCCATTGGCGGCCCGCCTGTTCGTTCTGGAACTGATAGCGGCCGTTTTCCACCACCCAGTTCAGCCTTGTGCGATAAAGCTCCACCATGGCCTGCGTGATCGGCGCATGCAGGCCAAGACGCAACTGGTCTTCCGCCGTGTTGCGGGTCGAGAAGGGGTTGGGGTCGAGGCCCGTGGCGTTGCCATCATAGAGGCTCGATACGCGCCCCTCCGCGCGGTTGATCTCGCGGGCGAAGATCTCGGCTGACACGCGCCCGCCAAGGCGCCGCACAAGCGCGTAATCAAGTCCCGTCATATCAGCCACGCGGCGCGAGAGGCGGTCGAGGGCGGGGGCGTCGTTGACGCCTTTCATGAGGTCGGAGAGGAACTCGCCAGTCGCATAGGCTTCGACGTCGCGCAGGGTCTCGCGGGTGATGGGGCCCTTGCGTTCGCGCGCGGTCGCTGCGAAGGAGGGCAGGCGCGCCACATAGGACAGCACCGAGCCCGTGGCGTTGAAGCGCGCGAAATCGAGCACCGGCGAGACCAGCACGAACCCGTTCACGCCCACGCCCTGATCGGTCTGCAGGACATGGGCGATCTTGGGCGCGCGAAAGCCGCCATAGCTCTCGCCCAGAATGAATTTCGGCGAGAGCTCGCGCCCGTTCGCCTGCACCCAGCGGCGGATGGTGACGGCGAGCGAGGTCACATCGCCCCCGGTGCTCCACAGGGATTTGCGCACCTCGTCGCCGCCTAGAATGCGGCTGTAGCCCGTGCCTGCGGGATCAAGAAAGACGAGGTCGGTGAAATCAAGCCAGGTCTCGGCGTTGGGCTCCAGCGCGGGCGGGGCGGAGGGTCTTGCGGCGTCCCCCGCCATGTTCAGTCGCCATGGTCCCAGCGCGCCCAGTTGCAGCCAGCCGGAGGCGTAGCCCGGTCCACCGTTGAAGACGAAGGTCACGGGCCTGTTGCGGATCTCAGCGCCCTCCTTCGCATAGGCGATGAAGGCCATGTCCGCCTGCGGCGCGCCGCTGGTGGCGTCGAAGAGGCGGATGGTTCCGGCGGTGGCGGAGAATTCGAGGTTGCGGCCGGGCAGGTCGAGCTTGTGGCGGGTGGTGGCGTCAGGGGGCAGACGCGGCAGGCCTTCGCCGGGCGGACGCTGCTCGGCAGAGCGCCTCTGGGCTGCAGGTTGGCCCTGGGTGGCCGCCGGGCTTTGCGGCTCCTGCGCTCTCAGTGGGGCCAGAGCGAGCGTCAGGCACAGGGCCGCGAAGCCGAACCTTTGAACCAGTGCCGTGAGCGTCATGGGTTATCCTCCGACACCCAACATAGCGCAGCCCTGCGGGAACGGAAGGCGGGCGGTTGCGCGGCGCAGCGGGCGGGGCTAGGCAAAGCCCATGCAGGACGCTTCCATACCGCACCTTGATGCGCTGCTGGCCCGTATCGCCGCCTGCCGCCTGTGCCGCGATGCGCCCAGGGGCGCGCCGCTGCCCCACGAGCCGCGCCCGGTGGTGCGCGTTTCGGTTACGGCGCGGCTGCTGATCGCCGGGCAGGCGCCGGGGGTGCGGGTGCATCGCTCGGGGCTCCCTTTCGACGATCCCTCCGGCGAGCGCTTGCGCGACTGGATGGGGATCGACCGGGCGACCTTCTACGATACGTCGCGCATCGCCATCGCGCCCATGGGCTTCTGCTTTCCCGGTCTCGACCCCAAGGGAAGTGATCTGCCGCCGCGCTCCGAATGCCGCGCCGCCTGGCATGACCAGCTCTTTGCGCTGGCGCCGCAGATCGAAACGATCCTGGTGGTGGGCGGCTACGCTCAGGCCTGGCACCTGAAGCGGCTCGGCCACGCCCGCATCAAGGGCGAAGGCATGACGGCGCTGGTGCGCCGCTGGCGCGATTTCAGCGCGGCGCGGCCCCGCCTGATCCCGCTGCCCCATCCTTCCTGGCGCAACAGCGGCTGGCTGAAGCGCAATCCCTGGTTCGAGGCGGAGCTTGTGCCGGAAGTGCGCGCCGCCGTGCGGGATGCTTTGGGCAAGGGCGGCTGACCGTCATTCGCATGTGCAGCGTCGCTGGAGGCGATCAATCGCCAAGCGCGTTGGCGATGAGCTTTCGAACGGCCTCGGGACGGGACATTTTCGTTGGTTGCGCCTCGATCCAGGCGTCAAGGGCCTTCAACTGCGGCGGCTGAAGGCGCACGCCAACAAGCCACCCCTTGCCCGTGGCAGGAGGGCCCCGCTTACGCTGTGGTCGAGTGAGCAAAGTCATTGCGCGATTCAATATCACGCTGACGAATGGAACGAAAATAAATTGATAGTTTATCTCAATAAAAATAATCATGTTATCAAGGTTACGTTGGTGAAAAATGTAAATAATGAATTTGGATTCAATACATTTTACTATGATATCATGGTTTTTTACTGACGTTCAGGCTTGGTCATAAATTGATTGTTGCTTCGGTCATAAACCTTGTTAACATGGAAAATCGATCAAGTGAGTCGATGATCGCTTTCATGGCGAGGCTCCAAAAATGCCAGATTCCAGCAAGCATCCCATGAGGCATCTTGAGGCTGAACCCGATCCGATCTTCGCAGCCCTGAGCCTGCTGCGGCATGCGCAGGGGGCTCATTCAGAGGGGTTGCGGAACCTTGATCAGGCGCTTTTGGCGTCTCGCCACCCGGCAACCAAAGCCATGATCGCCTGGGATTTGTACCGCCTTCCAGATCTTGAGGCTGACGAGGCGATGGCTGCTTCAGCTTTGCTTGAGGCGGAAAAGGCGGTTCTGAACACTCCGCCGACAACCCTTGCTGGAAGCATTGCGGCTCTGATCTTCTTGCAGGATTATCTCAAGGCGGAGCCGGATATCCCGCTTGCTGCGCAGGGCGTCGCCCATGTGACGGCCGCCTTGTCCACCATCGCCTAGTCAAGGCTTGCGGCTCTGCTTGATTGGGCGCCAGCTGCGTCCGGGCTCGCGTTCATGGGCTTGTGAAGGTGCGGCTCGCCCCTTGAAGCCTCGCGTCCTTTATGGGAAGTCCCCCGTGTAATTGGAGGGGCGAGGCATGGCCAAGGTCGCATTCATCGGGCTCGGGGTCATGGGTTATCCCATGGCGGGGCATCTCAGGGTCAAGGGCGGGCACGAGGTCACGGTTTACAACCGGACCTCCGCCAAGGCGCAGGCCTGGGCCGCGCAATTTGGCGGGCGCGCCGTCGCCACCCCGCGCGAGGCGGCGCTGGGGCAGGATTTCGTTTTCGCCTGCGTGGGCAATGACGATGATCTGCGGCAGGTGACCATTGGTCCGGACGGCGCCTTTGCCGGCATGGCGGCGGGCGCCATTTTTGTCGATCACACCACCGCTTCCGCCGACGTGGCGCGCGAGCTTCATGCGGCCGCCACGAAAGTGGGTTTCGGCTTCATCGACGCGCCGGTTTCGGGCGGGCAGGCGGGCGCCGAGAATGGCGTGCTGACAGTCATGTGCGGGGGCGACGCCCCGGTCTATGAGAAGGCCGAGCCTGTCATCGCCGCTTTCGCCCGCGCTTGTCGTCTCATGGGGCCTTCGGGCGCCGGGCAGCTCACCAAGATGGTCAACCAGATCTGCATCGGCGGCCTCGTCCAGGCCCTGTCCGAGGGCGTGCATTTCGCTCAAGCTGCGGGGCTTGATGTTGAGGCGGTGATCGAGGTGATTTCCAAGGGCGCCGCCCAATCATGGCAGATGGAGAACCGCTATCGCACCATGAACGAGGGCAAGTTCGATTTCGGCTTCGCCGTGGACTGGATGCGCAAGGATCTGTCGATCTGTCTGGAAGAAGCACGCCGCAATGGCGCGCAATTGCCGGTCACCGCCTTGGTCGATCAGTTCTACGCCGAAGTGCAGAAACTCGGCGGCGGGCGTTGGGACACTTCGAGTCTGCTGGCCCGGTTGAAATAAAACTCGACACACAGCCAAACGAAAACGCGGCCCTCGCAGGCCGCGTTTTTTGTTGGTCAGCGCACTGGCGGACAGGCGGGCTGGCCGGGATTGCCGCAGTTGGGCTGCTTGGCCTTCTGCTGCTCCTGGGCGCGTCGCTGTTGCTCCGCCGCTTGCTGGGCTCGTTGCTGCTCCATGGCGCGCTGCTGTTGCTGCTGTTGCAGCATTTGCTGTTGCTGTTGCTGCTGGGCACGTTGTTGTTCCTGCGCCCGGCGCTGCTGTTCGGCTTGCTGCTGTTGTTGTTGCATCTGCAATTGCTGAGCGCGTTGCTGCTCCTGCGCTCGCCGTTGCTGTTCCGCCTGCATCTGTTGCTGCTGAGCCCGCTGTTGCTCCTGAGCGCGTTGCTGTTGCTCCTGTTGCTGGCGCTGAAGCATCTGCTGTTGCTGCTGCGCTGGAGGAGGCGGGGCAGGCTGGGGGGCCGGTGGGGGCGGCGTGGGACGCGGCTGCTGAACCATCGGCGCAGGCGCGGGTGGAGGCGCGCTCTGGAGGGTCGGCCGCACCGGCTGCGCCTGAGCCGGAGGCTGGGCGAGCGGTTGCGGCGCTGGCGGCGTGGGACGCGGCAGGGAGCCCGCTGGCGGGGCCGGCGGAGGCGCTCCAGCGCCGGGGGGCGGCGGCAGGGCCTGACCTCCGGGTTGTCCGGGCGGTCTAGGTTGGCCAGGAAGCGGGGCAGGCTGCTGCTGGATCTGTGGCGCCGCGCCGGGAGCCGGGCCGCCTGCCGGGGGCAGGCCGGGTTGCGCGGGACGCGGCAGGGCGCTTGCTGGCGGGGAGGGCGGCGGCGGCAGGGCCTGCCCGCCGGGTTGTCCGGGCGGTCTAGGTTGGCCAGGAAGCGGGGCAGGCTGCTGCTGGATCTGTGGCGCCGCGCCGGGAGCCGGGCCGCCTGCCGGGGGCAGGCCGGGTTGCGCGGGACGCGGCAGGGC
>CANGTC010000158.1 GCA_947456505.1 Beijerinckiaceae bacterium
CGGGCAATATCCCATCGAGGCGGTGGCCACCATGAACCGCATCGCCGAGGAGGTGGAGCGGGACTCCATCTACCGCACGGTCATCAACGCCCAGCGCAGCGCCCCCGAACAGACCGGCGCCGACGCCATCGCGGTGGCCGCCCGCGACGTGGCGGAAACCCTCGATGTGAAGGCCGTCTGCGCCTGGACATCCTCGGGCTCGACAGCCCTGCGCATCGCCCGCGAGCGGCCCGGCCCGCCGATCCTGGCCCTGACCCCCAAGCGCGAGACCGCGCGGCGGCTGGCGCTTGTCTGGGGCGTCCATGCGGTGGTGACGAAGGACGCGGACGATGTGGACGACATGTCCAAGCGCGCCTGCAAATTCGCCAATCGCGAGGGCATGTCGAAAGAGGGCGAGCGCATCGTGATCGTGGCGGGGGTGCCCTTCGGTACGCCGGGAGCGACCAATATGGTGCGGATCGCCTTTACCGGGAACGAGAGCTGAGAGGACTCGCCGGGCCCTAGATGCCCTGCCCCTCGACCGAAAGCGTCAGCTTGTCGACGAGGCGGCGGATCTCCTCCTGCTGGGGGCTGATCTCCAGCGCCTTGCGGAAGGCCTCCAGCGCGCGATTGTCGAAGCCGCCACGCTGCAGAATGAAGCCCATGCCTGACAGGGCGCCGAAGTGGCGCGGCTCCAGCTTGAGCACATGGGCTATGTCCTGCATGGAGCCCATGGCGTCATCGGCGAGATAGCGCACGGTGGCGCGCTTGTTCCAGGCCTCGGCCCATTCCGGCTCGATCTCGACGACCGCGTTCAGAAGCTCCTGGGAAAGCGCATAGTCCTTGCGCTTGAGGGCCTGCATGGCCCGGCCCATCAGCAGATCGGCCGTGTCGGAGCCCGAATGCATCCAGACCCGCTCGATGGCCCCCGAAACGCCCTTGGCCTCCACCTCGTCCTGCGCCTTGGCGAGACGCTCGAAGAGATCGTCCAGAACCTTCTTGCGGCCTTTCTGGGGATCGGCGGGCTTGACCTGCGCGCTGGTGGAGACATCCGGCCGATCGCCGGCGGCGGCGATGGCGGGCTGAAGCGCGAAGGCGGGAAGGGCCGCAGCGACGAGGCCCGCACGCAGGAGGATGAGGAAGCCGTTGCTCATGGCGAAAAGCTAACGCGGCTCGCCTGTGGCGTCAAAGTGTTTCAGGAACTGGAAGCACAAAAAGCCCCGGCAGACCCTGCCGGGGCTCAAAGGTAAACCGAAGCGGTCAATCAGCCCTGACGAGCCTTGAAACGCTTCTGGGTCTTGTTGATGATGTAGACGCGGCCCTTGCGGCGAACGATCTGGTTGTCGCGATGGCGACCACGCAGAGACTTGAGAGAGTTGCGGACCTTCATGGTCGTCCCCGACTGGATGGGCGGCAGGAAAGACCCGCCGCAGAAAACGTTGAGCGGCATATGCCCCAGCCGGACCCTCCCGGTCAACCCCACCGGGACGAGAAGGGGCCCTTTTTACGCCGCCTTTCGCCGGAGCAGCCCTCGCAAGGGCTTTGACCTGCGCAAGGAGAGGGGCTATCTCGGCATTTCCTCCCGGGAGTGACCCATGCTGCGCGAAGATTCGGCTCCGGCGACCCTCATGCACCCATCCACAGCGCCCACGAAGGCGGCCCCGGCGGCGGCTCCTGCCTCCCAGACGGTCTATCCGGTCCTTTTCGCCATCAGTTTCTGCCATGTGCTCAACGACATGATGCAGGCCCTGGTGCCCTCCATCTATCCCATGCTCAAGGAGAGCTTTGAGCTCGACTTCGCGCAAATCGGCTACATCACCCTCACCTGGCAGATGGCGGCCTCCCTGCTGCAGCCCCTCGTGGGCGCGGCGACGGACAAGCGGCCCATGCCCTATTCCCTCGCCTTCGGCATGATTTTCACCCTCTCCGGCCTGCTTCTGGCGGCCTGGGCGCCCAATTACGCCATGCTGCTGATTGCGGTCGCCCTTATCGGAACGGGCTCGGCGATCTTCCATCCGGAATCCTCGCGCATCGCCCGCATGGCCTCGGGCGGGCAGTATGGGCTGGCGCAGTCGATCTTTCAGGTCGGCGGCAATCTGGGCTCGGCCATCGGCCCACTCATGGCGGCCTTCATCATCCTGCCCTTCGGACAGAAGGCCATCGGCTGGTTTGGCGTCGCCGCCCTGTTGGCGAGCTTCATCCTGTTCCGCATTGGCGGCTGGTATGCGCAGCGCCAGATGGAGCGGGCCAAGCGCCCGGCACGTCCGGTGCGGGATCTGGGTCTTTCCCAGCGCACCATCTGGGTCTCCATCGGCATTCTGGTGGCGCTCAGCTTCTCCAAGAGCTTCTACACCTCGAGCATTTCGAGCTTCCTGCAGTTCTACATGATCGACCGGTTTGCGGTGGACGCGCGCACCGCCCAGATGTTCCTGTTCCTGTTCACGGGGTCGGTGGCCGTGGGCACCTTCTTTGGCGGTCCCATTGGCGACCGGATCGGGCGCAAGGCGGTGCTCTGGGCCTCGGTGCTGGGCTGCCTGCCCTTCACCCTCGCTCTGCCCTACGCCAACCTCTTCTGGACAGGCGTCCTCGTGACGCTGATCGGACTGATCCTGGCTTCCACCTTCTCGGTGATCCTCGTCTATGCGCAGGAGCTTTTGCCGGGCAAGACCGGCCTTGTGGCGGGGATTTTCCTCGGCCTCGCCTTCGGCCTTAGCGGCGTGGGCGCGGCGGTGCTGGGCAAACTGGCGGACCTGACCAGCATCGGCTTCGTCTTCTCCGTCTGCTCCTTCCTGCCAGCCATAGGCATTCTCGTCATGTTCCTGCCCGACATCCGCACCGGAGCGCGCTCATGAGAGCCGCCCGTCTTCAATCTTTCATCGAAGCACGCCGCACCCGCGGCCTGCTCGGCCTTGATCAGGCCCCCGACACGCTGGAGGAGGCCTTCGCCATCTCGGCGGGGATGATCAAAGCCCTCGGGCAGGAGATCGGCGGCTGGAAGGTCGGCTATGCGCCCGATGGGACCCCCGTAGCCTCGCCCATGTACGCCTCGGGCTTTCTGAAAAGCGGCGACGCATGGACCATGAAGGCCGACCGGCCCATGATCCCCGAAATCGAAATCGCCGTGCGCCTGGCAAGGGACCTGCCCGCCAATCCGGCCCGCCCCTATACCCGCGCCGACATCGAGGACGCCGCCAGCGACTATCTCATCGGCGTCGAGCTGATTGAGCGTCGCATTCCCATGAAGGGCGCGCCCTTCGCCATGAATCTCGCCGACGATCTCGGCAATGTGGGCTATGTGATCGGCCCCGCGACCCATGATTACAGGGCGCTCGATCTGTCCAATCTGCGCTGCCAATTCTGGATCAATGGGGAACTGTCGGTGGACCGGCGGGGCGGCCATCCGGCGGGCGATCCCCTGAAGCCCATGATCGACTGGGCCAACGCCCAGCAAGACCATCTGGGCGGCCTGCGCGCCGGTCAGGTGGTGACGCTGGGCAGTCTGACGCCCCTCGTCATCATGCCAGGCCCCGGCGCGCTGGAGGCCGAGATCGAAGGCATCGGGCGCATCACGGTCACGATCCGCTGATCAGGGTTCGATGATCTGTCTCGCCCGCGCCACCACCTCCTTTGGGGCGGAGTGGACGCGGGTCACGACCTCCTGCAACCGCTCGCCCGATGACGCGCTGATCGATACCCGCGCCTTGGCCGCGTCCGCCAGAAAATCCGCATCTGCGACCGTCGCAGCAAAAGCCTTGCGCAGAATGGCGACCGCCTCGGGCGCGGCGCCTGGCGGCAGCACATAGGACCGGCCGAAGAGTTGCTGGCTCAGCACCAGCTCCACCGCCTTGCGGTCCAGTTCGTTGTTGATGAAGGGCCAGATGGTGGGCACGCCCATGGCGGTCAGCTCGGGCTCGGGCTCCAGGGCGTCCTGCACGAGAATATTGATGGTCTTGTCGCGCAACCAGTCGGGCTTCTGGGATTTCAGGGACGAATAATCGAAGCCGCAGAGTCCGGCCGCCTCGCCGCGTTCCATGGCGAGGGTGAGGTCGGAGGTGCCCTTGTAGCCGCTGACGATCTCGAACTTCGTTCCCGTCGCATGATTGTGCAGGGCCTCATAATCGCGCGTCGCCCCGCCCGCCTGACTGGCGCCCATGATGGTGCGCTGGCGCAGGGCGTCCTCGTAGGTCTTGGTCGAGGCGTTGGCCATGGTGATGCAGACGCGCGTGCCGCTGTCGGCGGTGCCGATATAGACGAATTTGGTGGGATCGAAGAGAGTGCTGGCCTTGTCGTCGAGAATGCGCCCCATGATGGCGCCGGGCATGAGCGCGCCAATGACCGTGCCGTCCTTGGGCGACTTGCTGTAGAGCTGCGCGCCTGCGATGGCGCTGCCGGCCCCCGGCATGTTGCGGGCGACGACGACCGGCGCGCCGGGAATGAAACGGGTCAGATGGCGCGCCACCAGACGCGCATAGATGTCATAGCCCCCGCCCACATCGGCGCCGACGAGCATTTCGATGGTCTTGCCGGTGTAATAGTCAGCGGCGCGCACGCCCTGCGCGGCGCCCATGCCCAGCAGCGCCAAGACAAGGACGCCAGCGCCCCTCATTCTGCTGAACATGCGGTTCCTCCTGATATTTAAACGGAGGCTAGATCAGCAGGGCCCTGCGGGCAAGGGCGCGTCACCGCACGATGTTACGCATGTCCGCTTCGCGACCCTCGATGAAGGCGCCGATATTATGCGCCACAACGGGGAGGACCTGATCCGCATAGATGTCGCTCATGCCGCCGATGCGCGGGGAGATCATGACATTGGGCATGTCCCAGAGGGGATTATCCTGTGGCAGGGGCTCCACGGAAAACACATCGAGCCCCGCGCCTGCAATCGTCCCCGCCTGCAAGGCGCGGATCATGGCGGCCTCATCAATCACATCGCCGCGCGCCAGATTGATGATGAAGGCGGAGGGCTTCATGGCCGCGAAGACGGCAGCGTTGATCATGTGGCGTGTGGTGGCGTCGAGCGGCGCCAGCACGATGAGGAAATCGGCCATGGCGGCGGCCTCGGTCAGGCGCGCGCGCGGCACGATGAGATCGAAGCCCGGCGATTCCTGGCGCGCGTTGCTGACGCCCACGACCCGCATCTCGAAAGCCTTGCACCGCAATGCGACCGCCTCACTGATGGCGCCAACGCCCACGATGACCACCGTCTTGCCCACCAGCACCGGCTGGGCCCAGCGCTTCCACACATGCTGGCGCTGGTTCGCCTCCATGCGCAGATAATCGCGCGACAGGCCGATCATGAAGAGAAAGGCCATCTCCGCCATCTGCGGCCCGTGAATGCCGCGCCCATTGGTGATGCGGATGTCCGATCGCAAGTTCTTGCAGGTCCAGAGGTGATCGACGCCGGTGGAGAGCGCGGCGATATAGCGAAGCTTCGGCATGGCGGCGAGCAATTCGTCAGTGACTTCGTGGGCCAGCGCGATCAGCACCTCGCAATCCCCCGCATGGGGCAGCGCCTCGGCGACGCTTTTGGCGTGATGAATGATCAGCTGAGGAAAGCGCGCGCGCAGATCCGCCGCCTTGAAGTGATCTTCCCGTTCGACAATCAGGATCTGCATAGGCCGCAAGCCTCCCCGCGCGGGTGGATAGGCTTATGCCCCCTGTACCGCATGACGGAAGTCTTGTACCACGATCCGAAAGAACCCATCAATCCGCGCCGAGGCGCCGGGGAGCCATGACAGACGTCAAATCCATGGATGACATGATCGCGCAGGATCGCAATGGCGTGCAGGTGATCGCCCGCGCCGCCGCCATTTTGCGCACACTGGAGGAGGACGCCTCGGGCCTCAGCCTCGGGCAGATCGCCCAGCGCACGGGGCTGGCGCGCTCCACCGTGCAGCGCATCGTCTCGGCGCTCCATGCGGAGAAATTCGTGATCGCCGCCTCGCCTACGGGGCGCGTGATGCTCGGCCCCGGTCTGCTGCGGCTGGCGGGGGCGGTGCGCTCGGATTTTCTGGAAATCGCGCGCCCGCTCCTCACCAAACTCTCGAACGAATTGCGGGAGACGGTGGATCTTGCGGTGGCGCGCAAGGACCGCCTGCTCTTCGTCGATCAGGTCATCGGCTCCCAGCGCCTGCGCACGGTCTCGGCCGTGGGCGAGACCTTCCCGCTCTACTGCACCGCCAATGGCAAGGCCTATCTCGCGACACTCGACAACCGCGCGGTGGAGCGCCTGATGGGCGCGACCTTTGAAGCGCGCACGCCCCATTCGATCACGCAGATCAAGCCCCTGCTCGAAGACCTCGACCGCATCCGCAAGACCGGCGTGGCCTTCGACCGGGAAGAGCATACGCTGGGCGTTTCGGCTGTGGGCATCTGCGTCCCGGACATGCTGGGCAACCAGATGGCCATCTCGGTGCCCGTCCCCACCCAGCGGTTCGGCGAGGCTGAAGAGCTGATCGCCGAACGCCTTCTGGAGACGAAACACGCGCTGCAGGATCTCGTGCAGCCGGTTTAGTTTTTAGAACTTCACGTTCCCGCGCCCCTTCAGGCCCAGCATCTCGCGGGCGTCGTCGGGGGTCGCGGCCTCGTAGCCCAATTCCTCGATGATGTGGCGGATCTTGACGACCTGCTGGGCGTTGGAGGTCGCGAGCTTGCCGCGGCCGATGAAGAGCGAGTCCTCGAGGCCCACGCGCACATGGCCGCCCATCATGGCGGCCTGGGTGGCGAAGGGCATCTGATGGCGGCCCGCCGCCAGCACCGACCAGCGATACTGATCGCCGAACAGCTTGTCGGCGGTCTTCTTCATGAACATAAGATTGTCCACGTCAGGACCGATGCCGCCGAGAATGCCGAAGATCAGCTGCAGGAACACCGGCGGCTTGAACAGGCCCCGATCAAGGCAATGGGCGAGATTGTAGAGATGGCCCACATCGTAGCACTCATGCTCGAACTTGGTGCCGTGGCCCTCGCCCAGCGTTTTATAAATGCGCTCGATGTCGCGGAAGGTGTTGCGGAAGATATTGTCGTCGGACTGGACGAGATAGTTCTCCTCCCAATCGTATTTCCAATCCTTGTAGCGGGTGGCCATGGGATAGAGCGCGAAGTTCATCGTGCCCATGTTGAGCGAGCACATTTCGGGCGAGGCCTGGATCGGCGCGGCGAGGCGCTCGTCCACGGTCATCTTCACACTGCCGCCGGTGGTGATGTTGACCACGGCGTCGCAGGCCTCGCCGATGCGCGGCAGGAATTCCATGAAGACCTTGGGATCAGGGGTGGGGCGCCCGTCCTTGGGATCGCGCGCATGCAGATGCAGGATCGCCGCGCCAGCCTGCGCCGCCTCGATGGCGGAGGTTCCGATCTCCTCGGGGGTGATCGGCAGGGCGTCGGACATGGTGGGGGTGTGGATGGAGCCGGTCACCGCGCAGGTGATGATGACCTTGTTGGAGAGATTGCGCTTCTTGGGTTCAGACATGGGTCGGCTCCGGTTTGTGTTCGTGGTTGGATCTGGAATAGCGCACACGGCGTTCGAGCGGAATGGGGTCGAAGCCGAAACGGTCGGCCAGCCAGCCCGCCACGCCGCGCGGGGCGCGCAGCATGATGACGATGGCGACGAGGCCCAGCATCATGAGATAGAGGCTGCCCAGATCCGACAGGGTCTGGCGCAGGATGAAGAAGACGATCGCGCCGATGATCGGCCCCTCGATGCGCCCGATGCCGCCGATGACCGCCATGAAAATGACGAAGGCGGTCCAGTCATTGACGCTGAAGGCGGCGTCCGGGGAGATGCGCAGCTTCTGCAAGAAGATCAGCGCCCCCGCCATGGCGGTCCCGAAGCCCGCGACCACATAGACCAGCAGCTTGATGCGCGTGACCTCGACGCCATTGCTGCGGGCCGCCAGCTCATTGTGATGGATGGCGCGCAGGGCCAGCCCCCAGCGCGAGCGCAGCAGCGCGATAGTGAGGCCGATGACGACCACCACCAGCGCCAGCCCTATCCAATAGATCATGAACTCGCGGGCCTGACGGCCAGAAGCCATTTCGGTGACCACGCGAGCGGGCAGGCTCGTGCCCGAGCCACCGCCCAGCGAGGACATCTGCGAGGCCAGCAGGCGGAACACTTCCGCCGCCACCCAGGAGCCAATCGCGAAATAGGCGCCGCGCAGGCGAAACAGCAGCCCCGCGACCGGGATCGCGAGCAAGCCGCCGATCACACCCGCCACCACCAGCGCGACCAGCGGATGCAGGCCCCCGAACATGGTGAGCGCGAAGAGGGCGTAACCGCCGACGCCCACATAGGCCTGCTGGCCCACGGAGACGAGGCCCGAGAAGCCCGCCAGCAGGTTCCACAGGGTCGCCAGCGCCACATAGGCGAAGACCTGGGTCAGCAGGCTCAGGTTGGACGAGCCCGCCCAGAGCGGCGCGCTGGCGAGCGCGGCGACGGCCAAGAGCGCAGCCCAGGCCGTGAGCCGGCTGGCGCGCGTACCGCGTGTGATGGTCACCGCGCCGCTCACGCCTGCACCCGCGGGAAGAAGCCCTCGGGCCGCACCGCCAGCACCACGAGAAAGGCGAGATGCCCCGCCAGCAATTGCCAGCCCGGGTCGATCTTCGCGCCAATGGCCTGCGCCACCCCTAGCACGACGCCGCCCGCCAGCGTGCCCCAGAGATTGCCGAGCCCGCCGATGATCACCGCCTCGAAGCCGAAGATCAGCCGCGCGGGGCCCATGGACGGATCGAAATTGGCGCGCACCGCCAGAAAGACCCCCGCCACCGCCACAACGGCCAAGGACAGTCCCATGGCGAGGCCGAAGATGTGGCGGTTGTCGACGCCCACCAGCTGCACGGTCGATTGATCGTCTGACGTCGCGCGGAATTCGCGGCCCCAGCTGGTGCGATAGAACAGGACCTGCAAGGCGCCGATCATCGCCACCGCCACCACGAATTGCAGCAGCGGCAGCACACCGATGGACAGGTCAGGCGTGATCGCAATCGTCGCGGTCTCGATGGCGCCCGCTTGCAGCTTGCGGCTGTCGGGGCTGAAGACTTCCAGCAAGCCGTTCTGGATGATGACCGAGAGGCCGAAGGTGACGAGCAGCGGCGGCAGCAGATCATCGCCGAGCGTGCGGTTGAGCAGCCAGCGTTGCAGTCCGTAACCGATCAACGCCATCAGCGGCGCGATGACGATCGGCGAAGCCAAAGGCCCAAGGCCCAGCGCCTGCGTCACCACCAGAGCCAGATAGGCCGCCAGCACCACGAGATCACCATGGGCGATGTTCACGAGGCGCATGACGCCGAAGATGAGCGACAGGCCCGCCGCGAACATGGCGTAGAGCCCGCCCACCAGCACGCCCTGCACGATGGAGTTGAGCCAATCCATCGCTCAGACTCCGAAATAGGCCGCCGCGATC
>CANGTC010000159.1 GCA_947456505.1 Beijerinckiaceae bacterium
CTGGCGACAACGTGGGCTGCCTGCTGCGCGGCACGAAGCGCGAAGACGTGGAGCGCGGCCAGGTGCTGTGCAAGCCCGGCTCCGTGAAGCCGCACACGAAGTTCAAGGCCGAGGCCTACATCCTGACGAAGGATGAAGGTGGTCGTCACACCCCGTTCTTCACGAACTATCGTCCGCAGTTCTACTTCCGCACGACGGACGTGACCGGCATCGTGACGCTTCCTGAGGGCGTCGAGATGGTGATGCCCGGCGACAACGTGACCATGGAAGTCGCGCTGATCGTTCCGATCGCGATGGAAGAGAAGCTGCGCTTCGCCATCCGCGAAGGCGGCCGCACGGTTGGCGCCGGCGTCGTCGCCTCCATCATCGAGTAAGCTTTCGGGCTCTCGCGAGATTGAAAGGGACGCCCCGGGGCGTCCCTTTTTTATGCGCTGGATATGGCGTGCTTGAGTTTCCGTTGCGGGAGGCTCGAATGATCGATTCCACCACCAATCACATCTTTGGCTATCTGCATCTGGCCGAAACAGCCCGGCAGGATGCCTTCGACCTCCTACGCCAGCACGCGCGCGAGGGCGGGGCCTACGCGATTGTGGGCATGCGCTACGACGCCAATGAGATCACGGAATGGGGCGCCGAAGCGCCGGCCTATGGGCGCCGCCGTGTGGGCCGAGCCGATCAGGCCCCGCTTTTTCCATAGCTGGCGCGACCGATCTTTGCGCCCGCCGCACAATTCACGCTTGCAATCCCCGCTCGGCTTTGGCATGAGAGCGCCCACGGGGTTCGCGCCCCGTCAGAGAGCTAGGGGCTTAGCTCAGCTGGTTAGAGCGACGGTCTCCAAAACCGTAGGTCGAGAGTTCGAATCCCTCAGCCCCTGCCATTTTCCCTGACGTATCTGCTCCGCCTATCGTCATTTCACTTCGTGGGAATGTCGATCATGGCCTCCACCTGCGCCACGCTGAAGGGCGAGGCGATGAATTTCCCCTGAATGGCCTCGGTGATGATTTGCTCAATGCCCACGATCTTGTCGGGCGCCATGGTGGCCTTGGGAAGCAGGGTGCGCACCTTGTTTACCACGGACGGCGGCAGGCCGGAGATTTCCGCGAACACCGTGAGGGCTTCGGGGTCTTCGTACATCCAGTCCACAACCTCTTTGTAGGCCGCATGGAAGCGCACCAGCGCCGGTCGGCGATTGGCGAGGGTTGGCAGATTGCTGAGATTGACACGTCCCGTGCGTGTCTTGAGCACTGCGACGTCTTCGCCCGTAGCGATGATGCGGATTTCTCCAGCCTCCACCTTGTCCAGGAAGAATGGAACGGCTGAGAAGCCCACCTCCACCTGCTTGGTCAGGACCTGTGTCAGGGTGGAGGCGATGCTGCCGGTCGAGGTCGGCTTTGCGTCTAGCTTGTACTGGGCCATCAAGGCCAACAGCGCGATATTGCTGGACGAGCCGGGCAGGGAAAAGGCGATGGTTTTGCTGTTCAGGTCGACGATGGTGCGTATCGGCGATTCGGCGGGGACGTACCAGTATTGATCGGGCGCCCCCAGGATCTCGTTGGATATGATCTTGAGGGGAGCGCCCTTGGCGATTGTGCCTATGCCCGCCGCCACGCCCGCCCCCGTGGCCACGTCCACGCTGCCTGCGATAAGCGCCTGAATGGCTTCCGGCCCTGCCTGCGTGTAGAGGATCTCCACATCGAGGCCGTGTTTCCTGAAGATTCCAGCGCGTTGACCCATCTCCGCGACGGATGTGTCCCAGGCGCCGCGCTGGGTGACTGCGATGCGCAATTTCTCGGGCGTTTGCGCCTGCGCTGAAAGGCTCAGCGTTCCAAGGATCATGGCCGCGCGCAACAATGTCTTGATGACCGACATTTCCGCCCCCCTTGCTCCGGTTTTCCGGATTGATTGGTTTGGACGGTAGCGACGGGCCGGATGGCGGTCAAGGCGAGCGGTCCGGGGAGTTCCGGCGGTTTTTCCCACCCCACGCTTTTCCTCTTGGCGCGGGCGGAACCGGGCGCTATAAGACTGCCAACGTGGCGCGCGACCAACCGGTCCCGCGCCTCGACTATTTTAGGCTGACTGTTCGCCGGGGGACGCTCCGGAGCGCAGCCGAGGATTGGAACGATAGAATGGCGAACCCCCTCGAGTTTCTGACTCAGGTCCGCGCTGAAGCGGCCAAGGTCACCTGGCCGACCCGCCGTGAGACCCTCATAACGACCGCGCTCGTCATCGTTATGGTGATCCTCGCGAGCATTTTCTTCGTGTCGGTCGATCAGGCGTTGCGCATGATCGTGACCTTCCTTCTTTCACTCGTGCACTGACCGAGGGGGCTGAATCATGGCGATGCGCTGGTATATCGTCCACGCTTATTCGAATTTCGAGAACAAGGTCGCGGGCTCCATCCGCGAGTCCGCAGCCCAGCGTGGCCTTGCGCACAAGTTCGAGGAAATCCTTGTTCCCACCGAGCACGTGATCGAGGTGCGCCGCGGCCGCAAGATCAACACCGAACGCAAGTTCTTCCCGGGCTATGTGCTCGTGAAATGCGACCTGTCGGATGACGTCTACCACCTCATCAAGAACACGGCGAAGGTCACTGGCTTCCTTGGCGCGGACAACAAGCCGATGGCTATTTCCGAAGCCGAAGCCGATCGGATCAAGGGGCAGGTCGCCGAGGGCGTCGAGCACCCCAAGGCCTCCATCATGTTCGAAGTCGGCGAGAAGGTGCGCGTCACCGATGGCCCCTTCGCCTCCTTCGAGGGCCTCATCGAGGAGGTCGACGAGGGACGTTCTCGCGTCAAGGTGGCGGTATCGATCTTTGGTCGCGCCACGCCCGTCGAGCTGGAATACGGTCAGGTCGAGAAGCTCTGACCTGTCTTGTTTTTCAGGGCAGGGCGGGTCTCGCCTCCAAGTCAAAAGGGCGGCCCATCGGGTCGCCCTTTTTCGTGCGGCTCAGGGGCGCAGCAGATCCATGATGATGTCCGTCACGGTCTCGTCATACTTGCGGTCCGCTTTGGGCGAGGCCCAGTAGGCGATGAAGAGGCCCTTGCGCTCCTGGGGGCGAGGGTTGGTTATGAGCATGCGGATGATCGTGGTGTTGCCATCGTAGATCGACGGAATATCCATTAGAATCACGTCGACGCCGCCGAAGACATCTTTCCTCTGAGTCATTGGCAAACGCATCTTCACGCCCTGCTGCCGGAAAGATTTGAAGTAGTTGTTCACCACCGCATCGACATTTCCGGTGTCGATCGCTTCGACCCAAAAGCGAACTTCCCTGTCGCTGCTGCTGATCTCGACGCCGCGCTCGATGTCCTTCACCCGCCAGTTATTAGGGAGATTGATGGGGAAGGGCGCGCCCGTGGCCCGGAAAGTAATGGTTTTGGCGGCGGCCGGGACCGTGGCGAGCGACGGCGCGAGAAATAGGGCGAAAGCCGAAATAACAGCGGCGCGCAGCAGGGAATGGCGGGCAAACATTGTCGCAAACCTTTCAGTTGGCCCCGAAAACCTTTGGGCAGAGCGGGGCGTCTTCAAAAGACGTAACTTGAGAAATATTGTCAATTTCAGCATTTAGCGAAGGCAAGCGATACTTTTTCCGCCGCTCCCCCCTTCCCAAGAAGGCTGTCACCATTTATACGGGCTGCTTCACCGTGGAAGGCATGCCCGGTCGCCGCCGGGACTCGATGCCGCACCACGAACTGCAACCGCCCGGCGACGGATGATACATCCAAAGTCCCGGGTTTGTCTGGAGCAGCCATAATGGCGAAGAAGATCACGGGCTACGTGAAGCTTCAGGTTCCGGCCGGCGCGGCGAATCCTTCGCCCCCCATCGGCCCCGCGCTCGGTCAGCGCGGCCTGAACATCATGGAATTTTGCAAGGCGTTCAACGCCAAGACCGCGCAGATCGAGAAGGGCACGCCCATCCCGGTCATCATCACGGCCTATCAGGACCGTTCCTTCACTTTCGAAATGAAGCAGCCGCCGGTCACCTTCTTCCTGAAGAAGGCCGCGAACCTGAAGATCGGCAAGAAGCCGGCTTCGGGCTCCAAGACCCCCGGTCGTGGTTTCGTCGGCAAGATCACGCGCGCTCAGCTGCGTGAAATCGCCGAGAAGAAGATCGTGGATCTGAACTGCGACTCGATCGAGTCCGCTGTCGCCATGATTGAAGGTTCCGCCCGCTCGATGGGCCTCGAGGTGGTGGGGTAAGCTATGGCGCACGTTGGCAAGAGAATTAAGGCTGCCCGCGAGGGCATCGACCGCACCAAGCTCTATCAGATCACCGATGCGGTGAAGCTCCTGCGCGAGCGCTCCACGGCGAAGTTCGACGAGACGATCGAAATCTCGATGAACCTCGGCGTCGACCCCAAGCACGCCGACCAGATGGTCCGCGGCGTGGTGAACCTGCCCAACGGCACTGGCCGCATCCTGCGCGTCGGCGTCTTCGCGCGTGGCGCCAAGGCTGATGAGGCCAAGGCTGCTGGCGCGGATGTGGTTGGCGCGGAAGACCTCGTCACCCTCGTTCAGGGCGGCACGATCGACTTCGATCGCTGCATCGCCACCCCCGACATGATGCCGCTCGTCGGCCGTCTGGGTAAGGTGCTCGGGCCGCGCGGCATGATGCCCAACCCCAAGGTCGGCACCGTGACCATGGACGTCGCTGGCGCCGTCAAGGCTTCGAAGGGCGGCGCTGTCGAGTTCCGCGTCGAGAAGGCGGGCATCGTGCAGGGCATGGTCGGCAAGGTTTCCTTTGAGGAAGGCAAGCTGATCGAGAACATCAAGGCTTTCGTTGATGCGGTCGCCAAGGCCAAGCCTCCGGGCGCCAAGGGCACCTACATCCAGCGCGTGGCCGTGTCCTCGACCATGGGCCCCGGCGTGAAGGTCGATCCCGCCACGGTGACCTCGGGCGCCAACTAAGGCTTGATAAGAGCCTTGCGGGGATAAATCCCGTACGGTCTTGACAATCGTTCGATTTGTGTTGTCGCCCCCTTGGCAGCGGCGCGCGAACGGTCTAAGTAGGACCTTCTGGGGGCCGGCGATTTGCGGCCCTCATTCAAAATTCAGCTTCCTGCCGGCGCCGATTTGGTGGCCGGGAGGTGGATAGGCCGGCGGAACCGGGAGCGATCCCGTGTCCTGTCTGGCCATGTCCTGTCCGAGACTGCCGGCGCCCGAGCCGATCTTCGTGATCTGGTGAGAGCTTAATTTCGACGGCCCCGATCCGGTTCCGGTGAGGGGCGGAGGCCAGCATAGACGGGGAAAGACCGTTTCGAAGGGCGAAAGCTCTTCTGTGTGGTTCGAACCCTTCTGTCCGGCGCGACTAGTCGCTCCGGGGACAGGCACTCGGCGTCGTATGGGACTCCATCCATATGGCACGTGCAACTGGCGAAAGATCTTCTTTCGCCGACCGGAGAGAGCACTGTGGACAGAGCGGAAAAAAAAGAGTTCGTCGCAGAATTGAACGGCGTCTTTAGCAAGGCGTCGGTCGTCGTTGTGGCGCACTATTCCGGCCTGACCGTCGCCCAGATGCAGAATCTGCGTAAGCAGATGCGTGAAGCTGGGGCCTCGGTTCAAGTCGCCAAGAACCGCCTCGCCAAGATCGCTCTCGAAGGCACGGACGTCGCTTCTATCGGTTCCCTGATGAAGGGTCCGACCCTGATCGCCTATTCGGACGATCCGGTAGCGGCTCCGAAGGTCGCTGTGGCTTTCGCCAAGGATCACGACAAGCTCGTGATTCTGGGTGGCGCCATGGGCTCGACCGCCCTGAACGCGGATGGCGTGAAGTCGCTTGCGACGATGCCGTCTCTGGACGAACTGCGCGCCAAGCTCCTGGGTCTGCTCAATGCGCCCGCGACCAAGCTCGCCCAGCTCTCCACCGCGCCCGCCGCCAAGCTCGCGCGCGTGTTCAAGGCCTATGCCGATCGAGACGCGGCCTGAAGAGGCCACTCAACAAATCTGGTTCGAACCAACCTTCTGAAGGATTGAAAGACTATGGCTAACCTCGAAAAGATCGTCGAAGAACTCTCCAGCCTCACGGTTCTGGAAGCTGCTGACCTCGCCAAGATGCTCGAAGAGAAGTGGGGCGTCTCCGCCGCCGCCGCCGTCGCCGTCGCCGCCGCTCCTGGCGCCGCCGCCGCTGCTGCCCCTGCCGAAGAGCAGACTGAGTTCAACGTCGTTCTGGCTTCGGCCGGCGACAAGAAGATCGAAGTCATTAAGGAAGTCCGCGCCATCACCGGTCTCGGCCTCAAGGAAGCCAAGGACCTCGTCGAAGGCGCCCCCAAGGTGCTCAAGGAAGGCGTCGCCAAGGACGAGGCCGAGAAGCTCAAGGTCCAGCTCGAAAAGGCTGGCGCCAAGATCGAGCTCAAGTAATTCGCGTTCGGCCCTCTGCGGCCGCGCGTATGTAATCTGGAGGGTCCCGGGGTTTTCCCCGGGGCCGTTCAATCGTTCCGGGGGATACCCTCCGCCCGCCGCGCGGTCCGCGGCGACTATTCGGGGTGACGCCCCCGTCCGAGCGCTGCTGGCGCACGGTTCGGTTGAGGCCCGTCGGCCCGCCGGTTTGATGAGGTAAGAGGAGCGACATGGCTCAGACTTTGGCTCAGACGTTCACCGGTCGTAAGCGGATCCGCAAATTTTTCGGACATATCCGAGAAGTCGCGGCGATGCCGAACCTGATCGAGGTGCAGAAGGCTTCCTACGATCAGTTCCTGCTTGTTGATGAGCCGAAGGGCGGTCGCCCGGACGAGGGACTTCAGTCCGTCTTCAAATCCGTTTTCCCGATTTCCGACTTCTCGCAGACGGCTCTTCTTGAGTTCGTGAAATACGAATTCGAACAGCCCAAGTATGACGTCGACGAATGCCGCCAGCGCGGCATGACCTTCTCCGCCCCCCTCAAGGTGACGCTGCGCCTCATCGTGTTTGATGTGGATCCGGACACCCAGGCCAAGTCGGTCAAGGACATCAAGGAGCAGGATGTCTACATGGGCGACATGCCCTTCATGACGTCCAACGGCACCTTCGTCGTGAACGGCACCGAGCGCGTCATCGTCTCGCAGATGCATCGCTCCCCCGGCGTGTTCTTCGACCACGACAAGGGAAAGACCCATTCGTCCGGCAAGCTGTTGTTTGCAGCGCGCATCATTCCCTATCGCGGCTCCTGGCTCGACATCGAGTTCGACGCGAAGGACATCGTCTACGCGCGCATCGACCGCCGCCGCAAGATTCCCGTGACCTCGCTGCTCTTTGCGCTGGGCATGGATGGCGAAGAAATCCTGAGCACCTTCTTCAAGTCCGTCACCTACAACAAGGTGAAGGATGGCTGGCGCGTGCCCTATGACGCTGAGCGTATGCGCGGCGTTAAGACCTCCGTCGACCTGATTGACGCCGACACCGGCGAAGTCGTCGTCGAGGCCGGCAAGAAGCTCACTGTTCGCGGCGCGCGCATGCTCGCCGAGAAGGGCCTCAAGTTCCTCAAGGCCGTCGATGAAGATCTGTATGGCCAGTATATCGCGGAGGATCTCTACGATCCCAACACCGGCGAGATCTTCGCCGAGGCCGGCGATGAGCTGACCGCGAAGTCGCTTGCGACCCTTTTGGAAGCCGGCTTCGACGAGCTGCCGATCCTCGACATCGACCACATCAACATCGGCCCCTATATCCGCAACACTCTGGCCGTCGACAAGAACTCCTCGCGTGAGGAAGCCCTGTTCGACATCTACCGCGTGATGCGTCCCGGCGAGCCGCCGACGATCGACTCCGCCGAGGCGATGTTCCATTCGCTGTTCTTCGATTCCGAGCGTTACGACCTCTCGGCCGTGGGCCGCGTGAAGATGAACATGCGTCTCGATCTCGACGCGCCTGACACCACCCGCATTCTGCGCAAGGAAGACATCCTCGCCGTGGTTCGCGCGCTCGTTGATCTGCGCGACGGTCGTGGTGAAATCGACGACATCGACCATCTCGGCAACCGCCGCGTTCGCTCGGTGGGCGAGCTCATGGAGAACCAGTATCGTCTGGGCCTCCTGCGCATGGAGCGCGCCATCAAGGAGCGCATGTCCTCGGTCGATATCGACACGGTCATGCCGCAGGATCTCATCAACGCGAAGCCGGCGGCCGCCGCCGTGCGCGAGTTCTTCGGATCCTCGCAGCTCTCGCAGTTCATGGACCAGACGAACCCGCTGTCTGAAATCACCCACAAGCGCCGTCTCTCGGCGCTTGGTCCGGGCGGTCTGACGCGCGAGCGCGCGGGCTTCGAAGTCCGCGACGTGCATCCCACGCATTACGGCCGCATCTGCCCGATTGAGACGCCTGAAGGTCCGAACATCGGTCTGATCAACTCGCTTGCGACCTTCGCTCGCGTGAACAAGTACGGCTTCATCGAAGCTCCTTATCGCCGCGTCCGCGACGGCCTTGTGACCGACGAAGTCGCCTATCTCTCCGCCATGGAAGAGGCGAAGTATCACGTCGCGCAGGCGAACGCCGTCGTCGACGCCAATGGCATGCTGGCCGACGATCTCGTCATCACGCGCCACACCGGCGATGTGGTGATGGTCGCCCGCGAACGCGTCGAATATATGGACGTGTCGCCCAAGCAGCTCGTGTCCGTCGCCGCCGCGCTCATCCCGTTCCTTGAGAACGACGACGCGAACCGCGCGCTCATGGGCTCGAACATGCAGCGTCAGGCTGTGCCGCTGGTGAAGGCCGACGCTCCGCTCGTGGGCACCGGCATGGACGCTGTCGTGGCGCGCGACTCGGGCGCCGCCATCGCCGCTCGCCGCACCGGCTTCATCGACCAGATCGACGCGACCCGTATCGTCATCCGCGCGACGGAAGAGCTCGATCCTTCGAAGCCCGGCGTCGACATCTATCGTCTGATGAAGTTCCAGCGTTCGAACCAGTCGACCTGCATCAACCAGAAGCCTCTGGTGAAAGTTGGCGACTTCGTGCGCAAGGGCGACATCATCGCTGACGGTCCCTCGACCGACCTTGGCGATCTGGCGCTTGGCCGCAACGTGCTCGTCGCGTTCATGCCCTGGAACGGCTACAACTTCGAAGATTCGATCCTGCTCAACGAGCGGATCGTGAAGGACGACGTGTTCACCTCCATCCACATCGACGAGTTCGAAGTGATGGCGCGCGACACCAAGCTCGGCCCCGAGGAAATCACC
>CANGTC010000160.1 GCA_947456505.1 Beijerinckiaceae bacterium
CAGCGGCGCCACTTCGATCATGCCGGTCTGCATGCCCCGCTCCACCGTGCGGCCATCCATGAAATCATAGAGCGCGTCATAGATGGGCCGCAGATAGGGATCGACCTTCTCGCGCATGTCGCCGGGCAGAAAGCCGAGCCGCTCGCCCGCCTCCACCGCAGGGCGCGAGAGAATCAAACGCTCCACCACGCCCTGCTCCAGCAAAGACACCGCATGGCCGACCGCCAGCCAGGTCTTGCCCGTGCCAGCGGGACCCTCTGCGAAAACGAGTTCGTTCTTCTTCAGCAAGCGCAAATAAAGATCCTGCGCCGCATTGCGCGCGCGCACCATGCCACGCTTGCGGGTGCCGATCTGCTCGAAAACGCCGCGCGGCGCCTCTACAGCCCTGTCCTTCGGAAAGAGCGTGCCTTGCAACGCGCCTTCCTCGATGGCGCCGTCTACATCGCCCAGCGTGATCGCCTGCCCGCGTCGCACGCGCTCATAGAGAATTTCCAGCACCCGGCGGGCCTGTTCGCAGGCCTCGGGCGCGCCCTTGATGATGACGTGATTGCCATTGGCCACCGCCGAGACATCAAGCCTTCGCTCGATCTTGGCGATGTTCTGGTCATAGAGGCCGAAGACCAGTGAGGCGAAGCGATTGTCCTCAAAGGCGAGGGTGATCTCGCTGGAATCAGCGTTGCGCTCAATGCGCGCCCTTGGCGGCGCCGCTTCGCTTCTGACGGGGATTGTCTGCCTCAATGACTGGCCTCCGTGAGAGAATCACCCAAATGCCCGTACAGGGAGTTCACGCCCACCTCGATGATACGCACGCGCGCGATCTGACCAATGAGATCCTGCGGTCCATCCACATGCACCGCATGAAGCCAGGGGGTCTTGCCACCGATCTGACCGGGGCGGCGTCCAGGCTTTTCGAAAAGCACATCCACGCTCTGGCCCAGCATGGCCTGATTGAAGGCGTCCCTCTGCCCATCGACCAGCGCCTTCAGGCGCGCCAGACGCTCGGCTTTCACCTCCTCGGGCGCATGTTCATCCATGGTCGAAGCGGGCGTGCCGGGCCGCGCGGAATATTTGAAGAAATAGGCGCTGGCGAATTTCACCTCTTCGATAAGGCGCAGGGTGTCCTCAAAGTCCTTCTCGGTCTCGCCGGGAAAGCCCACGATGAAATCGGACGACAGGGCCATGTCAGGGCGCGCCGTGCGGATGCGTTCGATCTGACGCAGATAGTCGGCGACGCTATGCTTGCGGTTCATCAAGGCCAGAATGCGATCCGAACCGGACTGAACCGGCAGATGCAGGAAGGGCATGAATTGCGGGATATCGCGATGGGCGGCCAGGAGATCGTCGCTCATGTCATTGGGATGGCTTGTCGTATAGCGAATGCGCAGAATGCCTGGCACCTGCGCGATCCGCTCCGCCAGACGCGCCAGCGACCATGCGCCCCCGGACGGCCCTTCGCCGTGATAGGCGTTGACGTTCTGACCCAGCAGGGTGACCTCGCATACGCCGGAGGCGGCGAGCCGCTCCACCTCCTGAAGGATCTGATGCACGGGGCGTGAAACTTCGGCGCCGCGCGTATAAGGCACTACGCAGAAGGTGCAGA
Source organism: Beijerinckiaceae bacterium (assembly GCA_947456505.1). Taxonomy (GTDB): domain Bacteria; phylum Pseudomonadota; class Alphaproteobacteria; order Rhizobiales; family Beijerinckiaceae; genus Terripilifer. The sequence continues at coordinate 1,601 of CANGTC010000160.1, forward strand.
ACTTGTCGCAACCTTCCTGCACGGTGACGAAGGCGCTGAGGCCGCGCGTGCGAATTTTTTCGGGGCTCGGATCAGCGAGATGATCGAATTTATCCTCAATGGGAAATTCGGTGTCCACCACCCCGGCGCCATTGCCTGTGCGGCGCAGCAGGTCTGGCAAGCGATGATAGTTCTGCGGACCCACCACGAAATCGACGGCGGGCTGGCGGCGCAGGATCTCGCCGCCCTCGGCCTGGGCGACGCAACCGGCGACCGCAATCTTCGTATCGACGCCCCGCGCCGCGCGCTCCTGTTTCAAAACGCGAATCTTGCCAAGTTCGGAAAAGACCTTCTCGGAGGCGTGTTCGCGGATGTGACAGGTGTTGAGCACGATGAGGTCAGCGCTTTCCATCGCAGCCGTCTCTTCATAGCCTTCCTTGGCGAGCACATCGGTCATGCGCGTGGCGTCATAGACATTCATCTGACAGCCGTAGGACTTCACAAACACCTTGCGCTTGCGATCATCCACCTGCGAGGAAGCGTCACCCTGAGATTCCAAAATCCGAACCCTTGCCCTGACTGAAGAGAAACTGCGCCTTCATTCTAACAGACCTTTGCCCCGCGACACAGGCGCAGAATGGAGCGGGTCCCGATTCCCGGAGCCTCACGCCTGCTCCCGGCGCAGGATGAGCGCGGTGGCCGGCGGCTGACCCGGCCTGGCGTAATAGGCCTTGCGTTCGCCGACCTGACTGAAGCCCAGCCGCTTGTAGAGCGCCAAGGCGGCTGCATTGCCCGCCTCAACCTCGAGAAAAACCTCGCGAACCCCCTGAACCAGCATGGCGTCTAGCTGTGTCTGGAGCAAAAGTCGGCCCAGACCCCCGCCCTGGCTGGCCGGATCGATCACGATGGTCAGGATCTCCGCCTCCTGTCCCGCGCAGCGGGCGAGCGAAAAGCCCAGAACCGTCTTTTCCTTCGAATCCAGCGCCACATGGGCGAGCACCGAGGGCTCGGCGGCGAGATCCGCGATCTCCTGCGCCGACCAGCCCTGATGAAAGGCCTTGGCGTGGATCGCCGCGCAGGCGGCGGCGCGGGACCCGCTGAAGAGGCGAATCACCGGCGAAGCAGGCGCTTTGGCGAAGGGCCACATGACGGGTTCACGCCCAACCGGGACGGAGCAGGGAGGGCGGCTTCACATCGGGCGCCTTGATATAGAGCGGGCGCGGGGGCGCCTGATCGGGATCGGCGATCATGCCCAGACGAGCCACGAAAGCGATCGAAGGGGCGGTCACTTCGCCCTCCACCTCGGCTGCCCGGTGGGAGGACCAGGCTGCGATGGCGAGCAGGGAGGCGGCGGAGCCGGTGATGCGCAGGGGTCCCGGCGGCAGCCTGTCGACCACCTCCCCCAGAGGAAGCACTGTGGGCGCCATCAGGATCGCCCCCGCCTCCGAACAGGCCTGCACATAGACCTGCCCATGACGGGCGTCGATGGCGGAGACAATGATGGCGGGGAAAGGCGAAGCCGATTTCTGCGTCGATCTGGGAGAAAGCACCAGCGGAGCGGCGAAAGCGCCAAGGGTCGAAACTCCCACCACCGGGATATTCAGCGCCACGCCAAAGCCCCGCGCCGCCGAAATCGCCACCCGTATACCCGTGAAAGACCCCGGCCCGACCGTCACCGCAATGCGGTCCAGGGAGGCGAAGCCCCCCTCCACCTGCGCCATCACGCGCTCGATCAGCGGCAGCAGGGCCTCGGCATGGCCCCGCTCCATGGGAACTGTCTCCATGGCCAGAGGCTCTGTCGACCCACTATCCAGAACGCAGGCGCAGACGGCGGGGAGCGCGGTGTCGAGCGCCAGAATTCTCATGGAGTCAGACAATCCTCATGGGGCGTGACGCTCAGATCTGCTCCACCGCCTGCACCTCTGGCAGATAGTGGCGGAACATGTTCTGGATTCCGTTTTTCAATGTGGCGGTGGAGGAAGGGCAACCGGCGCAAGCGCCCTTCATGGCGAGATAGACCGTGCCATCGCGAAAACCCCGGAAGGTGATGTCGCCGCCGTCGCCCGCCACCGCCGGGCGAATGCGCGCCTCCAGCAGTTCCTTGATGGTCGCGACCGTCTCCTCGTCGGCGGGATCGTAGAATTCCTCCGCGCCTTCTCCTTCATCGCCGCCATCGGCGAGCAAGGGGGCGCCGGAGGTGTAATGCTCCATGATCACGCCGAGAATGGCGGGCTTGAGGTGCTGCCACTCGCCATCGGCCTTGGTCACCGAGATGAATTCGGGAGCGAAGAAAACCCCGGTCACGCCCTCGATGGAAAACAGGGCCTGGGCCAGCGGCGAACGGGCCGCATCAGCCGCGCTGCGCATGTCGAGGGTGCCGTCCTGCATGACGGAACGTCCGGGCAGGAACTTGAGGGTGGCGGGATTCGGCGTCGATTCGGTCTGGATGAACATCTGCAGCTCCTCGTCGCCCGGTTCAAGGCCGGGGTGGACCTGCAAGATATCATCCGTTCTGCGGGCCAGTTCAAGCCCCAAGGGGGAAAGCAGATCCTTGGCGCAGCCTTTAGCGGACGAATCCCACGATGTCCTTCACGCTGGTCATGGTCTGCGCCGCCAGCACCCGGGCGCGGTCGGAGCCGTCCTTGAGCACGGCGTCGATATAGGCGTGGTCGCCCTGGATGCGCTTCATCTCGGCGCCGATAGGGCCAAGCTTGGCGACGGCCAGATCCACCAGAGCGGTCTTGAAGCTGGAGAAATTGGCTCCGCCAAATTCGCGCAGCACGTCCTCCTTGGCGCCCCCGATCAGCGCCGCATAGATGCCCACGAGATTATCGGCCTCGGGACGGGACGCGAGCCCGGCGATCTCCGAGGGAAGGGCGTCGGGGTCGGTCTTGGCCTTGCGCACCTTCTGGGCGATGGCGTCTGCGTCGTCGGACAGATTGAGGCGAGAATAATCCGAAGGATCGGATTTCGACATTTTCTTCGACCCGTCGCGCAGGCTCATGACGCGGGTGGCCGGGCCCTGGATCAGCGGCTCGGGCTGGGGAAAGAAAGCGTCCCCGAAACCATTTTGCGCGATGGATTCGGAAAAATCATTGTTGAACTTCTGGGCGATGTCGCGCGCCAGCTCCAGATGCTGCTTCTGGTCTTCGCCGACGGGCACATGGGTGGCGCGATAGACCAGAATATCGGCGGCCATGAGGGTCGGATAGGCGTAGAGGCCGAGTGAGGCGTTCTCGCGATCCTTGCCCGCCTTCTCCTTGAACTGGGTCATGCGATTGAGCCAGCCGATGCGGGCCACGCAATTGAAAATCCACGCAAGTTCGGCGTGTTCGGCGACCTGGCTCTGATTGAAGACGATGTGCTTCCTGGGATCGATGCCAGAGGCGATGAAAGCCGCCGTCACTTCGCGGATGTTGGATTTCAGCACGGCGGGGGGCTGCGCCACGGTGATCGCATGCAGATCCACCACGCAATAGATGCAGTCATGAGTTTCCTGCAGGGCCACGAACTTTGTGATCGCGCCCAGATAGTTCCCCAGATGCAGATTGCCGGTCGGCTGCACGCCCGAGAAGACGCGTTCCTGGAATTTGGCCATGACTGTGTACCCTGCCGCTTGTTCCGGCGCGCCTTATCGCAATGCGCAGGCTCCAAGGCAAGGGCGAGCGTGCGAAAGGTTCAGAGAATGAATCGGCTGAGATCGGCGTTGCGGGCGAGATCGCCCACATTCTTCTCCACGAAGGCGTCGTCGATCTCGATGCGCTCGCCGCCCCGGTCAGGAGCCGTGAAGCTCACCTCGTCCAGCACCCGCTCCATCACGGTCTGCAAGCGGCGGGCGCCGATGTTCTCGACGGAAGAATTCACCTGCACCGCCACCCGCGCGATGGCGTCGACAGCGCTGGGGGCGATGACAAGATCGACGCCCTCGGTCTCCATAAGCGCCACATATTGCTTCACCAGACAGGCCTCGGTCTCCGTGAGGATGCGCCGGAAGTCGTCTTCGTTGAGGGGTTGCAGCTCCACGCGGATGGGCAGGCGGCCCTGCAACTCCGGCAGGAGGTCCGAGGGCTTGGAGACATGGAATGCGCCCGAGGCGATGAAAAGAATGTGGTCGGTCTTCACCGCCCCGTGCTTGGTGCTGACCGTGGTGCCCTCGATCAGGGGCAGAAGATCGCGCTGCACGCCCTCGCGCGACACATCGGCGCCGCCGCGATTTTCGCGGGCGCAGATCTTGTCGATCTCGTCGAGGAAGACGATGCCATTGTCCTCCACATCGCGAATCGCCTCCTGCACCACCTGATCCTGATCCAGCAGCTTCTCGCTCTCCTCGGCGATCAGCGGCGCGAAGGCCTCCCGCACAGTGATGCGGCGCGGCTTGGTCTTGCCGCCGAAGGACTTGCCGAAAATATCCCCCAGCGAGATCGCCCCCACGGAGGCGCCGGGCATATTGGGCAGTTCGAACATGGGCATGGAGCCGCCGCCCCCCTGCTGCAGCTCGATCTCGATCTCCTTGTCGTCGAGTTCGTTGGCGCGCAGCTTCTTGCGGAAGGAATCGCGGGTGGTCGCCGAAGCGGTCGCCCCCACCAGCGCGTCCAGCACCCGCTCCTCGGCGGCCAGATGGGCGCGGGCTTCAACGCCCTTGCGTTTGCGCTCCTTGACCAGGGAAATCCCGATCTCCACGAGATCCCGAATGATCTGCTCGACGTCGCGCCCGACATAGCCGACCTCGGTGAATTTGGTCGCCTCCACCTTCAGGAAAGGGGCGCCCGCGAGGCGCGCCAGGCGGCGGGAAATTTCCGTTTTGCCGCAGCCGGTGGGGCCAATCATCAGGATGTTCTTGGGCAGGACCTCGTCGCGCATGGCGCCCTTGAGCTGCAGGCGCCGCCAGCGATTGCGCAGGGCGATGGCCACCGCGCGCTTGGCGTCCTTCTGCCCGACAATGTGGCGGTCGAGCTCGGAGACGATCTCGCGCGGTGAAAAATCGGTCATGACGGTCCTTTGGAAGTATTCTTGCGAGGTCAGCGCAGATCGATGGATTCGATGACCAGCGAGCTGTTAGTGTAGACGCAGATCTCGGCGGCGATGGCCATGGAACGGCGCACGGTCTCCTCGGCGTCGAGCCCCATGGGGAGCAGGGCGCGGGCCGCCGAGAGGGCGTAATTGCCACCTGAACCAATGGCCATGGCGGCGCCGAATTCGCCCGCCTCGGGCTCCAGAACGTCGCCGGTGCCCGTGAGCACGAGGCCGACTTGCTTGTCGGCCACCAGCATCATGGCCTCCAGACGGCGCAGATAGCGGTCGGTGCGCCAGTCCTTGGCGAGCTCCACACAGGCGCGCATCAGCTGGCCGGGATATTGATCGAGCTTGGCCTCCAGCCGCTCGAAGAGGGTGAAAGCGTCGGCGGTGGCGCCCGCGAAGCCCGCGATCACATCCGCCGCCTTGCCCAGGCGCCTGACCTTGCGGGCGTTGCCCTTGATGATGGTCGGCCCCAGGCTCACCTGCCCGTCGCCGCCGATCACCACGCGCCCATCCTTGCGCACCATGAGGATCGTGGTGGCGTGCCAGCCCTGCGATCCGCTCTGCCGTTCATCCTGCATCAAAGTCTCCTGCGGGGCGTGACAGCGCATCTATGGGCGACGATCCACCTTTGCAAGGGTAGCAAAGCGGGCTGCGCCTTGCTAGAAGCCGGGAGCAACCGGAAAATTCTTATGCGCAACGCCTCCCTTTCGCGCAAGACGCGGGAAACCGACATCCAGGTCGAGGTCACGCTCGACGGCTCGGGCAAGTCCGAGATCTCCACGGGTGTGGGCTTTTTTGACCACATGCTCGACCAGATCGCGCGCCATTCCCTTATCGACCTGAAGATTCAGGCGAAAGGCGACCTGCACATCGATTTCCACCACACGGTGGAGGATGTGGGCATCGCGCTGGGCCAGGCGATCCGTCAGGCGCTCGGCGACATGAAGGGCATCACCCGCTACGCCGATGTGCATCTGCCCATGGACGAAACCCTGACCCGAGTGGCCATCGACATCTCCGGGCGGTCCTTCCTCGTCTTCCGGACGAGCTTTCACACGCCCAAGATCGGCGAATTCGACACCCAGCTCGTGCGGGAGTTCTTCCAGGCCTTCGCCATGAACGCCGGGCTGACCCTGCATGTGGAAACCCTCTATGGGGAAAACGACCACCATATCTCCGAATCCTGCTTCAAGGGGCTGGCGCGGGCGTTGCGGATCGCCGTCTCCATCGACGAGCGCCAGAGCGGCCGCGTTCCCTCCACCAAGGGAACCCTGACCGGCTGAGCGCGACATGACCATTTTCACCGTCCATATCCCCGTCGAGACCCGCGACCCCCAGGAGATCGCGGACAAGATCCGGGTCATCCCCGAGAAGGCGTCTTTGGCCGCCTTTCTCCTCGGGCCGATCTGGCTTGTGGCGCAGGGGGCCTGGATGGCGGTGGGGGTCTGGGTGGCGACGGTGGCTGCGCTCGTCGGCGCCTTTGTTCTCTTGGGGCTCGCCCCCGAAGGACTGGCTGCGGTCATCCTGCTGCTTCAGATCTTCATCGGTGTGGAAGGCCATCAGATGGCGCGCGGGGCCGCCAGCAGAGGACGATTGAGGTTTGCCGACGTGGTCAATGCGCGAAACGCCGACGAGGCCGAAAGCGAGGCGCTGCGGCGGCTGATCGCGGCCGATCAGCCCCTCCGCCCCTTAGCGCCCATGTACAAGCCCGCTAGCGACTTGCCCCATATCGGGCTCTTCCCCGGCGCCGGAGGCTGATGTGAGCGTCGCCATCATCGATTACGGTTCCGGCAATCTTCATTCCGCGAAGAAAGCCTTCGAGACCGCCGCCGCCCAGGCGGGACTGGATATGCCAATCGCGCTCACCAGCGATCCCGATCTTGTGCGCAAGGCCGACCGGGTGGTTCTGCCGGGCGTGGGCGCCTTCGCCGATTGCAGACGCGGCCTCGAGGCCATCCCCGGCATGATCGACGCCATGAGCGAGGCGGTTCTGGGCCGTGGAAAACCCTTCCTTGGAATCTGCGTAGGCATGCAACTGCTGGCGACTCGCGGTCTTGAACATCAGGTGAGCGCAGGGCTCGACTGGATCCCCGGCGACGTTCAGGCCATCACGCCCGATGATCCCGCCCTCAAGGTGCCGCATATGGGCTGGAACACGCTCGACCTACGCGCGGCGCATCCGCTGCTCGCTGGGATCGCCACCGGCGAAAAGGGCCTGCACGCCTATTTCGTGCATTCCTACGAGCTGAAGGCGGCGCAGGCGGATATGGTTCTCGCCACCACCAGCTACGGCGGCCCCGTCACCGCCATGGTGGGACGTGACAATATCGCGGGCACGCAATTTCATCCCGAAAAAAGCCAGACGCTGGGTCTGGCCCTGATCGCCAATTTCATGAGGTGGACCCCGTGATCCTGTTTCCCGCCATCGATCTCAAGGACGGGGAGTGCGTGCGTCTCATCCATGGCGACATGGCGCAGGCCACGGTCTTCAACAC
>CANGTC010000161.1 GCA_947456505.1 Beijerinckiaceae bacterium
ATTCAGGACTATATCCGCGACGAGATGCCCGGCTGGAAGACCCGCTATCCCGGCGTCGAGGCGCTGAATGTGGCGGTCATGGGCTGCATCGTGAACGGGCCGGGGGAATCCAAACACGCCGACATCGGCATTTCCCTCCCCGGCACCGGCGAAACTCCGGCAGCCCCGGTTTTCATCGACGGCCAGAAGGCCATGACCCTGCGCGGCCCGGGCATCGCGGGCGAGTTCAAGGCGCTGGTGACGGATTATATCGAGAAGCGGTTCGGGGCCTGAGGCTCAGATCAACCCCGCCGCGATATTGATCGTCAGCGCCAGCACCGTCGTGTTGAAGAAGAACGCCAGCACGCAATGGATCAGCGCCACTCGGCGCATGGGGCGCGAGCAGATCGCCACATCCGCCGTCTGCGACGCCACGCCGATCACGAAGGAAAAATAGAGGAAGTCGAGGAAGTCGGGGTTCGCCGTGCCGGGAAAGGTGATGCCGCCGCGCAGCTCCTCGGGCATGGCCGCCTTGCTGGCGCGCTCGATGAAATATTCATGGGCGTAATGCTGGGCGAAGATGACCTGAATGAAGGTCCAGGAGCTGACGATGGTCAGGCCCGCCAGCCCCAGATGCAGGGCCTTGTTGACCCCCGTCATGTCCTTGGAGACCGCCAGCTGGGCCACGATCGCCACGATGCTGGCCACCGCCGCGAAGATGGCGAGCACCAGCACCACGAAGCGGCTCTCGTCGGTCAGTTGGGCGAGGCGGCGCATGCGGGCGGGGTCCGCCCTCACCATCAGATGGATGGCGCTGGCGATATAGAGCAGAACACCCAGATTCCAGGCGCTCAAGAGCCGCGTCTCGGCCCGCCATGTCTGCGGCAGCAGCCCCAGCGCGATCAGTCCGATGGCGGCGCACAGAAACAGGCGCGGGCGCCCGAGGATGTGGCGCAGGATGCGGTGGCGGTGCAGGAAGGTGTTCGTCGCCATCTGGCGCAGGTCCTAACTCCGCCTTGCGGCGGTGAAGCGGGCGGCTTCCACCAATACGCGCGCAGCCTCCCCAAAGCCAGCGAGCGCCGCTTCGGCCTCGAAGGCCAGTTCGTCGCGGCGCTTCTTGGCGCCCTCCAGGCCCAGCGCCTTGACGAGGGTCGCCTTGTTGCGGCCCGCGTCCTTGCCCGCCTTCTTGCCCAGGGTCTCCTCGTCGCTCTCGGCGTCGAGAATGTCGTCCGCCACCTGAAAGGCCGCGCCCAGGGCCTTGCCATAGGCGACGAGCTGCGCGGTTTGCTCAGGCGAGGCGCCCGCCACGATGGCGCCCGCCTCTACCGCGAAGCGCAGCAGGGCGCCGGTCTTCATGGCCTGCAGGCGGTCGATTTCCGCGACCGTGTGGGGGTTGGGAGAGGCCTCGGCGGCCAGATCGAACATCTGGCCGCCCGCCATGCCCCCCAGCCCCGAGGCCCGCGCCAGCCCCAGCACGAGGGCGGCGCGCACGCTGGCGTCCGGATGGGTCGCCTCATCGGCCATCACGTCGAAGGCCAGGGTCAGCAGCGAATCGCCTGCGAGGATGGCGGTCGCCTCGTCATAGGCCCGGTGGACCGTCGGCTGGCCCCGGCGCAGATCATCGTCGTCCATGGCGGGCAGATCGTCGTGGACGAGCGAATAGCAATGCACCAGCTCCACCGCGCAGGCTGCGCGCAGCACGCCGGGACCAGAGGCGCCGAGCAGGCGCGCGGCCTCCACGGTCAGGAAGGGACGCAGGCGCTTGCCGCCGTTGAGGGCGCCGTGGCGCATGGCGCCCACCAGCACCGAAGGGCGCGCGATTTCGCCGGGCAGGGGCGTTTCGGTGAGCAGATCGCCGAGCAGGACCGCCACATCGCGGGCCACGGCGCCAAGTCGGTTCTCGAAGGTCATTTCAGGGTCGTTTGGGTCTGACAATGAAGCCTCCGCGCATATGATTTATGGTTCCGCTTGCCTCAGGCGCGTGCATCGGTCAAGGCTGGGCGCGACTTTCGCAAGGGCTGAGCTGCGCGACCATGGCGTTTTTGCGCGCAATCTCAAGATGGCTTTTACGGGTGGTCCTCCTCCTTTTGGTTATTTTTGTGGGGCTTGTGGTGCTCTGGGCCTTCGCGCCGCCGGTCTCCACCCTGATGTTGGCCCGTTGGGTGACATGGCGGCCTGTCGAGCGGGTCTGGACGCCGCTGGAGCGCATCGCGCCCGCCCTGCCGCTGGCGGTGATCGCCTCGGAGGATGGGCGCTTCTGCCGCCATTGGGGCGTGGACTGGGGCGCCCTGCGCGAGGTCATCGATACGGCGGGGGAGGATGGCCCCTCGCGGGGCGCCTCCACCATTTCCATGCAGAGCGCGAAAAATCTTTTTCTTTGGTCCTCCCGCTCCGCCTTGCGAAAGGGGCTGGAGATCCCCGCCGCGCTGGTCATCGACCGGGCCTGGGGCAAGCGGCGGGTCATGGAGGTCTATCTCAACATCGCCGAGTGGGGGGAGGGCGTCTTCGGGGCGGAGGCCGCCGCCCAGCGTTATTTCCGCAAATCCGCCGCGCAATTGAGCCCGAAGGAGGCGGCCCTGCTCGCCGCCGCCCTGCCCAACCCCGTGCGGCGCGACTCGGCCCATCCTGGCGCCCGTCAAAGCCGGCTCGCCTCCCTGATTCAGCGCCGGGCCGCCGCCACGCCGGGGCTTGCAGATTGCCTCAAGACAGGCGATTGAGGGAGGAAATCGGCCTTGACGCCGAAAAAGCGGAATCGTCACTGGTCATTGGCGCGGTTTCGGTGTATCAGCCCGGCTTCGAATTCGATGCGCGCCGGCTTGCAGCCTCGGTCCGCGCCTATCTGGAGAGTGACATGGCAGTTCCGAGACGAAAGACTTCCCCGATGAAGCGCGGCTTCCGCCGCTCCGCCGACGCCCTCGCCGCCCCGACCTATGCCGAGGACAAGGACTCGGGCGAGCTGCGCCGTCCGCACCACGTCGACCTGAAGACCGGCATGTACAACGGCCGTCAGGTTCTCAAGGTCAAGTCCAAGGACTAATCCTTCCGCTCCGCGCGGATTGAAGAGGCCGGGTTTCCCCCCGGCCTTTTTCGTGTTCAGGCAAGCCCCCGAAAGCGCCAGACGCTGGTCTTCTTCACCTCCGCGTCCTCGAGATCCCGGGTCACCTCGACCTGATATTCGGCGATGGGCTCCAGCCGCTCGCGCGCGAGATAGCTGCGCCCGGGATCGCCTATCAGCACCAGCGCCCCGCGCCGGGCGAGCCCCTCCAGCCAGTCCGTGACCCGCGCCGCCATGTCCCGCTCGTAGGAGACATCGCCCGCCAGAACCACGTCCCAGCCCTCGTCAGACCCCACGAGATCGGCCAGCCGCGTGGTGAGGGGCGCCTGATTGGCCGCCGCGTTGATCTCCATGGCGGCGATGGCGAAGGCGTCGATATCCACCGCCGTCACCGCAGCCGCCCCCGCTTTCGCCGCCGCTATGCCAACAAGGCCGGAACCTGCCGCGAAATCGAGCACAGAGCGCTCGCGCACCGCCTCCGGATGGTCGAGCAGATAGCGCGCCAGCGCCTGCCCGCCCGCCCAGGCGAAGGCCCAGAAGGGCGGCGGCAGGCCGATCTCCCCCAGTTCCTCCTCGGTCTTGCTCCAGAGGTCGGTGACGACGTCGGCGATGTGGAGGCTTATTTCGGGGGCGTGGGGCACGGGCAGCAGGAGGGTCTGCGCGCGGATGAAAGCTTGCTTGTCGGGGATGCTCATCGGGCGAGCCAGGGGGCCGCCCAGCGCAGGCCCTCCAGGGTTGATCCGCGCGGGTTATACTCAGCGCCCACGAAGCCTTGATAGCCGCGCGCGGTCAGGTGCTCCAGAATGGCCGCGAAGGCCACCTCGCCCTCGTCGGGCTCGTGGCGGGCCGGCACGGAGGCGATCTGCACATGGCCCACATGGGGCCAGTGGCGGTCCAGTCTGCGCAGCAGGTCCCCCTCCATGATCTGGATATGGTAGACATCAAACAGCAGTTTGACGTTGTCGCAGCCAAGCTCCCCCAGCAACGCCACCACATCATCCGAACGCGACACGAAATAGCCCGGCCGGTCCACGGCGTTCAGGGGCTCGATGAGCAGGGTGACGCCCGTCCCCCGCGCCTTCTGCGAGGCCCAGGTGAAATTCTCGAAAAAGGCGCCCCGCGCCTCCTTCGTCTGGCCGAAGGTCATGCCGGAGGTGACATGGATGGTTTGCGCGCCAACCATCGCCGCATAGGCCAGGGCCTGTTCGAACTCGCTGCGAAAGCGCCCCTGCGCCCCCGGCACGGCCGCCATGCCGAATTCCCCCCGGGATGGATCGCCCTGGGGCGTGTTGATACCGTTCATCACGATATCATGGCGGGCCAGCTCGGCTTTGACCTCCCGCGCGTCGGTCGCATAGGGAAACTGGCACTCCACCGCCCGAAAGCCCGCCCTCGCGGCGGCGCCGATCCGCCCCAGAAAGGGCAGGTCGGGGAAGAGCATGGAGATATTGGCGGAGAGGGTGAAGGTTGGGCGCATGGGTGAAGTCTAGCGCGCTACGGGACGGGGGAACAGGCCCCCTCGGATTCCGCATCCCTCGTCTTGACCCCCGCAGGCCCATGCCGGATAGTCCGCTCACTTGAATCCGAGGAACGCCCCATGATCATCAACGACGAAAACGACGTCACGCCCGCCGTCCTGAAGGCTATGTCCGGCGCGCCGGACGCCCGCATCCGCGAAATCGCGGAATCTTTCGTCAAGCACATGCACGCCTTCGTGCGTGAGGTGAAGCTGACGGAGAAGGAATGGGAATATGGCGTCGAATTCCTGAACCGCATCGGCAAGCAGACCACCGACACCCATAACGAGGGCGTGCTCTTTTCCGACACCATCGGCGTCTCCACCCTCGTCTGCCTGATGAACAATGGCGCGAATGGCTCGACCGAGACCGCCGCCGCCCTGCTCGGTCCCTTCTGGCGCATGCGCAGTCCCGAGACCCCCAATGGCGGCTCGCTGCTGCGCTCCCCCACCCCCGGCCCGGCGCTCTTTGCCGGTTGCCGCGTGGTCGACCCCAAGGGCCAGCCCATGGCGGGGGTCGAGGTCGATGTGTGGCACTCCTCCACCACCGGCATGTATGAGAATCAGGATCCGGATCAGGCCGAGCATAACCTGCGCGGCAAGTTCCACACGGATGCGGACGGGCGCTTCTCTTTCCGCTCCATTCTGCCTGCAGGCTATCCCATCCCCGTGGACGGGCCGGTGGGCGATATGGTTCTGTTCCAGAAGCGCGAGCCCTGGCGCCCCGCCCATATCCATTTCCTGCTGCACAAGCCCGGGTTCAAGACCCTGGTGACGCAGGTCTTCGTGCAGGGTGCGAAATATCTGGACTGCGACGTGGTCTTTGGCGTCACCAAGGCGCTTGTGGGCGACTATCGCCGCCACGAGACGGGCACGCCCCCCGCGCCCGACGTGACCGATCCCTGGTACACGCTGGACTATACCTTCCACATGGAAGAGGGCGAGTCCGGCCTGCCCAAGCCCCCGATCAAGTAAGCGCCCGGGCGTAACGAAAACGGCCCGCCCTTTGTGAAAGGGGTGGGCCGTTTGCTTTTGGAAACTGATGAGGCCAGCTCAGGCCATGTACTGGCCGCCGTTGGCCGAGAGCGTCGAGCCGGTGATGAAGCCGGATTCGTCCGCCGCCAGGAAAGCGACGATGCGCGCGATCTCTTCGGGCTCGCCCAGGCGTCCCACGGGGATCTGCGGGATGATGCGCTTCTCCAGCACCTCGGGGGCGATGGCGCGGACCATTTCCGTGCCGATATAGCCGGGGCAGATGGCGTTGACGGTGATGCCCTTGTTGGCGTTTTCCTGCGCCAGCGCCTTCACGAAGCCGATCTCGCCCGCCTTGGCGGCGGAATAGTTCGCCTGCCCCGCCTGCCCCTTCTGTCCATTGATGGAGGAGATGCAGATGATGCGGCCGAAGTTGCGGTTGCGCATGCCCTCGATGACAGGGCGGCACATGTTGAAGAGCGAATTGAGATTGGTGTTGATGACCGCGTTCCACTGATCCGCGCTCATCTTGTGGAAGAAGCCGTCGCGGGTGATGCCCGCATTGTTCACGACCATATCAACCGGCCCAAGATCCTTTTCGATCTGCGCGAGACCCGCGGCGCAGGCCTCGTAGCTGGAGACGTCCCACTTGTAGACGGGAATGCCGGTCTCTTCGCGGAATTTCGCGGCGGCTTCGTCATTGCCCGCGTAATTGGCGGCGACGGCGTAGCCTGCGGCTTTAAGCGCTTTGGAGATGGCGGCGCCAATGCCGCGTGAGCCCCCGGTGACGACTGCGACTCGTGTCATTCCTGCATCCTCCCTTATGATCGACAGCCGGATTGTATCAGACCCGGCTGTCGCTCTCACTTAGGCTTTCGGTTGGCGACTTTGGGCTTAGAAGGCCCGGCTTAGCGTTCCACGCACAAGGCGATGCCCATGCCACCGCCGATGCACAGGGTCGCGAGGCCCTTCTTCGCGTCGCGGCGCGCCATTTCATAGAGCAGGGTGGTGAAGACGCGGGCGCCCGAGGCGCCGATGGGATGGCCGAGCGCGATGGCGCCGCCATTGACGTTCACGATGTCGGGGTTCCAGCCCATGTCCTTGTTCACGGCCAGGGCCTGCGCTGCGAAGGCCTCGTTCGCCTCCACGAGGTCGAGATCCGCAACCTTCCAACCAGCCTTCTCCAGCGCCTTGCGCGAGGCGGGGATGGGGCCAGAGCCCATGATGGCGGGATCGACGCCAGCGGTGGCCCAGGAGGCGATGCGCGCCAGCGGCTTGAGGCCGCGCTTGCTGGCTTCAGCTGCGGTCATCAGCACGAGGGCGGCGGCGCCGTCGTTGATGCCGGAGGCGTTGCCCGCCGTGATCGTGCCGTCCTTGGAGAAGGCGGGACGCAGCTTGGCGAGTGATTCGAGGGTCGTGCCAGCCTTGATATATTCGTCCTGATCGACGACCACGTCGCCCTTGCGGGTGGAGACGGTGACCGGGGCGATCTCGTCCTTGAAGCGGCCAGCCTTCTGCGCGGCCTCGGCCTTGTTCTGAGAGGCGGTGGCGAAACGGTCCTGATCCTCGCGGCTAAGCTGCCAACGGGCTGCTATGTTTTCAGCCGTCGTGCCCATGTGATAGCCATGGAAAGCGTCGGTGAGGCCATCCTTAATCATGGAGTCCATGAATTTCATGTCGCCCATCTTCTGCCCGTTTCGCAGATGCGCCACGTGGGGGGAGAGGGACATGGATTCCTGGCCGCCCGCCACGATGATGGAGGCGTCGCCATTGGCGATCTGCTGCATGCCGATGGCCACCGCCCGCAGGCCCGAGCCGCAGAGCTGATTGAGGCCCCAGGCGGTCTTTTCCTGCGGAATTCCAGCTTTCATGGCGGCCTGACGGGCCGGGTTCTGGCCCTGGCCGGCGGCGAGGATCTGCCCGAGGATCACCTCGTCCACGTCGCCGGGATCAACACCTGCGCGCTCAAGCGCGGCCTTGATGGCGACAGCGCCCAGATCATGGGCGGGCATGGCGCCGAAGACGCCGCTGAAGGATCCCACCGCCGTGCGAGCGGCGCCTACAATCACGATATCGGATGCCATCTGGAAACTCCTGTTGCGACTGATCTGGAGCTGCTCAGCCCCGTGAAAATCTGCGTTTTGCCCCGGCGGCCTGCTGTTCGCCGCCTCACTATCCGGCTACTCGTCTGATCATCGCTGGTCAAGCGTCGAGCAACCGTCTGGATCATGCAATTTGGTCTACATATCCGAAAGGACGAGAAGCATATTGGGCGCCAGAGCTCATTATTTCGTCACAAATCTGTTTCCGCCGGATCAAAGGGCGGTTATCGTGAGGTCAGGGCATAGCGTCCAGCGGGGCAGGACATTACGAATGGCCAGCGAAAAGAAACCGATCACGATCAAGAAATACGCGAACCGCCGTCTCTACAACACCGGCACAAGCACCTATGTCACCCTCGAGGACCTTGCCAAGATGGTGAAGGCTGGCGAGGATTTTCTGGTCTTCGACGCCAAGAGCGGGGAGGACATCACCCGCGCCGTCCTCGGCCAGATCATCTTCGAGCAGGAGAGCAAGGAGGGTCAGTCCCTCATGCCCATCACCTTCCTGCGGCAACTGATCCGCCTTTATGGCGACAGCATGCAGATGGTGGTGCCCAGCTTCTTGGAGTTCTCCATCGGCAAGTTCGTCACCGATCAGGCGAAGATCCGGGAAGACTTCGTGGGCGCCATGGGCGGCAAGGATATTCCGGCCGGACAGATCTTCAGCGCCATGGAGGAGCAGGCGCGCAAGAACATCGCGATGTTCAGCCAGGCCCTCACCATGTTCGCGCCCTTCACGACGACCGCACAGCCAGCGGAAGCGGAGCCGGCGCCCGCGGCAGCTCCCAAGCCTGCGGCCGCCGCGCCGGATTTCGACGAGATGAAGCGGCAGATCGCGGAAATGCAGCGCCAGATCGAGAGCCTCGGCCGCAAGGGCTGAGGAGCTCTTTACACGCTCCCGCCGCGAGGCTCTCTATAAGCTCCCGCCGCGAGGCTGGGGCCGCCAGTCCGGCGGGGCCAGTTCGAAATGGGCGAAGTCGAAGGCGGGCGCCACCGTGCAGCCGACCAGAGTCCATGCGCCCAGGCTCGTCGCCGTCTGCCACCAGTTAGCGGGAACCACGAATTGCGGGCGCTGGCCCGCTTTCAGATCCGCGCCCAGATGGACGGACTGGCAGTCGTGGCCGTTCTCGCAGACGGTGAGGGAGAGCGGCGCGCCTGCGTACCAGTGCCAGACCTCCGCCGCATCCACCCGATGCCAGGCCGAGACGTCGCCGGTCCCCAGCAGGAAGTAGATCAGCGAGGAGACCGAGCGGCCCTGCGCGTCCACGCGGGGATCGCGGAAGGTCTCACGATAGAAGCCGCCTTCGGGGTGGGGCGCGAGGCCCAGCAGGCGCACGGCTTCATCCGCGCTCATGCCGTCATGGAGATAGGCGGCGCCCATGGGTCAGAACCTGTTCTTGCGTTCGCGGATCTCGGCGAAGACGTCGGCGGGCGC
>CANGTC010000162.1 GCA_947456505.1 Beijerinckiaceae bacterium
ATCGCGCCAGCGCAGCCATGATCCGGGGACTGATGCGTTTCGGTCCCGGCCTTCTGCCCTTCGCGGACGCCGCGACGGCGGAATTGCCCATGGGTCGGCTGCTGCGCCTCTCGCTGTTTCAGGTGACCGTCGGCATGGCCGCCGTGCTGCTGATCGGCACCCTGAACCGGGTGATGATCGTCGAGCTGAACGTGCCGTCATGGATCGTGGCGATCATGCTGGCCTTACCGCTGCTCTTCGCCCCCTTCCGCGCGCTGGTGGGCTTTCGCTCGGACAACCACCGCTCGTTCCTTGGCTGGCGCCGGACGCCCTACATCTGGTTTGGCGCCATGCTGCAATTCGGCGGCCTCGCCATCATGCCCTTCGCCCTGCTGATCCTGTCGGGCGACACCACCGGGCCGCTCTTCGTGGGCCATGTGGCCGCCGCTCTCGCCTTTCTGCTGGTCGGTGCGGGGCTACATACGGTGCAGACTGTTGGTCTTGCGCTGGCGACCGATCTCGCCCCAGAACACGCCCGCCCCCGGGTCGTCGCCCTGCTCTGCGCCATGCTGCTGCTGGGCATGGCGGTGAGCGCCCTCATCTTCGGTCTGGCTCTCTCGCACTTCACCCAGATCCGCCTCATTCAGGTGGTGCAGGGCTCGGCGGTCGTGACCATCGTCCTCAACGGAATCGCCCTGTGGAAGCAGGAGCCGCGCTCCACCCTCATCGCGCCCACGGGCGCGGCCGGCGCGCCCTTCCGCAGCGCCTGGGCCGCCTTCGCCGATGAAGGCCGCACGAGGCGCCGCCTTCTGGCCACCGCGCTGGGCACAGCGGCTTTCAGCATGCAGGACATTCTGCTGGAACCCTATGGCGGCAAGATCCTTCAGCTCCCGGTTTCCGCCACCACCATCATGACCGCCATGCTGGCGATCGGCGGCGGCGCGGGACTGATGCTGGCGGCGCGCTGGTTGACCCGCGGCGCCGACGCCCATCGGGTGGCGGCTCTGGGCGCTGTTGTCGGGATCTTCGCCTTCGCGGCGGTCATTCTCGCCGCTCCCATGGACTCCAGCGGCCTCTTCGGTTTCGGCGTCACCCTGATCGGCGGCGGCGCGGGCATGTTCGCCCATGGCACGCTTACCGCCACCATGGGCCTCGCCAAGCCCCAGGACAGGGGCCTCGCCCTTGGCGCATGGGGAGCGGCCCAGGCGACCGCAGCGGGCCTCGCCATCGCCCTCAGCGGCGCCATCAACGATCTGGGAACCGCGCTCGCCACATCCGGCGCGCTGGGTGAGGCGCTTGTCACGCCCGCCACTGGCTTCGCCATGGTCTACGCCATCGAAATCGTCCTGCTGCTGGCGACGGTCGTCGCCATCGGCCCCCTCGTGCGCTCGCCCCCCGTGGCCGCCCAGGAGGGGGACAGCGGGTTCAATCTTGTCACAGCCAATACACTCATTCCGGGAGGCGTCAGATGATGCGAGGATCTCTCACCAGTTACATGGATGTCGCGCAGGTCGTGCTCTATGCCTTCTTCATGTTCTTCGCCGGGCTGATCTTCTATCTCCGCCGGGAAGACCGTCGCGAGGGCTATCCGCTCGAGAACGAGGCGGCGGGCTACCAGAAGCCGCGCGGCTTTGCGCTGATCCCCACCCCCAAGCGGTTCCGCCTGCATACGGGCGAGGTCGTGGAGGCCCCCAATTTCACGCCTGATCCCCGCACGCTGAAAGCGGAGAAGGTCGAGCCCTGGCCAGGCGCGCCGCTGCAACCGGTGGGCAACCCCATGCTGGCGGAAGTCGGCCCCGGCTCCTATGCGCTGCGCGCTGACGTGACCGAGAAAACCCACGATGGCCGCGACCTCATCGTCCCCATGCGAGTGGCGACGAATTTTGCGGTGGCGAAGGAAAACGGCAATCCGCTCGGCATGCGCGTCTTCGGCGCTGATCGGGTCGTCGGCGGCGTCATCACCGACCTCTGGGTGGATCGCGGCGAAGCAACCCTGCGCTACTATGAAGTGGAGACAGGTTCGCAGGGCGCGTCTCATCGGGTGCTGCTGCCAGTCAACTTCTGCAAGGTGAACTTTACCGGCAAATCGGTCGCGGTGCAGGCGATCCTCGGCCACCAGTTCGCCGATGTGCCCACCACGCGCGATCCTGACAAGGTGACCAAGCTCGAGGAAGAGAAGATCACCGCCTATTACGGCGCTGGCACCCTCTACGCAACGCCCGAGCGTTCGGAGCCGCTGATATGAAAATCGTCGACCTGGACAAGCTCCTGCCAGCCGATATTCCAGAGGGCGAGCGCGTTCTCTGGTTCGGTCGCCCGGAATGGGTGAGCCTGCTGCGGCACGCCTATCGGGCGGATCTGGTCGCCACCTATTTCGGCGCCCTCGCGATCTGGAATGCGGCGGTGGACAGTGAAGCCGGCGCCATGGCCGCAGGCGTCGCCATCGGCAAGAGTCTGGTTCTGGCCGCCCTGTGTCTTGGATTGCTGGGCCTGCTGGCCTGGCTCAGCGCCCGCACCACGCTCTATGTCATCACCTCGCGCCGCATCGTGATGAAGGTGGGGATCGCGCTGCCGATCTTCTTCAACATTCCCTACTCGCAGATCGCCTCCGTCGCACTGCGCAAATTCAAGGATGGAACCGGCGATATCCCGCTGGCGCTGGCGCCGGGTCGACGCATCGCCCTGCTGCATCTGTGGCCCCATGCGCGACCCTTCCACGTCGCCAATCCCCAACCCGCCCTACGCTCCATCGCTGACGTGGGCGAGGTGGCGGAAACCCTGCGGCAGGCCATGATCGCCGAGGCTCAGACCCGTCTGGGCATGGCCACCGTGACTGCGCCCGCTCAGGGGGCGACGAGCGCACAGAATGAGACATTCCCTTCAGGCGCCGTGGCGGCCTGACGCGAAGAGGAACCAGAGTATGAGCGAGTTGTCCGTCAAGGGAAACGCCGACCACACGGGAGTGCCGCGCGCGCTGCTGCTGGGCGCCCTGGCGCTGGTCATAGTCACGATCATGGGCTCTGGCTTCGCCCGGTTCACCGAGGTCGGCGTCTCGCGCATGCCCACATCCACCGCCGTCGCGACCCTCCTGTTGCGCTTTGATGATCTTGATGATGGCGGCGTGGCCGTGCGCAACGCCGCTGATGGCAGCCTGCTCTACAAGGTCGAGCCGGGCACCAACGGCTTCATCCGCGCGACCATGCGCGGCCTCGCCCGCGAGCGCGTGCGTTCCGGCGTGGGCGCCGCCGAGCCCTTCAAGCTGACGCACTGGAGCGACGGCACCATCTCCCTGCAGGACGAAACCTCCGGACGCCGTCTTGATCTTGACGCCTTTGGCCCGACCAACGCCGGCGCCTTCGCTCAGTTCTTCGCAACAAAGGAGCAGCAGTAATGAACATGCTCGGCCTCATCAGACGGCAGGTGTTCGAAGCGCCCTGCACAGTCACCATCGAACATTCCGCCGATAGCCTGCACGCCCACGTGGACATCGACTCCGATCTCGACATTCAGCCCGGCGACGAAGTTCTGGTGCATGACGCGCCAACCGACATCGCCTTCGGCGAAACCCTGGTGGTGACCCGCATGGCCACCATCATCCGCGCCAGCCTGATCGAGCGGCTCTGGACCCAGTTCGCCGGTCACTTCGAGATGACCGAACTTTATGAAGTCAGCTTCACCGAGAGGAGGATCCTGTGAACGCTCCCCTACGCCCCGGCATTTCTGCGGAATCGACCAAGGTCGCGCAGGAAAACACCATGCTCAGCCCGCGGTTCTACACGACCGATTTCGCCGAGCTCGACAAGACCGACGTCAGTTCCGTGCGCGCTCAGTGGGATGAGCTCATCAACGAGCTGAAGTCGGATCCCAACAAGCGGCATTTCATCCGAAACGATGAATTCGACGCGGATTTTTCCAACCTGCCGCCCGAACTCGACAAGGAGTTCCGCGACTTCCTCATCAGCTCCATCACGGCCGAGTTTTCGGGCTGCGTGCTTTATGCGGAGATGCGCAAGCGCGCGAAGAACCCGGACATGCGCGATCTCTTCGGCCTGATGAGCCGCGACGAGGCGCGTCACGCGGGCTTCATCAACGACACGCTGAAGGATTTCGGCATCGGCATTGATCTGGGCTTTCTGACCAAGGCGAAGAAATACACCTTCTTCAAGCCCAAGTTCATCTTCTACGCCACCTATCTGTCGGAGAAGATCGGCTACGCCCGCTACATCATGATTTACCGTCACCTTGAGCGGCATCCGGATCGCCGCTTCCATCCGATCTTCAAATGGTTCGAAAAGTGGTGCAATGACGAGTTCCGCCATGGCGAGGCCTTCGCCCTGCTGATGCGCGCGAACCCCAAGCTGACCTCAGGGATCAACGTCTACTGGATCAAGTTCTTCCTGCTGGCGGTCTACGCCACCATGTATGTGCGCGACCATTTCCGCCCGGCCTTCCACAAGGCCATTGGCGTAGACCCCTCGGCCTATGATTTCGATGTGTTCCGCGTGTGCTCGGAGATCTCGCGCCAGACCTTCCCTCTGGTGCTCGACATCGACCATCCGAAATTCAAGCCGGGCCTCGACCGCCTTGTGCGCATCGCCAACGACACCGCTGCGGCCAAGGCGCAGGGCGGCATCGTGGGTGGAGTCAAGAAGCTGCTGTGCAATCTGGATGCCGGCCTCACCTTCGCCCGCCTCTATTTCCTGCCAGCCAAGCCGAACGAGATGCCCGCCGAAATCCGCATGGCGCCGGTCTGGTAAGGAGCGCAGGCGATGGCGACCTATGGACTGCCGATCCTCTTCACACTGGTTTTGTGGTGGGTCAGCACGGTTGTGATTCTCTATCTGGACGGCCTGCACAAGCGCACCTTCATCTGGTCGCTGGCGGGCGCCAGCCTGCTCATGGCGGTCTCCCTGTGGGGCCTCCACGCCTCGGCTTCGGACACCAGCGTGAATGGCGCCTATTGCGCCTTCGCCTGCGGCCTGACCGCCTGGGGCTGGCAGATCACGACCTTCTACATGGGCGCCATCACCGGGCCTCGCAGGACCCCCTGCGAGCCTGATTGCACGGGCTGGGCGAAGTTCGTCGAGGCCGTGCGCACCTGCATCCACCATGAACTGGCCATCGTCGCCATGACCGCCGTCATGGTGGCGATTTGCTGGAACCAGCCGAACCATTTCGGCCTGTGGACCTTCATCGTGCTGTGGTGGATGCACACCAGCGCCAAGCTGAATGTCTTTTTCGGCGTGCCGAATCTGAGCGAAGAGCTGGTGCCCCACCACATGCGCTATCTCGTGAGCTTCATGGGGCGCAGGCCCATGAACATGTTCTTCCCCCTGTCAGTCACGGCCTCCACCATCTGCGCGGT
The DNA here is from genome assembly GCA_947456505.1 of Beijerinckiaceae bacterium. Taxonomy (GTDB): domain Bacteria; phylum Pseudomonadota; class Alphaproteobacteria; order Rhizobiales; family Beijerinckiaceae; genus Terripilifer. The sequence goes on from CANGTC010000162.1 coordinate 5,345, forward strand.
GAATCTCACCACCAAGGCCATGACGCCAGGCGCAACTCCCTTCGAGACAGCGGGCTTCACCATGCTGGCGACGCTGATGGTTCTGGCCATCGTGGAGCACTGGTTCCTGGTGACCCCCTTCGACGCCAATGCGCTCTGGAAATGGGGCGTCAAGGCGGCGCCGGATGCGACCCTCGCCCGTGACGACGCCGAAATCAGCGACAGCGACTATCTGCGTCCCGCCAACAGCGAGGCCGCCGCCATGGACACCTGGAGCGCGGCGCCGCCGACCATTTGCGACGACGCGATCCTCAAACGCCTGCTGGACGCCATTCGCGCCGGCGCCTTCGGCGATATCCGCAGCGTGAAAGGCGTCGTGAAGACCAGGGCGGATTGGGTTCAATTCGAAGTCGATCATCAGCGCGCGCGGATCGCGCCCTTCGCTCCCAAGCAGAAAGTCGATCCTCTTGTGATCGCGCTGGGGCGTCGGATGGACAGGGTTCGTTTGCAAGCCGCCTTCGAGGCGTGCGCGGCGGCGGGGTAAAGATCATGAACAACAACAGAAATGATGAAAATTGCGTGCAGGAGGTTGGAATGGGCAAGTCATCAATCAATTATCAAGCGCATTTCGAGGGCGCCATTGCGCGCCTGAGGGCCGAGAGCCGCTATCGTGTGTTCGCCAATCTGGAACGTGACGCCGCGCGCTTTCCCACCGCCCTCTGGCGTCCGGACGGGAGCGCGAACGAACCGCGGGAAGTGACGATCTGGTGCTCCAACGACTATCTGGGCATGGGCGGCCACGAGGTTGTGCGCGCAGCGGCCAAGGAGGCCATCGAACGCCATGGCGTTGGCGCTGGCGGCACGCGCAACATTTCAGGCACACACCATCCCATCGTGCAGCTTGAAGAAGAACTCGCGAATCTGCATGGCAAGGATGCGGCTCTGGTCTTCACCTCCGGCTGGATCTCGAACCTCGCGAGCCTCTCCACCATCGCTGAACTCCTTCCTGATTGCCTGATCCTCTCCGATGCGCTCAATCATAACTCCATGATCGAAGGCATCCGCCGCTCCGGCTGCGAAAAGAAGCTCTGGCGCCACAACGATGTGGAGCATCTGGAGGAATTGCTGATCGCCGCCGGACCCGACCGCGCCAAGCTGATCGCCTTCGAGAGCCTCTATTCCATGGACGGCGACATCGCGCCTGTGGCGAAAATCGTCGAGCTCGCCAGGAAATATAATGCTCTAACCTATGTGGACGAGGTCCACGCGGTCGGCATGTATGGCGATCATGGCGGCGGCATCTGCGAGCGCGAAGGGCTGATGGATTCCATCGACATCATCGAGGGCACGCTGGCCAAGGGCTTCGGGGGCCTCGGTGGTTATATCGCCGCGAACGCGGCCATCATCGACGCGGTGCGCAGCTACGCGCCGTCCTTCATCTTCACCACATCCCTGCCACCAGCAGTCGTCGCGGGCGCGAGGGCGGCAGTGCGCCATCTGAAGGAGTCGAGCATCGAGCGCGCCCGTCATCAACATATGGCGGTTCTGACCAAACATGCTCTGCGCGCGGCGGGTCTGCCGATCATGCACAATGTCTCCCACATCGTGCCGCTGATGGTGGGCGATGCGGAGTTGTGCAAGGCGGCCAGCGATCTTCTGCTCACCCGCCATGACATCTATATCCAGCCCATCAACTATCCGACGGTCGACATCGGGACAGAGCGCCTGCGCATCACCCCGACCCCACGCCATACGGAAGAACATGTGGCCGAGCTTGTTGAGGCGCTGGTGGATGTGTGGAAAACGCTGGGCCTCACCTTCATCGAGCCGAAGGTGATTCCGCTGCGCCCCCTGCGGCCCATTGTTGATGAAAGCGATGTGGACGCACAATGCGGCTATGTCGAAATCAAGAAGGCCGCTGAGTAACAAAGAGGCCAGATCCACACAATGGTGCGGATCTGGCGCCTTTCATCGGAGCCAGCATGACGGACGAGCCCGCCAAAACGGCCCAACCGCTAACGCCCCATCCCCTTAGGGCCGCCGTTCTTGGCGAGGTGCATGCGCGTCCGTTTCATCCCGTGGGAACGCCGCTGCGCATTCTGCACTTTGGCTTCTCCACCAACGCCGCTCAGGCTACCGAGGCGCACAAGGCTCTCGTCACCTATTGCAACGAGCGGGGCGCAGAACCACCCCATGAGGGCGTGAAACATTTCCGCGTATCGCTTGGCGGCGCTGTGTTGCGCTGGGAAAGCCATGCGGAATTCACCACCTATACCTGGGAGTTTCCAGCTCAGGGGCGCGGGCCCTTTGATCCGCCCTCCGCCTCTCTGGCCACAGCCATGGCTGGTCTTCCTCAGCCCGGCCCTCATCTCGTGTCGGTGGACCTTCATCTGATGGCGGCGGCGGAGACCATCTCGCTTGACAGCCTCTTTGATCCGGCCAGCCTGACATCGGCGAAAGTGGACGGCGGCGGCGCCATCGTCGCCACGGATTTTCGCCCGGATCCCGCAGGTTTTGTGCGGATTCTGGTGCGAGATTGCGGCTTGACCCAATCGCGCGCGGGCGCGCTGGTGCAACGGCTTCTGGAGATCGAGACCTATCGTTTGCTGGCACTGCTGGGATTGCCGGAGGCTCAAAAACTGTTGCCTCGCGTGCAGTCCATTGAAACGCGCGTCTCGGAAGTCTCCAGCCAGATGACGCAGTCATCTGGCCTTGAAGTCGATCATAAGTTGCTGGATGTGCTGACCAGTCTTCTGGCGGATCTGGAAGCGCAATCGGCTTCATGGATGTTTAGGATCGGGGCCACGCGCGCCTATGAAACCCTCGTGCAACAAAGGCTCGTTGCGATCGGCGAGGAGGCCCATGACGGATGGCCCACCATTGGCGCCTTCCTGTCGCGGCGCATGGCGCCAGCGATGCGAACGGTGGAGATGCTGGAAACGCGGCAATCGGAGCTGGCGCGCAAACTTGTGCGGGCCGCCAATCTGCTGCGCACCCGCGTTGATGTGGAAATAGAGCAGCAAAATCGGGATCTTTTGCGCTCCATGAATGAGCGGACGCGAATGCAGCTGCGCCTTCAGCAGACTGTGGAGGGCCTGTCGGTCGCGGCGATCACCTATTACACCGTAGGCTTGGCCGCCTATGTGATCAAAGGCCTCAAGGATGGAGGATTCATCCCGATCGACCCATCGCTGGCGACGGCGGCGGTCGTTCCCATCGTTCTGGTTTGCGTCACCCTTGTTCTTCGTCGCATCCGCGGAGGTGCGCTCCAGGAGAATATTTAAGACCTCGAACATGTTTTTCGGGCGCGTGCAGGCGCTTTAAGCCTGCGCGCGCCTTTTATTTTGGCGCATCAAAAAGGGTTAGCTACGTCTGAACAGTTTTTGCTGGGAATGGGCCTGAAAATGTCAAATTTTGTTGACAAGCAGAGTTGTCAGAATAGGATTACATTTGTCGTAGTACGACAGCGACAATGGGGCCATGCGCGCATTCGCTCGACATGACCAACTGACGCAACCCACGTGCTGGGTGAGCACGATAATGATCGCATTTCTCTATGGAGGTAGCGATATGGCAGACGATCCAAACCGTGTTTGGCCGACGGGATTAACCGCCGCGGAATCTGAGGAATTGCACAAGCACCTGATCGATGGGACCCGGGTTTTCGGGG
>CANGTC010000163.1 GCA_947456505.1 Beijerinckiaceae bacterium
AGGCCTATCACGCCTCCAACGCCACGCGCGATCTGCGCAATGCGGTGCTGGGCGCGCGCACCCAGAAAGAGGCGATGGAATCCATGGCCTGGCTCTACGATCCCCCGCCCATCGGCGAGTGATCGACTTTGGCCGCAAGGGAAAACGACATGACGACGAGCAAGGCGCATCAACCCAATTCTGATGCGCTTTTGCGCGCTCAGGCCGCTGCCACGACCCGCCTGCTGGTGATGGAAGGCCTGCTCGATTATTCGGGCCATGTGGCGGTGCGCGCGCCCGGCCGCGAGGCCTTCTTCATCCAGCCCGCCAGCCAGCCCCGCTCGGATGTGTCGCCGGACAGCATGTTGCTGGTGGGCTTCGACGGCAAGGTGATCGAGGGCGACGCCCGCCCTCCCGTGGAGATCGCGATCCATATCGAGATCTTCAAGGCGCGGCCCGATGTGGAGGCTATCGTTCATAGCCACATGGAGCTGGCCATCTGGTTCACCATGATGGAGGGCGTGCAGCTTGTGCCCATGCGGGCACGCTCCATCCGCTGGCGCAGCGGCATCCCCATGGACATGGACCCCAGCCACATCAAGACGACCCAACAAGGCCAGACCCTCGCGCGCACGCTCGGCCCCCACCACGCGGCCCTCATGCGCGCCCATGGGCTGGTGCTGACGGCGGAGTCGCTCCCCGCGCTGCTGGTGGACGCCGTGCATTTCGACGAGAACGCGCGCGCCCAGATGCAGGTGCTGCAAGCGGGCAAGACGCCCTTGCCCCTCACCGAGGCCGAGCTTGAACAGATCGACCGCCACGAAATGCGCGAGTTCCATGTGGACAAGCTCTGGTCCTACTACGTCCACAAGGGCGTCAAGCAAAACGCCATTCCCGGCGACTGGGACATCTGAACCCGCGCCCCGTTTCTGAAAGGACAGATCATGCAGACTTTCACCAGGCTCGCGATCTCCGCCGCCTTCGCCACACTCGCCGCCCTGCCAGCACTCGCGCAGGACAAACTCAAGGTCGCCGTCGGCCAGCGCGGCGTCTGGGAAAATTCGGTTTCGGAACTGGGCCAGGACGCCGGGATTTTCAAAAAGCATGGCCTCCAGCTTGAGGTGCTCTACACCCAGGGCGGCGGCGAGACCCAGCAGGCCGTAATCTCCGGCAGCGTGGACATCGGCATCGGGGTCGGGACCTATGGGGTCATGGGCGCCTTCTCGAAGGGCGCGCCGGTGCGCATTCTGGGCGCCACCATGCGCGGCTATTATGAATTCTGGTATGTGCCCGCCACCTCGCCCCTCAAGACCATGAAGGACGCCGAGGGCAAGACCATCGCCTATTCGACCACGGGCTCCTCCACGCAGGTCATGGTCATGGCCCTGTCCAAGATGGCGGGCGTCACCACAAAGCCCACCGCCACCGGCAGCCCGCCCCCCACCTTCACCCAGGTGATGAGCGGCCAGGTGGACATCGGCTGGACCGCCCCGCCCCTCATGCTTGACGCGCTGGAGAGCGGCCGCATCCGCGTGCTCGCCAAGGGCGATGAAGTCCCCGAATTCCGCAACCAGCCCGTGCGCGTGATCCTCGCCAACGCCGGGTCGCTGGAGAAAAACGCCGACGCCATGGCCCGCTACATGGCCGCCTATCGGGAGACCATCGAGTGGCTCTGGTCCAGCCCGGATGCGATCAAGGCCTATGCCAAATGGGCCGAGGTCTCCGACCAGATCGCCATCCGCACACGCGACGAATTCGTGCAGAAGGACCGCGCCAATCCAGACAAGATGGATGGCATTGCGGACATGAACGAGGACGCAGTCAAGCTTAAGTTTATTCCCACGCCGCTCACAAAAGAGCAGCTGGCCACGTTGGTTCAGCTGCAGGCCGTTAAGAAATAAAGAGAAATTTCCCTTTAGGCTTGGCCGCGAACCATAGTGGTCACAAAGGAGAAACCAGATGAAAACGCCGCCCGGCCAGGAACCAGCTCTCTTCATTCCCGGCTTGCGCCGCTTTTATGATCACGCCATCCCCCTCTCATGGGTGGTGGTGCGGTTCGGAGTCGGCTGGAACCTCGCCTATCATGGCTATGGCAAGGTTCTGCGCGGCATGGAGGCCCAGACCAAGGCGCTCGACGTCACCATGCCCTGGGCGCTGGAATACAACTATGTCCTCTCCCACCTCCTGCTGGTGGTCGAAGGCGTCGGCGGGCTTTGCATCATGCTTGGTCTTTTCACGCGCTTCTGGGCGGCCGCCAACGCCATCGAAATGGCATTCCTGACCTTCGTCATCTACTGGGGCACGGGCTTCAGCTGGCTGAATCGAGGCTATGAATACACCCTGCTCTGGGGCTTCATGTGCTTCGCCATCGCGCTGCGCGGTGGCGGGCCATGGTCGCTGGACCGTCTGCTCGGCAAGGAACTCTGAAAAAACCGGCGGTCGGCGCGCGAATACGTTGCCGACCGCACGGCCTCACATTAATGTGAAGAGACCTAAGAACTTCGAGTCCCCTGCCCGAGGCGTAATCGCGGCTGGCGATTAAATTCGCATTTCAGGAGTTTTCCAGCATGACGGCAGTGGCGACAGCCCCCGATACCGAAACCAGCCGCTCGTTCGCCGAGGTCTGGCTCATTTCCATCGGCCACGCCCTGACCCATTGGTATCCATCGACTTTCTACGTTCTCGCCCCCGTCATCGGCCACGAGCTTGGCCTGAGCTACACCCAGATCGCCTCAATCACGGCGGCGCAGGCCTTCGCGGGGGCCATGTCGAACATCCCCGGCGGCATCATCGTCGACTCCATTGGCCGCAAAGGACTGCTGATGGCCCTATCGCTGGCCTGGATAGGCTTCCCCTACATGATCATGGCGGCCACTCATGCCTACTGGATGCTGCTGGCCTGCGCGATCCTGATCGGCGTCGGCAACACCATCTGGCATCCCACCGCGATCCCGACGCTGGCCAATCGCTTCCCCGACCGCAAGGGGCTGGTGGTGTCGATCCACGGCATGGGCGGCAACGTGGGCGATGCGGTGGCCCCCTTTGTCGCGGGCATGCTGCTCAGCGGCGTGGTGATTGGCGGCGTCGCCATCAATTTCAATTTCACCTGGCGCGAGGTCATGGTGCTGAATGTCGTCCCCGGCATTTTCATGGCGGTGGCGATCTTCTGGATGCTGGGCAAGCTGCAGATGGACGGCAAGTCCAGAGGCGGCGACCGTGGCATGGGATTTATGGGCGTTCTGCGCGGCTTTCACGAGATCCTCAAAAACAAAACCCTGATGATGCTGGCGACGAGCTCCGCATTCCGCTCGATGACCCAGGGCTCCCTGATGGTCTTCGTGCCGCTCTATCTCGCCAATTCCATGGGTTATGAGCCCTGGCGGGTTGGCATGGCCATGATGGGTCTGCAACTGGCCGGCTTCATCGCCGCCCCCATCGCCGGCGCCATGTCCGACAAGGTCGGTCCGCGCAGCATCATGATGTCGAGCATGGCCATGACGGCGGTGGTGCTGCTGCTCATGATCTTCTCGGGCGGCACCCCCCTCTTCGTCTTCTTCGTGGCGGTGCTGGGCTTCTTCCTCTTCGCCATCCGCGCGGTGCTGCAGGCCTGGACGCTGGACGCCGCCCCCAAGGGCATGGGCGGCTCAGCCATTGGCCTGTTGTTCGGCTTTCAGGCGGTGGGCAGCAGCATCGGGCCGCTGGTCTGTGGCGTCCTCGCCGATCAGTTCGGCCTGCTCTCGACCTTCTATTTCATGGCTGTCACCATCGTAGTCGCCAATATGTTCGTCTTCGTCATCGCCAAGCCGGAAAGCCAGGCCGCCTGACGCGACACAGCGCCGCCTCACCCCGGAAAGAGGTCATTGGCTTTGCGAGTCGGGCAGGTGAATGCTAGACTGCGCGTCAATGGATCATCCGGGCGAATGGCCCCCAAGGGATGGAGCTTCCGATGCAAACCACCGTTTCTGAAGGCGTGGCTGCGACCCGCCAGAAATACTACGACACGCTCGCGCCCCAGTCCCTCGCCCCTCTGTGGGAGGTTCTGAAGGGTCTGGTGCCGACCGAGCCCAAGAGCAAATTCGCCCCCCACGTCTGGCACTTCGCCAAGACCAAGCCCCTGCTGATGGCGGCGGGCGATCTGCTCACCGCCGAAGAGGCCGAACGCCGTGTGCTCGTGCTTGAGAACCCGGCCATGCCGGGCGGCTCGCGCATCACCGCCACCATGTATGCGGGCCTGCAGCTGATCATGCCCGGCGAGATCGCCCCGGCCCATCGTCACACGGCGTCCGCCCTGCGCATGGTGCTCGAAGGCAATGGCGGCTTCACGGCTGTCGCGGGCGAGAAGACCGAGATGAAGCGCGGCGATTTCATCATTACCCCCAGCATGGGCTGGCATGACCACGGGCAGGAGAACCATTCGCCGGTGATCTGGGTTGATGGCCTCGACCTGCATATGGTCAACTTCTACGAGGCCGCGTTCATGGACCACATGAACGACAAGAGCCAGATCCTGACCCGGGCCGAAGGCCAGTCGGTCAGCGAATACGGCTCAGGCCTTGGCCCGATGACGCCCCATTCGCCCTTCGGCCTGACCACGCCGATCTTCAACTACGCCTATGATCGCAGCCGCCCCGCCCTTATGCAGGTGGCCGGGAACACCCAGCCCGACGCGCATCTGGGCTATGCTCTGCGCTATCTCAACCCGCTGACTGGCGATTGGGCCATGCCCACCATCGCCGCCTGGCTGTCCCACCTGCCCAAGGGGCTGGAGACCAAGCCTATGCGCTCCACCGATGGGCAGACCATCGTGGTGCTGGAAGGCGAACTCACCCTGGAGCTCGACGGCAAGACCTTCACCGCCGGCGAAAGCGATGTGGTGGGCGTGCCCGCCTGGGTCTGGAAAAAGGTGCGGGCGTCGAAGGACGCGATCTACTTCACCTTCTCCGACCGCAGCGCGCAGGAGAAGCTGGGGATCTATCGGGAAGAGCGGCAGTAGGGGCGCAGGCGCGCAAAGCCGCCACAACGCTGGAAACTCGGATCATTAAAATGGGCGCGATCAGGGATCGCGCCCAAAAAATTTTTACCCCTTCTGGCCCTCGCTAATCTGCTGATGCTCGTTGTCGCGCGAGCGCAGATGCTCCGTGAACCCCAGCGGCTTGGCGTCGATCAGCACGAAGACCATGCGGCAGACTTCGTCATAGCGGTTGATCCAGGCGTGGTTGGTGCCCCGCTGCACCATCACGTCGCCCGGGCCCATGGTGACGGTCTCGCCGTCGTCCAGCTCCATGTCGATCTTGCCCGAGAGCACGATGATGTAATCGACCGTCTCGGTGCGATGCATGAGCGGATGATTGCCGGGCGGATATTCGGAGATCATGAAGCGCGTGCCATTGACCGGCGGATAGGTGCCGAGCTTGCGGGCGCCCATGTCCTCCACATCCTCGCCCACCGCCATGTCGAGCGGCATCTCGTCAGAGCACCACATCAGCGTGGTGAACTGGCCCGGACGATTGCCGCGCACATTTTGCGCGGGACCATCGATGAGCACCTTGGCCTTGTTGGCGCTGTCATGGCCGGTGATGATGCGGCGGATCGGGGTTGGCTGGCTGGTCATATGTCGCTCCTCTCAATGTTCACGCGGTTCGGGCCAATGAAGATCATGGCGCTCCACCGCGACCTCGCCGCTCGCCCGCAGACGCACCACATTGACGGTGCGCGCATAATCGGGAGAGCCGGAATAAAAGGCGGGCACGGCGCCGCAGCCCACCTGCACGGCGCGGTTCCAATGGCCCAGCGCGAGATAATCGGCGCCGGTCGCCTTGATCTCGTCATCGCCGATGAGCCAGGAGGCGCGCGGGCGGGTGCTGCGGTCGGGCACGGGCACATAATGGCCATGGGCCATGGCCACATGCCAGCGGGCGCGGCGGGGTCGGATGGTTTCGAAGGGGATCATGTCGCCATAGTCGCGATGGGCGCGGCCCCAGACCTCCAGATCGAGATCGGCGAAATGGGCGGCCTCCTCATGGCGCACGCCCAGCACGTGGAGATTTTCAACCTCCGCCAGCGCAGGCGTCAGCCACAGCGCATCCTCCACCGCCGGATCGTGATTGCCCGGCAGCAGCACCACCGGCACGCCTGCGGCGCGGATCAATTCGCCAACCCGCTCCACCAGAAATTTCGGGATCTTGTGGCAATCGAAAGTATCGCCGCAGAGCAGGACCATATCGGCGTTGAGATCACGGGCGGCGTCGAGAACCCGCACCAGGGGCGTCGCCCCATCGCCCCGATGGGCGCGGGCGGTGTAGTCATTATCGACATGAACGTCGGAGGTATGGACGATGACGATGTCGCGGCCCTCGGTCATGGCGTCTCCTCAAGCTTCAGACGGACGCAGCACGACAAGGGCGTCGAGCGCGACTGCGTCCCTGCCCTGCGCGCGCACCGCGATCGGGTTGACATCCACAGCCTCGATCACATCGCCCAGCTCGCAGGCGAGGCGCCCGAGATTGACCATGGCCTGCGCCAGAGCCTCCGCATCGCAAGGCGGAGCGCCGCGATAGCCCGCCAGAAGCTGCGAGGCGCGGGTGAGGGCGATGGTCTGGCGCGCCCGCTCGAGGCCAAGGCCGGGCGGAGCGAAGGCCACGTCCTTGAACAGTTCGAGCCAGACGCCGCCCATGCCCACCATGACCGCATGGCCCATCTCGGGATCGCGATGCAGGCCCAGCACCATCTCGATGGCGCCGTTCACCTGCTCGGCGACCAGAACGCCTTCGAGCGTCGCACCCAAAGCGGCGCAACGGGAGGCGATGAGCTGCGCCCCCTCGCGCACCGCCTGCGCATCGGCGAGGCCCAGCAGCACCAGCCCCGCATCGCTCTTGTGCGGCACGGCGGCGGAAACGCCCTTGAGCACCACGGGATAGCCAATCCTGGCCGCTGCGCTGACGGCCTCATCCGGCGTGGCGACGACTGCTTCGGCGGGGCCGCGAATGCCAAAAGCGGCCAGCAGCTCCTTCGACTCCGCCTCGCTCAGGGCGGTGGGGCCGCTCAAACCAGCAGCCCTCGCGCGCCATTGGGCGACAAGTCCGGCGCGTTCGGGCTCTGGCGCATGGGGCGTCAGAGCGGGCGTGAGACCAGATGGGAGAATGCGCGCCACCGTGCGCAGGCTCTTGCCCACATCCCGCAGCCAGGGCAGATGCGCCATGCCCGCGCGCAGGGTCTGCATATAGGGCGTTTCCTGCAGAGTGACCGGGGCGAAAGCGGCGACAGGCTTGGTGGCTTCGGCGCCCACGAAGGCGTCCAGCGCGGAGAGATTCTTCACCTTGCGCTCGATGCCAGCCGCGCGCGGCAACTCCTCCGCCATCAGCAGAAGGTCGACGTTTGCGTCATCGTGCAGCGCGCGCACGCAGGCCATATATTCGTCGAGGCGCAGGGTGCGCTTGCTGTCGAAGGGATTGGCCAGCGTGGCGTCGGCGAGGGTCTCGCGCATGCGCGTTTCCGTCGCTGGATCCAGCTGCGCGAGTTGCACGCCATAAGTCTGCGCCGCATCGGTGGCCAGCGATTTCAGCGCGCCGGAATTGGTCATGATGGCGACGCGCGGGCCCTTGGGGCGCGGCATGCGCGCCAGGTAAGCGGCGGCCTCCACCATGTCTTCGAGCGTATCCACGCGCACAATGCCCACATCCCGCGCGAAGGCGTCGAAGACTTCGGTGGAGCCCGCCAGCGAACCCGTATGGGCGAGCGCGGCCTTGCGCGCCTCCTCCGAGCCGCCCGCCTTCACGGCGACGATGGACTTGCCATTGCGCCGCGCCTTGTCGGCGGCGGCGAGAAAGGCGGGACCATCGGTGATCCCTTCGATGTAGCAGGTGATGACGCGCAGATCGGGATCATCAGCGAGATAGTCGATGTAATCGGCGAAGGTCAGGCCCGTCTGATTGCCGCAGGATATGAGATAGGCCAGCGTCAGGCCCGCATCCACAAGCCCGCGCGCGAAAGTTTGGGCGAGCATGCCGCTCTGGGTGATCGCGGCCACGGCGCCGGGCGCCAAGGGCGAAAGTTGCTCATCGGGAAAGGTGCAGAATCTGGAGCGCCCCACCGCAAGCCCCATGCAATTGGGGCCGGTCGCAGCGATGGAATAGGTGCGCAGAATCTCCTTGAGGCGCAGGGCGCGGGCACGGCCTTCCGGGTCGCCGCCTTCGCCAAAGCCCGCCGCATAGATGCTGGCGCTGCGCGCGCCCAGCTTCCCCGCAGCTTCGAGTATCTCCAGCGTCTGCTCCTTGGGAACAAACAAGGCCAGATGGTCCGGCGCCTCGGGCAGATCGGCGATGCCGGGATAGCAGCGGACGCCCCAGATCTCGTCGCGATTGGGGTTGACCGGATAGACTGCGCCCTCGAAGCCGAAGCGCGCCAGATTATCCCAGATGCGCGGCGCCCAGTTGCGGTCGGAGGCGCCCACGAGGACGACATTGCGCGGCGCCATCAGCGCCCCGATATTGGAGGAGAGGCTCACCGTTGTTCCGTCCATTGCGAAGGGGAGAGAGCGGGCGCACAGCGGCGCGCCCGCGATAAGGGAGAGCCCCGGTTACTTCTCTTCGGGACGCTGATAGGGGCCAAGACCCGGACGATAGGATTTCTCGTCGAGGAACTTCTTCATGCCCACCTTGTCCGCGATCTCCTTGTCGGCGCGGGCCAG
>CANGTC010000164.1 GCA_947456505.1 Beijerinckiaceae bacterium
CGGAACTCGTCCACATGGGGCAGGATGGCGCGGATGCCCTGGGCGCGCGGCTCGAAACGGTCATAGCGCAGCAAGGGGTTGAGCCAGATGAGGCGCCGACAGCTCTTGTGCAGGCGCTCCATCTCGCGGCCGAGCTCCTCGCTTCCGTCGCGCTCCAGCCCATCGGTGAAGAACAGCACGCTGGCGCCCTGGCCCAGCACCCGGCGTGACCACAGGCGGTTGAACTCGTGCAGGGTGGCGCCAATGCGCGTGCCGCCAGACCAGTCCTCCACATGGGCCGTGCAGGCGGCCAGCGCCTCATCCGGGTCCTTGTGACGCAGCGAGCGCGTCACATTGGTGAGGCGTGTGCCGAAGAGGAACGTATGCACCCGCCCGCGCTCTTCGCCCAGCGCATGGAGGAAATGCAGGAACACGCGGGTGTAATCGCTCATGGAGCCGGAGATGTCGCAGATGGCGACGATGGGCGGGCGGCGTATGGCGGGCGCGCGAAAAGCCAGCTCGATGGAGGCTCCCCCCGCCCGCAGGGAGCGGCGGAAGCTGCGGCGCGGGTCGATGCGCGACCCCTTGGGGTCGGGCGCGAAACGGCGGGTGCGCAGCTCGTCGCGATCCATGCGCATCTTCGAAATGGCGGCCTTGGCGCGGGCGATCTCTTCGGCGCTCATCTGCGCGAAGTCCTTGCGCTGCAGCACTTCCTGCTCGGACATGGTGAGCCGGTAATCCAGCTCCACCTGGGGCTTTTCCTGCTTCTTGCCCTCGCGTTTGAACATGGCGTCGGACACGCGCGAGGCGCCCGGCGGCGCCTTGGCCTTTTCGGGATTGGCGGGTTCGGCCACCGGCGAGAGCATGGCCAGCAGCTTGTCGAGGAAGCCGCGCTTGCGCCAGAAAATGTCGAAGGCCTGATTGAAGATCAGATCATGCTCGTGCTTCTTCACGAAGATTGCGTGCAGGGTGGCGCGGAAATCCTCGCGGTCGCCGATGCCCGCCACCTCCACCGCGCGCACGGCGTCCAGCGTAGCGCCCGGGCCCACAGGCAGCCCCGCCGCCCGCAACGCACGGGCGAAATAGAGGATGTTCTGCGCCAGGCGGCCCGTGCCTGCGGGAGGGGCGTCGTCCATCTCAGACGGCCCGCAGTTCGGCGCGCACTTCGTCGATGAGATCCTGCGCCTTCGTGCCCTGCATGCGCGCGATGTCGTCCTGATATTTCAGCAGCACGCCAAGGGTGTCGGAGACCTGCGCAGGGTCGAGCGCCACCGCGTCGAGTTCGGTGAGGGCGGTGGCCCAGTCCAGGGTCTCGGCCACGCCCGGCTGCTTGAAGAGATCCAGCTTGCGCAGCTTCTGCACGAAGGCGACCAGCTCTTGCGTCAGGCGCTCGGGCGCATGGGGCGCCTTGGCGCGCAGGATGGCGCGCTCGCGCTCCTCATCGGGATAGTCGACCCAGTGATAGAGGCAGCGGCGCTTGAGGGCATCGTGGATTTCGCGGGTGCGGTTGGAGGTGACGATCACGATGGGCGGATGCTCCGCGCGGATCGTGCCCAGTTCGGGGATGGTGATCTGGTAATCCGACAGCACCTCCAGCAGAAAGGCCTCGAAGGCCTCGTCCGTGCGGTCGAGCTCGTCGATGAGCAGGATGGGCGCGCCTTCCGTGGAGGGCTCCAGCGCGCGCAGCAGGGCGCGCTTCACCAGATAGCGCTCGGAGAAGATGTCGTGTTCGAGGCGGCTGCGGTCGGTCTCGCCGGAGGCTTCTGCCAGGCGGATCGCCATCATCTGCTGTGCGTAGTTCCACTCATAGACCGCCGAGGACACATCGAGCCCCTCGTAGCATTGCAGGCGGATGAGCGGGCGGCCCAAGGCCTTCGAGAGCACCTTGGCGATCTCCGTCTTGCCCACGCCCGCCTCGCCCTCGAGGAAGAGCGGCCTTTGCAGGCGCAGGGAAAGGAAAAGCACAGTCGCCAGCGTCCGGTCGGCCACATAATTGGCGTCGGCGAGGAGCTGGAGCGTTTCGTCGATTGAGGTGGGGAGGTCAGTCACGCAGAAGGCGCCTTTTCTTGAAAACGTTTTGGAATGCCGCGAACCAAGGGTGAGCCGGACCATGCCATTTGAGGGGCTGGCAGGCAATCAATGGGGGAGCGGCGCTCGTCCTCTGTCATCAGCAGCAGTTATGGTATGCGGATTGCTTTGCGAAGGCTACATATCGCCCACGAGGTTGTCCCATGCGCCTATGCCTTACGATCAAGCAGACCCTGCGGATGGGGGCGGCTGCTGCTGCGGCCCTGCTCATCGGCGCTGGCGCCACCCTGGCCGCGGAGCCTCTCCAGTTCGGCACCACCGGCCGCTCGGATTCCACCAGCATCGCCACCTACATCGCCCTTGAGAAGAAGTTCTTCGAGGCGGAGAAGCTTGACGTGGTCTGGACCCCGGCAGGCTCCGCCGCCCGCGCGGTCCAGCAGACCGTGGCGGGCTCCCTCAACATCAGCATCGCCGCCACTGACGCCACGGTCCGCGCCATCGCGGGTGGGGCGGGGCTGCGGATCATCGCGGGCACGGTCCACGCGGCTCCCTTCCGAACCGTGGGCGCCAAGGGCGTGGCGACCTGGGACAGCCTGAAGGGCAAGCTCGTTTCCGTGGGCGGGCCGACCGACCAGACCCTGTTCTTCTTCCGCATCATGGCCCGCAAGAACGGGCTGGCCGAGAAGGATTACGACCTGATCTATGCGGGCACGACCCCGGCGCGTTTCTCCCAGCTCATGAGCGGGCAGGTAGGCGCCGCCGTCCTCACCAATCCCAATGACCTGATGGCGCTGGCCGAGGGCTTCAACGATCTGGGCGTGGCGCCTGATTATGTGCCGGTCTGGGCCCAGAACAACGCCTTCATCAATGTGAACTGGGCAAGGACCCATAGGGTCGAGACTGTGGCCTTCCTGCGCGCGCTGCGTCGCTCCGTGGATTATTTCTATGATGGGAAAAACCGTGACGAGGTCGTGGACATCATGGCGAAATATGCGGGCGGCGACCGCGCGACGGCGGACAAGATCTACGGCTTTTACATCGACAAGCAGATCATCGCCGCTAAAGCCGCCATTTCGCCTGATGGAATCCAGGCCGTGATCGACAGTCTCGTGGCCACAGGCGAGTTGAAGACGCCGCTGAAGGCTGCTGATGTGATTGATGGGGGCTATCTGGAGGAGGCGGGGCGGTAGGGGGCAATAAAAAACCCCGGACCCTTTCGGTTCCGGGGCTTCCCTTATTTGAAACGCCTAAGCTCAACCAGCCGCCGCCACAGCCCGCTTGGCCATGACCGTGATCAGATGCGCGCGGTATTCGGCGTCCGCGTGAATGTCGGAGTTGAGGCCCGAAGCGGGGACGCTCTTGCCCTCGAGGGCGGCGGGGGAGAAGTTGGCTTCCAGCGCCGCCTCGAAATCCTTCACGCGGAACACGCCCTTCGCGCCTGCGCCCGTCACCGCAACGCGCACATGGCCGCCGGTCTTGGCCACGAACACGCCCACCAGCGCATAGCGCGAGGCCGGGTTGCGGAACTTCTGGTAGTTGGCCTTCTGCGGCACGGGGAAGGAGATGCTGGTGATGATCTCGCCCTCCTCCAGCGCCGTCTCGAACATGCCCTTGAAGAAGTCATCCGCCTTGATGGCGCGCTTGTTGGTGGTGATCGTGGCGCCCAGCGCCAGACATGCGGAGGGATAATCCGCCGCTGGGTCGTTATTGGCGACGGAGCCGCCGATGGTGCCCTTGTTGCGCACGGCGGGGTCGCCGATCATGCCCGCGAGCTCCGCCAGCGCAGGAATGGTGGCCTTGACCTCGGCGGAGGTGGCGACGGTGACATGGCGGGTGAGAGCCTTGATGGTCACCACGCCGTCCTTCACCGAAATGCCGCGCAGATCGTCAAGACGCGAGAGGTCGATGAGGTCGGAGGGGCCCGCCAGGCGCTGCTTCATGGTCGGCAGCAGTGTCTGCCCGCCCGCGAGCAGCTTGCCCTCGGTGTGATCGCCCGCGAGCTTGGCGGCCTCTGCGACGGAGCCGGGCCGGTGGTAAGCGAATTCATACATCGTCGTCTCCATCAGATCCGCCGGAAAACCGGCGAGAAAGGGTCCGGCTTGCGCCGGGAAGGGGAAAGCTCTTATTCTGCGGCCGTTCCCATGGCCTGAGCGCCGGCGGCGATGGCCTTCACGATGTTATGATAGCCCGTGCAGCGGCACAGGTTGCCCTCGAGCTCCTCGCGGATCGTGTGCTCGTCGAGATTCGTGCCCTTGCGGCTCACCAGCTCCACGGCGGTCATGATCATGCCGGGGGTGCAGAAGCCGCATTGCAGGCCATGATTCTCGCGGAAGGCGGCCTGCATGGGATGCAGCTCGTCGCCCTTGGCGAGGCCCTCGATGGTCGTCACGGAGGCGCCGTCGCAGGTGAGGGCCAGGGTGGTGCAGGATTTCACGGCGTCGCCGTTCACATGGACCACGCAGCAGCCGCACTGGCTGGTGTCGCAACCTACATGGGTGCCTGTCATGCGAAGCTCTTCGCGCAGAAACTGAACCAGCAGGGTGCGCGGATCGATATCGGCGCTGAAGTGCTGGCCGTTCACTGTCATTGACACGGCGGTCATGGGCATTCCCTCCAAAGAAATAAACTGGCGCAAATCTGATATGCCAAGCAGGCTGCGTCAAGCAAGCACTTGCTTGGACGATCTGGCAAAAAGCCGGGGTAGAGCGTCAACTTGCCTCGCTGGGCCGAGCGTGGAACCCTGCGTCTCGATCAGGCCGGGGAGGCGCAACCATGGATTTGAACGAAGAATCCCGGATCGCCGCGCTTTTGCGAGCGCGCTGGGCCCAGGCTTTCGCGGCGCGGGATCTGGATGGGCTAGCGGCGCTCTATGCGCCCGATGCGCTGTTTTTTGGCTCCACGCCGGAGCTTTTTCGCGGCCAGGCGGGCGTGCGGGCCTATTTCGCGGGGCTGTCGCCTGACGTTTCGCTGGAAGCCTTCGAGGAACCGGAGCTGGCGCCGGTGGCGCCGGGGGTCTTCGCCACGGCGGGGTTCTGGCGGTTTCGATTCGGGGTCGAGCCCCGCCTCTATCGCCTGACCTGGGTGATCGCCGCGCGCGACGGGGGCTGGGTCATCGCCCAGCACCACGCCGCGCGCTGCGATATTTAGGCGGAAGGCGCGCCGCAGACCTGCGCGAAGGTGGCGAAGAACTGATCGGCGTTCTTCTTGGCCACGCCGTCGATGAGGCGGGCGCCGAGCTGGGCGATCTTGCCGCCCACATTGGCCTCCACGTCGTAGGTCAGCAGGGTGCCGCCGCCCTCGATGTCCGTAAGGCGCACATTGGCGCCGCCCTTGGCGAAGCCCGCGATGCCGCCCTCGCCCGACCCTGAGATCCGGTAGCCGTTCGGCGGGTCGAGGTCGGAAAGCTCCACATTGCCCTTGAAGGTGGCCGAAACCGGGCCGACCTTGACCTTCACCACGGCGGAAAGGCCGTTTTCGGTCTTGTCCAGGGTCTGGCAGCCGGGAATGCAGGCCTTCAGGACCTCGGTGTCGTTGAGCTTTTCCCAGACCGTCTGCCGGTCGGCGGGGAGGGACACCTCCCCCTTCATCGTCATCGCCATGTGCACTGTCCTCGTTTGGGCCTCAGAGCCATCACCCGGCGCCGCCCTGAAGGCGCCTTGCTGTCTAGATGCAACGCCGGACGGTTTGGCGCAAGTCGGGAGAGGTTGGGAGGGGAGGGAATTATTGTTGAGGTGGAGTTCAGGGGTTTGGCGCCGGAGGGGCTGAACGGGAGCGGGCGGGGCGCAGGTTCTTCTATGGGAGCGTCGCATGTGGTTGACGAACGTCATGAACAGGGCTGCCTCCCGTGGGGTGCGCGCCTATGATCGGGCGATGATCCGCGCCCAATTCGCCAGTCTTTTCTGGG
Organism: Beijerinckiaceae bacterium; assembly: GCA_947456505.1. Classification (GTDB taxonomy): domain Bacteria; phylum Pseudomonadota; class Alphaproteobacteria; order Rhizobiales; family Beijerinckiaceae; genus Terripilifer. The sequence continues at coordinate 5,912 of CANGTC010000164.1, forward strand.
CGGCGATCATGGAAAAGCGCAAACATGGCCAATACCCGCTCAGCGAACTCGCCGAGGCTCTTGGCAGGAACAAGGGGGAGGTCTGCCGTTGGTTTTCCGGCAATCCGCCCAACTGGACGGTGGGAACCATCGCAGAGGTCGCCTATGCGCTCAATCTGGAGATTCGGATCGAGGCGGTCGATCGCGCCACAGGGATGGTTTTGACGGCGTCTGGCCCGAAGGAGGTGCGGCCAGACCCTCCGGCGAGCCAGCCCCCGCCTGACCCTCATTCGCCCTTCCCGCCAACTGTTGCTATCCTGAGATTCGGTCTGGCCGGATCAGCCGATTCAGGAGCGCCTGCGCTTTCATGGAAAATTTCCTCCAGCAACTCATCAACGGGCTGACCCTGGGCTCGATCTATGGGTTGATCGCCATTGGTTATACGATGGTCTTCGGCATCATCGGCATGGTCAATTTCGCCCATGGCGATGTGTTCATGCTCTCCGCCTTCATCGCGCTCATCATCTTTCTGGCCCTGACCCAATTGCTGGGCCTCGCCTCCATGCCCGTGGCCTTCCTGATCGTGCTGGTGGCGGCCATGGCTTTCACGGCTCTGTGGAACTGGGCCATCGAGCGTGTGGCCTATCGGCCTTTGCGGGGCTCGTTCCGGCTGGCGCCGCTGATTTCGGCCATCGGCATGTCGATCTTCCTGTCGAATTTCGTGCAGGTGGCGCAGGGGCCGCGCAACAAGCCCGTGCCGCCCATGTTCACGGATCTGATTCGCCTTACCGACGGGCCGCTCAGCGTCACCCTTTCCTACAAGCAGATCCTCATCATGGCGGTGACGGCGGTGTTGCTGCTGGCCTTCTGGTTCGTGGTGCAGAAGACCGCGCTGGGGCGCGCCCAGCGAGCCTGCGAGCAGGACCGAAAGATGGCGGCCCTGCTGGGCGTTGACGTCGACCGCACGATCTCCCTCACCTTCGTCATTGGCGCCGCCCTGGCGGCGGTCGCGGGCACGCTCTACATGCTCTACTATGGCGTGGTGAATTTCGCCGATGGCTTCACGCCGGGGGTCAAGGCCTTCACGGCGGCGGTGCTGGGCGGCATCGGCTCCCTGCCGGGGGCGGTGGTCGGCGGCCTTCTCATTGGCCTCATCGAGACCTTCTGGGCGGCCTATTTTTCTTCCGACTACAAGGACGTCGCGGCCTTCTCGGTGCTCGCGACCACCCTGATCTTCATGCCCCAGGGCCTGCTCGGCAAGCCCGAAGTGGAGAAGGTCTGACCTTGAGCGCGCCGCTCGATCATAAACGCCCCGGCCTCGCTCGCGCCCTCGCGGATGCGGGCTTTGCGGCGTTGATCACCTTTGGCCTCTCTTTCCCCATCCTCGCCCTGCGCACCGAGCAGGACATGCAGAACAAGCTCGTGGTCGAGCAACGCTGGTCCTGGGCGATTGGCGCCGTCATTGCTGTGTTCTGCGCGCGTCTGCTGGCGGGCCTGCTGGGCGATTGGCGGGCGCGGGCGCTGGCCATTCCCGGCGCGCTGATCGGCGTCTATGGCGCCCATCTGGCGCTGACCTCGGGGCCTGCGAATGGCTTGGGCATCGTGGCCTTCGGCCTCGCCTTGCTGATCGGCGCCTTCCCGCTGGACGCGCGTTTGCGCGATGCGCCCGCGCCTCCCGCCAAGGCTCAGGCGGATGGGCCGGACCATAGCCGCCTGATCTCCATCGCGGGGATTGTCGCGCTGTTCGTCTTTCCCTTCGTCATGCTGGCCTGGCTGGGTCCCCAGGGGTCGCTCAAGTGGATCAATAACTACGGCGTCCAGATCCTCATCTATGTCATGCTGGGCTGGGGCTTGAACATCGTGGTGGGCCTCGCGGGCCTGCTGGATCTGGGCTATGTGGCTTTCTATGCGGTGGGCGCCTATTCCTATGCGCTGCTGTCCACCAACTATGGCCTCTCCTTCTGGGTCTGCCTGCCGCTGGCGGGGATTCTGGCCGCTTTCTGGGGCGTGATCCTTGGCTTTCCGGTGCTGCGTCTGCGCGGCGATTATCTGGCCATCGTAACGCTGGCCTTTGGCGAAATCATCCGCGTGGTGCTGATCAACTGGAGCGATTTCTCCAACGGCTATGCGGGCATTTCCTCGATCCCGCGGGTGACTTTTTTCGGCGTGCCCTTCACTGCGGCAGACGATGGATTCGCCGCGATGATGGGGCTGGAGTTCACGCCCATCCATCGCACCATCTTTCTCTATTTCCTCATCCTGTGCTTGGCCTTGCTCACCAATGCGGTGACGCTGCGCTTGCGCACCCTGCCCATAGGCCGCGCCTGGGAGGCCCTGCGCGAGGATGAGATCGCCTGTCGGTCGCTGGGCGTCAACACCGTGAACACCAAACTCACCGCCTTCGCGCTGGGCGCCATGTTCGGCGGCTTTGCGGGCTCCTTCTTCGCCGTGCGGCAGAACTTCGTGAGCCCCGAGAGCTTCACCTTCATCGAGAGCGCGACCATCCTCGCCATCGTGGTGCTCGGCGGCATGGGCTCGCAGATCGGCGTCGCTTTGGCGGCTGTGGCCATGATCGGCGGCACGGAGATCCTGCGCGAGCTGGATTTCCTCAAGCGCATCTTCGGCGAGGGCTTTGATCCCGCGCAATATCGCATGCTGATCTTTGGCCTCGCCATGGTCGTGATGATGATCTGGAAACCGCGCGGCCTCATCTCCTCGCGCACGCCCTCCATCTTCCTGAAGACAAA